>JADGBS010000020.1 GCA_015231325.1 Oligoflexia bacterium | reverse complement strand
GAACAGCACTACTTTGAGAGCTAAGAGAATTTTTTTTCTGTCTGGTTAAATCTATCTGACGAGGAAAGTGGTATCCCCAAAAATTAATAATTGCAAAAATTAGAAAAACTAAAATTGCTCCACAAAAGTTAGCAAAAAGTGCTTTGAAATGTGGAGAATTGGCATATTTCGATAACGGTTGGCGATGGATATACATAATCCAGGCGGTTAATAAAATACAAAAAAGAGTGAGACCAAGATTGAATTTCCAAAATTCAGGAATCACGATCCAGGTGACACAACTAGTGATATACAAAATAATGTTTACGGCATATATGGTATAACGAAAAAAACTACTTTTCATTGACATTGACATTGACTACCTTGCTCACCATTTTCTACGAGACAAAGAACGATGGGTTAGAAAAATTATAAAAATAATAAAACTAAAATAATAGATAAGGTCACTGCTATTTATTGCCCCGGCCGAAAATGCCCATAGATGATTGGATAGACTTAAATAAGCAACCATTTGTCCTAATGAAAAATTAGAAATAATATTTGAGGAGTGGGCGAGTAGGAGCAGAAAAACTAAAAGCGCGAAGGAGATAAGCGCGCTGAGAATCTGATTCTGAGTACAACTGGAGATTAAAATTCCTACGGCAAGGTAGCAGGCGATGTTGATGATTGTTCCCAAATAGTTACTAAAAATTATTGGCCAATCGTTATATCCAGATAGCGCAAGAATAATGGGAAAAATGGTAGTAAACAATAGAATGAAAAGAGTTACCGATATTACTGCCAAATATTTAGCGACAATAATTTCTAAATCTGTTAGCGAAGAAGTGAATAGTAATTCAATCGTTTGATCGCGTTTCTCCTCCGCAAAGGAGCGCATAGTCAGAAGCGGCGCAATAAAGAGGAAGAGAAAGTTGATATTACCAAATATTGGAATAATCACCGAGTTACTAAGGGAAACCATTTGGTCTTCTTTGGAGGTCACCAAAGAATGAAAAAAATTCCACCCCAAAAGAAAAATGAAAATACACGCCAAAAGATAAGGCAGTGGGGAGGTAAAATAACTGTATAATTCTTTTTTTAGTAAAATATTAGTTAGATGTAGATGCATTTTCCGCATGTATTACCTCAAGAAATTTTTGTTCTAAATTTGTTGGCATCCCCTCGCCCTTTAATTCGGTTTTCCACACTGCCCTCCCATGGTGAATGATAGTGATGGCCGAGCAGATGCTACTGACTTCAGCAAGTTGGTGAGAGGTGAAAATAATGGTGTGCTCTTTTGCTAAGGATTTAATTATGTTGCGGATTTCAATTAGCGAAAGTGGATCTAGGCCAACCGTAGGTTCATCGAGAATCAGTAGTTTGGGAGAAAAAACTAGCAGCGCAGCGAGTGCTACCCGTTGTCGATATCCCTTAGACAGGTTGCCAATCAAACGTTTGGCAATATCGGTAATTTGCAACTTTTCCAATGCGGCAGCAACCACATCATATTGTTGCTGTTTTTTGGCAAGCGTCTGGGCAAGTGCTTGATTGCAGTGAATCCTTAAATTAAATAACAGAAAGTCTTTTACTCTCATATCCAAGTAGAGCGGAGGATTTTCGGGGAGGTACCCAATTAAGTTAGAACGATCATTAGGATTTGCGTAAGGATTTTTACCCCAAAGAAATATTTCGCCAGAAGTAGGTGCAGTTATTCCGGCCAAAATTTTCATTGTCGTGCTTTTGCCAGCACCATTTGGTCCAAGTAATCCGTGGATTTCTCCGTCATAAATTTCTAAATTGAGTCCTCGTAATGCCATGTTTCCGGAGTAATTTTTGTGGAGATTTTGTATCAACACTGCAACTTTTTGGTCGTGTTCCATCTATATTCCCCATTTCCCCCATTGTCACATGTTACATGTTACAAACTGCTCAGATGGTATAACGAGGTAGTAGTTAAGTCAATATTTTTTAGTTAAAATTTAAGATAGAAAAAAATTGCTAATGAATTTTAAATATTGGTCCGATATTTCTATGGTTCGTGCATATACGGGTCGTACTTAGGAGAATAATTATATGAATGTAATCAGATCTGGTAATCGCAGAGTAAAAATTGTTTGTACTATGGGACCGGCCACCAAAGGAATTGATCGGTTGTTGGCCTTGATTGATGCTGGAATGCAAGTAGCAAGAGTGAATTTTTCGCATGGAGAATATCAACAACATCAGGAAGCGATTAGCGATATTCGCGGAGCTGCCCAGAAGTCGGGTAAACCAATAGCAATCATGGGAGATCTTTGTGGACCGAAAATCCGGGTGGGGAAGATGAAAGGTGGGGAATTCCCACTTAATGCGGGTGATGAGGTTATATTTGACGCTGCTTATCAAGGGGAGGGCGATCAGGGTCGGATTCCCCATTCATATGCGCCGTTGGCCAGAGATGTTCATATTGGAGACAAGATTTTAATGGATGATGGTTTGTTGCAAGTGGAAATAGTTAAGGTCATTTCTGACAGCGAGGTACAGTGTAAAGTTTTGGTGGGAGGTGTTTTAAAAGACAAAAAAGGAATGAACCTTCCAGGCGTGTCGCTTTCTACTCCCGCATTGACGGAAAAAGATAAACGGGACTTAGAATTTGCTGTACGGATGGGAGTGGATTATGTGGCGCTTTCGTTCGTGCGCCATCCCCAGGATGTGCTGGAGGCAAAGGCGCTTTCTGCGGGTATTCCGGTGATAGCAAAGATCGAAAAACCAGAGGCGATTCAAAATTTGCAAGAGATTTTAAAAGTGTCAGACGGGGTGATGGTTGCTAGAGGGGATTTAGCAATTGAAGCTGGACCGGAAAAGGTTCCTCTTTTGCAAAAAAGAATTATTGAGGAGATTAAGCAATATGCCAAACCAGTAATAACTGCTACCCAAATGCTCGATTCTATGATCGTAAATCCACTGCCTACTCGTGCGGAAGTTTCTGATGTGGCCAACGCGGTCTTAGATGGTACCGACGCTGTCATGCTGTCCGCAGAGACATCAGTTGGAAAATATCCCGTTGAGGCAGTCAAAATGTTGGATTCAATCATTAGAGAAGTGGAAGGGAGCGAACACTACTTGATACGTTCTAAAAGATCACTACAGGTGGGGGAGCACACTTTTAGCAACGCTATTGCGGATGCGGCGATGGGGCTAAATAAAATTATCGATCTTTCAGCAATTGCGGTGTATTCAGAGTCTGGAAAAAGTGCTGCCCTAATCAGCGCTCATCGCCCAATAACCCCGTTGATTTGCTTTTCTCGACACCAAACGGTGCTGAATCGGTTGGCCCTTTACTGGGGGGTTAATCCTATAGGTGGTGAATGGTCATATGGTGTGAAAGGCATTATAGAACAAGCAGAGCGGGCCATGTTGGACAGGGGTCTGGTCAAGCCCGGCGACACCATCGCTGTGACTTTTGGAATGATTATAGATAATGAGCCTTTTCAAACCGACATATTAAAGTTGTGGAAGGTACGCTAAAGGTGTATTAGAAGGTAAGATAAGGAGTGGTATATTTTGTATTTGCCACCAATGCCTCAGATTAGTGTCATTTTCTTGCTCGTAAAATCCCGCCAATTGTAATATATGTGTACTATAATTTATAAAGTAAAAAGTAACCACCGATATTCCGGAAGTTAAAAAGTTCAAAAATTTCAAAAAGTTCAAGAAGTTCAAGATGTCAAGGAGAGATTCTGTGGAAGAGAAGACAAACGGTGCAGGCGTTCCTGTTTTGAGTAAGTCATCACGAATTGCCATCATCAACCGTGGGGAAGCAGCAGTTCGTTTTATCAAGGCAGTGAAGGAGTTTAACCTCTCCGAAGGTTGTAATTTAAGTACAGTGGTTTTTTATTTAGAAGAGGAAAAGCATTCTCTCTTCGTAAAAGTCGCTGATAATGCTATATCTTTCACCGGGGAAGTTACCCAGGCGACAACAATCCCATATATTAATCGCGATTTGATGTTTCAAGCTGTTAAGGATAGTGGCTGTGATGCAGTATGGATGGGTTGGGGTTTTCTATCCGAAGATGTGTTGTTTACTCAAATGATTGAGTCCGCAGGAATAGTTTTTATCGGTCCTTCATCGCAGTCGATGGCACTTTTAGGCGACAAAATAGCAGCGAAAAAGATTGCTTTTAGTGCGGACGTCCCAATTCTACCTTGGAGTGAGGGAGGAATTCGTTCGTTGAAGGAAGCGGAGGAGTGGGCCAATAAGATTGGTTATCCAGTAATACTAAAGGCCGCTAATGCTGGCGGCGGACGAGGGATTCGTCGCGTCTTTCGCACGGGAGAAGGGCATGGTTGCATGACTACGCAATTTCACTCGGTAAAAGAAGAGACATTGAGAATTACCAACAACGATGTTGTTTTTATGGAGGCCCTGGTAGAGCTGGCGCGACACCTAGAAGTGCAGGTGGTTGCGGATCATTATGGAAATATTCACACCTATGGGGTTCGTGATTGCTCTGTGCAGCGCAATAACCAAAAAGTGATTGAGGAAACCATGCCGGCGCTGTTACCAGAGAAAGTAATTGTGTCGATGGAAGAAGCGGCCGCACGTTTGATCAAAAAAGCAGGATATTACAGTGTCGGTACGGTGGAATATATTTATGACTTAAAAAGGCGACAGCCATATTTCATGGAGGTAAATACTCGTTTACAGGTAGAGCATCCGATCACCGAGCAACTTTTTGGTGTGGATTTAGTGAAAATGCAGCTAAAAGTTGCGATGGGAGAGGCAATTTCGAGCAAACGGAGTGCCACGCCTCGAGGAGCGGTGATAGAAGTGCGCCTAAACGCAGAGGATCCAGACAAAAATTTTGCCCCTGCACCAGGCCGAGTGTCGCTATTTGTTCCACCTACTGGACCGGGGATTAGAGTAGATTCTGGGGTAGAAGAGGGAAGCAGTATTCCTTCTCTCTTTGATTCGATGATTGCTAAGATTATTTCTTTCGCTCCCACTCGCGAAGAGGCAATTGCCAGATTGATCCGGGCGGTGGACGAACTGCGAGTAAAAATTGAGGGAGGTACCACCAACCGCGCCTTGTTAAAGGCATTACTAACTCATCCATTGTATCAACAGGGGGGCGTTTCAACCTCTTTTTTACCGGAGATGTTAGAGCGGCCTCAAGATTTATACCAGCGGGGACAGTGGGGGGTGGCATTAATCTCCCTGGCCATTCATAATTACGAGGAAAATTATCGAGGGGAGTGTGAAAACTTTTTGCTGAAATTTGATCGTCCCTCCGCGCCTCAAAACTTACGCTCGCAAAATGATGTCGGCGTGGAGTTATCTCTCTCATATGAAGGAATAAAGTATAATTTTAAGGTCAGAAAGTGTAGTGAGAATTATTATCATCTCCAAATTGCGGCAGAAACACAGCTTTCAGTGGTTGCTTTTCTAGAGCGTGGCACTGGAATTAACGCTGGCGGTGAGTGCAAATTGACCATAAATGGACAAACTTATCGGGTGTTGATGGTGCCGCGCGGCGATAGTTTTCAATGTGAGGTAGATGGAATCCCTTACCATTTGAAGATGGACAATCAGGGGATGGTCAAGGCGCCTTCGCCATCCATGGTGTTGCAAATGGCAAGGGAAGTTGGTGAGAGCGTGCAAAAGGGGGAACTGCTGTTGGTACTGGAGGCGATGAAAATGGAGATGCCGATTATTGCCGAGGCAGAGGGCATAATCGAAGCGATTTATGTTAAAAAGGGAGAGCAGGTATGTGCTGGTGCTCCATTGATGCAAATCAGTGCTAAAAGTAGTGAGCAAGATGAGACAACCTCGGATGTGAGTGCGTCACCTGCGGGAGCAGTTGAGGTATTCGTCAAACCACCCGCTGGAGAGATAGAGGAAGAGGAGTTATTGGCGCGAGAATTTAAAGCGATATTTTTGGGATATGATTCTCCTCGTTCTGGGAAAGAGCTGTTTGATTGTTTATTGAAAGTTGCTAACAAGAGCGCGGAGGGGCAGCAGCGAATCTTAGAATTATTCAAATATGGGATTAAGGTTTTTAATACTATTGAAAAACTTTTTTCTAAAGAGGAATTCTATGAACAAGGTGCGGCGCGTGCTCATGATTATCAGGATTATTTGAAACACTATTTTCGGCGACAAATGCTCAGCGACCGCACTCTGCGGGAGAGTGGGCTTTCTGATCGTTTTTTGCACTCTTTAGAAAATGCCATTGGGTGTTATCGTCAAGGAATAGGCCATGGAGCTAAGGATTCGAAAGAAGTAGGGGAGTTAACCAGTGATATTCTCTTTCGTATATATCTTTCGCACGCACAGCTAAGGTCAAAAGCTTGGCTATTATTACAAGGTCTTTTTGAGTTACAGAAAGTTATTCCTAAGTTGGTAGAGCAAATAGAGCAAAAGAATGAATTTATGGATTTGCTCGATGGGTTGAGTGAAATTGCTCGTGACAGCGATAATGCCCTAGCGGACGCTGCCGCTCATACCCGTTACTACCTATTAGATCATCAATTTCAAAAAGAAAACATGCAGGCAAGTAGAGAACATACTCAGCAAGTCTTGTCTGCACTTTTTGCAGGAAAAGCGATTGATCTATCAATCGATCCAAAGTCACCAGAAATATTAGGACTGTTAGAGAGTGATGAAAGCGTGGTGATTGATCTTTTGAAGAATTATTGCCACACTTCCGATTTTGCCTTGAAAGGGTTGGCATGTAGATTGCTTGCTGATTATTATTTTCGCGACTTGTTGGGCGCGGAGGCGAGTTTAATACAGGAAAATAAAGATTGGTTAAAACAGGGAAGATATTTTGCTGTTTATAAACTTCCCGAACCAGAATCAACTACCGCTATGGCGATGGGTATCTGTTTGTTGATGGATAGCAGTGGTGGTATTGGTGGTGAGGCCGTTGATTTATCGGAAGAGCACTTTTTTGTAGATTTTGCAGGTAAAGTTTCTAATTTGCAGGAATTGTTGATCATCTCGTCTTCTGTGGTCGTTTTTGATACAGCTACCCCTATTGCTAACACTATCACTACTGCGATGGTGGATTTAGCAGGAGCAACGATAAGTTATAGAAGTTTTACTCGCAGGAAAGAACAAGAATGGGTGGAGTCGTTGTCGCGAAAAGATATTTCTCCCTTAAAGTATCGTGAACTGCGTATTGATCTTTTTGAAAATTTTGAATTGACCATGATTGAGAAGAGCGAGCGATTGCTGTTGATGCAGGCACGTGCATACCAAAATAATAAGGATGAACGATTGTTGGCCTTTGTTGACGTACCGCAAGCGCAGATCGATTTTGGACCTAATCGTGCGATTCAGAGGATCGTAGGATTCGAGGAGCATCTGTTGGCAGCAGCGGAGGCATTACGTTTTCAACAAGCAAAAAGAAAGAAACCTACCCACTGGAATCGTATTTCTATCACTATTCGTTCCCCTCTCTCCTGTCACTTCGAACGATTGGGACCTTACCCCGCAGCGATTACTCAGGCGGTAAAAGATTTGCACTTAGAAAAAGTGACGTTGAATTATCGTTTGCGACATTCTAACGGTCGTATTGATATTAGGGAGACGCGCTTTGAGCATGCCTCCAATCCACCGATCGTGATTAAAAGTGGTCCACCCCTAAATCAACAGGTGACGCCGCTAAATACCTATGAAAAGAAATTAATACGTTCAGTGCAGTTAGGCGCTTACTATCCATATGCTTTGGTTACTACTCTTTTGAATTTCGAGCGACATCCTCAAAATCGTTTTGATGAATATGATTACGAAGGTAGTGGCGAAAGTCAGAGCACACGGCCGGTGGCAGTATCTGGTCGTCCACCGGGTGAAAATCGTAATAACACTGTCTTTGGAATTATCACCAATCATTCGCGGGCATTTCCCGATGGCGTAAGTAGAGTCTTGTTGCTTAGCGATCCCTCCAGCAACCTGGGGGCCTTGGCGGAGGAAGAGTGCAGAGCGGTGATTGCGGCCATCGATTTGGCCGAAGAAAAGCGTTTACCTCTAGAATGGGTGCCGATCTCCTCCGGCGCACGTATCGATATGGACAGTGGTACCGAAAATCTTGATTGGACAGCGGCGGTGTTGCGGAGGATTATTGAATTCACTCAAAGCGGTGGAGAAATCAATATTATTGTCTCTGGAATAAACGTGGGGGCGCAATCCTACTGGAACGCTGAGGCCACAATGTTGATGCATACGCGCGGAATTTTAATTATGACCGAGCAAGGGGCAATGCTTCTGACCGGAAAAAAAGCGTTGGAGTACTCTGGAAGTGTTTCCGCTGAGGATAGCTATGCTATCGGAGGTGTGGAGAAAGTGATGGGTCCAAACGGCCAGGCGCAATTTCGGGTAAAGGATCTGAATCAGGCATATCAATTGCTTTTTGTTCATTACGAATTGACTTACGCCAATCCTGGCGCCGCCAATCCTAGCGCCGCCAATCCTGGCGCCGGCGCTGTGTATTATCCTAAGCGACGTTATACCGAAGACCCTTGGGATCGGGATGTGACTTTGTATCCTTACGTTGATCCGCACATTAATCCGCAAAATTCTTTGGAAGTTAGTGGTGATGGTAATGGGACTATTTCAGGGGTAATTGGGGATATTCTCTTGGGAGAATCCAACCCTGATCGCAAGCGGGCATTCGATATTCGCCAAGTGATGAAATCAGTAATTGATCAAGATGCTCCTCACTTAGAGCGTTGGCAACAGATGGAAAATGCAGAGACCGCTGTGGTCTGGGAGTGTAGAATTGGCGGGTATGCCAGCGGAATGATTGCCATTGAGAGCAGGCCACTAAAGCGCTTGGGACATATTCCTAACGATGGTCCAGATATCTGGACGGGGGGCACTCTTTTTCCCTACTCATCGAAAAAGGTGGCAAGAGCGCTCAACTCTTTTAGTTGCCGTTTGCCGACAGTTATTTTGGCCAATCTTTCTGGTTTTGATGGATCTCCGGAATCGTTGCGACAAGGGCAACTAGAGTTTGGAGCAGAGATCGGAAGAGCAGTGGTCAACTTCAAGGGACCGATCATCTTCGTAGTAGTGGCCCGTTATCACGGCGGGGCCTATGTAGTTTTTTCGCGGGCATTGAATCCCAACCTACGAGTGGTTGCGTTGGAAAAAACCTTTGCTTCAGTTATCGGTGGGGGAGCTGCCGCCGCAGTGGTTTTCCCCAGCTTGGTGAATGAAAAAACTTACAACGATCCACGAATGATTGAGGCGCGCAGGCAGTTAAAACAAGATCCTAACTTTACGGATCGCGACTATGATGAAATCTATAAGGAGGTTCACCGCCACTACCAAATGGTAGTAGCGCAAAATTTCGACCAAATTCATAGTGTAGAGCGGGCGCAGCGCGTTGGTTCCGTTCAGGACATTATTTCTCCTCGTGACCTGCGTTCCTATTTGATTAAAGCGATTGAGGATGGTTCAGTACAGGAGTAAGCACAGGCACAGACGCAGGCGCAGACGCACGGTTTACTGTTACAATGTTCATAAGATTTGGAAGTCGCTGATACATTCTTTTTATCAGCGCATTTACTGGAACATCGCCGTGTTTCTTTAGGTTTTCGATCCACAGAGAACGTAATAGCATCGAATTGAGTTGTTCTAGCTGCTGATTGGGTGTCATCTCTAGAGAAATTAAAAACTTTACTGCTTTAGGAGGAATCGGTCGCAGAATGCGAGCGGAGAGCTGTTTGTCCTCCACTTCGCCATTCTTAGACAGAAAAAAGTCACCGACCTCAAAAACCGTAGGAATTATATTCACTTGGTAACCGTGTATTAGCAAATTGTGAACTACCTTTTTGTCAAAGGACTGGTTTGGGGGAAGAATCTCTCCAGTGAGTGTAATGAACCCTTGAGGAAAATTGAATATGTTATGACTGATCCCTTTTTCGAGGGAGGCAATCATTTTGTCTGGAGGAGTTAGTTGTTGATGACCGCGCCAATTGCCAACAGCAATAAATTCTGGAAGATCACCCAATAGGCGCGCAAAATATTCATTAGGAATAAAAGTCTTCGGATTGGCAAATACTGCATAATCATGCAAACGCATATTTCCCATGATTATCGCATCTTCGATGCCGTGCCGATGAGGTGGCAGAATCAGATTTATGGTTTTTGCGGGTGTGGCCGCATTTGCGGTCGCATTTGCGGTCGCGGTATTAGTCGGCAAGTATTCTTCACCAGTAATGGACACACTGTAACCAAAGTAGCGTCCCAGACTACGAAAGAGTCGACTTGTCTTATCGGTAAAGGGTGTCTTGTCTTTGATACTGCGGTTCTTGTTCCCAATTACTGTTGAAACAACCTTGCCAGCATTTTTAATGCTGTTAAAAAAGTCTTTGAAAGAAGAGAACGTAGAATAGCATGGAGAAGATTCGGGCAACACCATCGGTGTTGTTGCTGATGCAGTCGATTCGAGAATACCTCGAGGTGAACACCCATGGGGTTTTTGGGCCAAACGATCTTCTAGCGAGGTGATGGCCTCAAAATAATCTTCAAAAGCATATTTCCTTTTTGCCAACCCCTTCGGATCCCCTTTCACCACCGTCTTATAGTCGTTCCAGACTTTGAAAATACCTTCCGCTTTGTTGATAATTTCCAAAGACTTATGGTGCGATTTTTTTCTATCAGCAGATAGTCTGTTTTTTAGATAAGATACTCTGCCGGATATCTCTTGCATTAAAAACGCTTCTTTGCTTAAGATATAATCATTCATTTCTGCGTGATAGTTTTGGGTATACGTGTGCCAAACTTTAACAAAGTGTAACATTTTTTCGGCTTTGTCTCTTTTGTCAGACGAGATTAAATCTATTCTTTCCTCGAGTATATTATTGAGATCTTCTTCTGTGAATATGCTAAGTATCGGATTTATTACCTGCAGATAAAAATCATCGGTAGTAAGGTGTTTTGCATGCAAATTTCTCACAATCTTATGCAGGAAATTTTCTTTGGCCTCAATCAGGGATTTATTCAGAGGTTGCGGTTTACTTTCTGCACTGGCACGACAGTGCTCACTTAGCATTAAACTTAGTATTAAACTTAGCACTAACTTGAGTGTCAATAAGAACTGGCCTGATTTTTTAATAGTAATAGTTATCACGATCTACTCCATATATTATATTAATAGGCAAAAAACAGACAAAAACTACCAGCTGCGGCCAGGGAGTCTACCACAATTTAAATTTCAAAGAGATTGAATTGTTGCCGCAGAGAGTGTAATCAATATAGACTGTACTGACATACGTTTAGTTTTATGTTGGTTGTAGTGTAGGTATATGCAATCTTTTACAAAAGGATTTTAGAATGAAAAGTTCATGTCCCAATGCCTGTACATCTCGGTCTTGTTTGTTGTTTTTATTTATTTTTACTATTGGGACCTGCTGGGGAGCAGGTTATGAAAAGAGTGTCTATTGGTCGGCACGAAACTCTGCTTTGGGGGGAGCAACTGTTTCTGCAGTAGATGGTGCGGATGCGCTTTACTTTAATCCTGCTGGATTAGCGAGGGGAGCCGCCCATGAGGCCAGTATTAATATCTCTCCGCATAATTCTGCTGTAAAAGGGCCCGCTACCATTAACAACGAAAAGAAATCCTCGGACCCACAGTGGACTCTTCCTGGAGGAATCTTGGGTAAATACGAACTTCTTGACAAGCGGTTGGGATTAGGTGCTGGTTTTTATTCTGCAGGAGGAGTAATCACTTCGTTTGAGGGGGTAGATTATAGTGGAATTAGTTCCAACTTCAGTGCTTGGAAACCAGATTTAAAGTCTAATCTAACTTTATTAGAATTTGGGTTTGGTGCAGGTTATCGTTTAAGCGACAATCTGTCATTAGGAGTAGTATGGAGAATCGGTATCGTGCGCGGTGAACTCGCTTCCGCAAAGGTGGTGCGGAGTGTGGGGGGGACCCCGATTTATCTCACAGGGGTTGCAATCAAGGATCTCAGCGAAGTTAAATTTGATGGTGCAAAGGTGGGAATTCAATATCAAGGAGATGATCAAAAGTGGGGCATGGGGTTAGTGTGGCGCTCAGCAATTAATTTTAACGCCGAAGGAGATAGTTCAGGGGCAATGGTTATGGCCAGCGCTGCGCGGAAATTGGATATGGTTGGAGGCAAGGCCAAGGTAGCGAATTCTTTCCCTAATCAAATTACCCTAGGTGGTCATTATAAATTAAGCGATCTTTTGGCGCTCTATGCCGCTTATACTTGGACCGAATATTCTTCCAACGAAAAATTGACGATTACGGGGAATGTCACTACCTCAACCGGCGCAGTCATTAAGATATCGGATATCGAGCAAAAGTGGAAAGATATGCATAATTTACGACTGGGCGGAGAGTGGAAATTGTCGTCAAGCTGGGATTTGCGCACAGGATATGTGATAACTAGCAGGGTTACGAACCAAGATTATGCGCGAGTTACTTTCTACCCGCCAGGCATTGGACACACTTTGATTGCAGGCGCGGGGACTAAGTTCTTGAATAATTCAATGGATCTAGATTTTGCTGCAGAGTACAGCTTCGCATCCAATAGTGGTAAAACTCCAGATGAGTCATCATCTGCCGCATACAGAACTCCTCCTATAGCGGGAGATTTTTCTGGGCGGGCGATCTCCATGATGTTGAGTTCGAAGTATAGATTTTAAGCATGGGTTCTGAGTTGAGAAATTCTGGTCATGGCAAACATCAGAACTAGGCCTGCGCTTATTTGTATGACGTTCAACTTTTGTTCAAGAAAAATCTGTCCGATCAGTAGGGCCGAAAGTGGATAAAATAGCTCATAGATCGATGCTGATGCTGAACTAGTAAATCGCAGTCCCCAATAAAATAGTCTTATCGCTAAATACCCGGCGATAAGTGACATATAGAGTAGGGATGGTAGGAGTGTCAGCAGCGTGGGGCCGTGGGGTAGCACCATAAGGCCGTCTATAAGGCCGTCTACTGGTGGCCGTAGTGTCAGCAGCAGAATCAGCGCAAAAATTGTACCAAAAATATATCGAAATTTAGTGAGATCGGAGGTACTGATTTGCTGGCCAGATGACCCAGAGAGTAGGTATTTTCCAGCGACAGTGCCGCTCCCCCAAAGAAAGACTGAGAGCAGCGCCCAACCTAATCCTTGAATTTTTATCGCCTGTTTGGCCAAAACTAAACTAGGCAATACCCAACCAAAACTAAGAATATATCCAGCGATAAGTGCCACTGTTGCCCAAAGGTAAAAACTAGGAGTAGGACGCTCTTTTAAAAAAATAAAGGCGAAGATGATCACCACTAGCGGCTGCAGTTTTTGTAGCAAAATAACTACCGCCGGATGGATCAGCTGGAATGCGGTGGTGAACGACAAAATGCCGCCGACACTAGATCCACAGGCAATAAAGAGCAGCAGCGCCACTCCTTTGGTATTCAGCGAACGCAGTTGTCGCGGGTGAGGGTAGCTGTCTTTGAATTTGTCTTTGGAGCAGAGCGGTAGCACCGTAAAAAGTGCGATGGTTACTAAGAGGTGCTCGACCGTAATCAGGGTCAAAGGTGGGAGTGTTTTAAGGGTATTGTTCCTGAAGAGCAAGTCGGTCGCTCGCAAAAACATGCATAACAGGATGGCGCCAGCGCCGAAGAGAGTGGGGGATAGAGGGCGTGATGATATTAATTTGATCATGTGTTTATTTTATACCTGAACAACCTAACAATTTTTTTTATGAGAGTGTTTATATAACTTGTGCGCACTAACTTGTGCCCACCGGCCAATAAAACTACTGTAAATACACACAAAGAAATTATAATCGAAAAAAATAAAATTTTATCTTGGTATTGCAAAATTATGGGCAAAGAGCGATCGAAATCCATGATCATTGGTCTTCCGTTGTTGCATTTTAAATTTCCGTTATTTATCTTCCAACGAGAGTCACAGTTCATGTTAAGGTGTATAACATCAGAGTGAATATCAGCATTAATTATTACTGAATTTGGAGTCCAATCGGTTATTATGCTTTCTTTGTTCCAGAGGTTAAGTGGCCCTATATTCAAACGGCCGATAGGTACATGGAACGAAATAACGCAGTTTAATATACCTGTGTACGGATTTAAAATTTTCTCCCGAAATAAAAATTTCGGATTAATGGCCTGTTGAAAGTTACGTGTAGGATAGTCTAGTTTACTAAGTGCAGTTATGTTTTTTGTATCAACCCAGCTTCTGTCGAAAAATTTTTGAGTTGGAATATTGAGAAAAAATATAACAACTAGTAATAAGAAAAATATGCCGTATTTAATTTTATTGTGGTTAGACCATAATCTACTATCAATTTTTTCTATGATGGACTGAAGTCCAACAGACGAGAAGAAAATAATTGCAGGAATAGTGAGCAAAATATATCTGAATGGAACTCTGGTTGAGGAGAATGGTGGCAGCTTATGGAGCAAGGTATAAGGGGCGAAGTTGTGAAAATTCCCTAATGATAAAATGAGGCCAAAAACTCCCATCCAAATTAGGTATTGTTGTTTATACAACAAGTCTCGCATTTTTTGTGTACTGAAACTGTAGCAGAAGAAAAACATTGTCACAATGTTAATGTAGTTAAAATATTCATGATTTTGATATTTTTGTGCTTGAAATAATGTATCTTTACTAAAATGTAGAGGAATAAAAAATTGATTAATAATATTAATAATATTTAGGTTCTCTTTTTCCATCATTATTCGTGGATTTTTAATCATCATCCATGAAAAAGATGTAATGTAACTGGGGGACGAAATAATCAAAATTAGTAATAATAAAAAGATAATTGTGGTTAATCGATAGATGAAGATATCTTTATTCAAGGTCAGTTTTAGATAATTAAATATCAATGTAAAAAAACTTAATATCAAAGTATAAACTAAAAAATTTGGACTACCGATGGTAAACAGTAAACAATAGAAAAATAGCAAAAGGAACCAGTAACTGTCTCCAATTTTATTCAGATGGTAGAGGCCCAATATGATCCATGGCCAATACATAAAAGCAAGCCAGCCCCAGTGTCCCACACTAATATGCGCTACAAAGTGGCCAGTAGTTGAATATATTATTGATGCTAACATTAGTACCAACGGAGAAAATTTCTCATTGGATTTTTTCAACCATAAGTATGTGCCCATATAACCTATTAGCACATGCAAGAATATATTAATTTTTAAACCACCATGGACTCCGAATATTAATTCGAAGATCACAAATGGTGAAAAGGCATGTTGCTCAGGATTTGCCAAATAAGGATACCCCCCTAGACGATATGGATCCCATAGGGGAAAGGTGTGAAATTTTAAGTAAAAATATCTTAGTATGGCCGAAAATGCCTCAAATCCGTTCCAATCCTCGATACCGCCTTCATTCCAGTGCTTGACCATGGGATATGCGTAGAACAGAAGGAGATATGCTATTCCTGAATAAAAAAATATCACTTCTTTCTTTGAATTGATTTGCTTTATAAAAAGAACTAACTTATTGTGATTCATCTATTTTTACAACATATGTAGGGTGTATCTTATTTATTGAAATATATATTTTTTGTATGATCTCAATTTTATCAACGACACAAGCATTATTAATATTTCTCGAAAAAAATTGATTGAACTTTTATCAGTACGGTTCACATTATAGCGAACTGGTATTTCAGTTATTATTCCACCATTCCACAGGTGAATGGTTATTATTTCTAAAGAAAAAAAATAATTATTAGAAATTACCAATTTTTCTAGTTTTATGGCCAATTTTTTAGAAATAATAATAGTACCCTGCGAATCTTTTGGGGTTTGCTTTCCTAACGTTATCACTCTTAACCAATAAAATCCGAGAGACAACAGTTTTCGGGTTGGAGGGAGATTGAAGATTACAGATCTAGGATGGGCCTTTGACCCAATTACGAAACATTCATCTGGCAAATTTTGTCCATAAATAGGGTGACCACTAGGGTGTATGTCCCATTTGTTAGATAGGAAGGTTTGATTTTTATTATAAAAATCAAGAAAAGCTTCTATATCAGAAAAACCGAAAGGAAAATCGCAGGCAGATAAAATGATATATTTTGAAATAGCATGCCGGATACCTAAACGGTAACCGCTTCCCAGACCAGGATCATCCGTATGGAGTAGTAAAAACCTTTTATCCTGAAGATATATATCCAGTTCGTTTTTAATTATTTTAGTATCTAATTTTTTCCCGTTGTGTGCCAAAATTACTTGATTGATGTTATAGATATTTAAGTTAGGGAAGATTTTTTCCAGCGTAATTTTTAGTTTATTGATTTCATTATAAAAAGGTAAGACTAGTGTGAACATATTTGCTATAAACCTTATAAATCGGATGCTATCTTCTCGGGGTGTATTCCGTTCAGTGATTGATTACTGACATCAAGTATTCCTTAACATGATTTATTGCATCTTCATTTAAATTTTCATAACAACAGTCTCTCAATAGTTCAAGACGAGGAGTATCCAATGGGAGATTGGATCTTCCGCAGCTACAAACCATTGCCTTTACTCTTGCAGGATTTCCAACGGCCAAATTAAATGGAGGTATATTGTGGGTCACAACTGATCCTGCGCCGACCAATGCATATTCACCAACGGTTATCCCGGCCTTGACGATTGCTCCTGCACCGAGTGTACACCCCATTTGCAAATATGTCATGGTCATGCTCCACTGTTTATTTCCTGCGCGAGGTCTTAGATCGTTAGTAAAGATTACGTGTGGACCGATAAAGCAGTAGGGTGCAATTTGGACACCACTATAAATACTTACTCCATTTTGGATTCTTGTTCCTTTAGAAATTCTTACTCCTTTATCGACATATACGTCTCTGGCGATAGACACATCGTCTTCAATTATTGCGTGTTCTCGTATATGAGTGAAGTGCCATATGTGAATATTGTTACCAAGTACTACGTTTTGCTCAACTATAGCGGTTGGGTGACAATAATTTTTGAACATAACGGTCATTTCTCCAGAAACTACAAAAGACATTAGCTGTTTATGATTTACAAATTGGAAACAATATACAAACGTATAGTTTATGATGTACAAGTTTTTCATATAATTAATAAAGGGTCTATATAAATTTTGCTTTATAAAATAAAACTATTTTTGCCTTATATCCAGGTTGCGTCGTCTCACGATTTCCTGTTGCGAGATGACGAAGTCCGTTTTAGCAAGAACAATACAATAATTCCGTATGAAAATAGTGGGTTATGCAGGTGCGGAAGATGTTGGTATGTTTTAACAGGACATTGATATGACCGATTTTTCATTAGTTAAAATTCTTCTTCTTACTCCTCCTAATCAGAATAAACTTGTAATGGAACGAAAAAAAATTATCAACGATGCATTTGGCTCATATCCTCCATTAGGTCTTCTTTATATTGCAACTTATATAAAAAAAAAACTTGCAAACAAAGCGGAAATACGGATTATCGATACGTCCATTGAGTACAAAAATTATGAAGAGCTTGAGGATGAGATACGAGATTTTTCACCACAGATTGTAGGAATAACCTGCATGACACCTACCTTACGTGATGTCAAGAAAACCCTCCATATAGTAAAATGTATATCTCCTGATACTGTAACTGTTATCGGTGGCCCACATGTATCTTCATTCAAGGAACTTGCGTTAAGTTTGGATGATGCCGATTTTGGTATTTTTGGGGATGGCGAACTACCTTTTCTGCAACTTGTTTGTGCTTTGTTTTTTAACGAAGGAAAAATAGATCAAATTTGCGGACTTCTCAGAAGAGAAGGACCAGACATTGTCACTAATCCCGGATCTTTACAACAAATACCCATCGACGAATTACCTATTCCAGACAGAAATTTTGTGATGTATGATAAATATCGCTGCCCTGTCGGTGCAAAAAAAACTATGGCAACACTTATCAGTTCACGTGGTTGTCCATCTAAATGCACATTTTGTAATTCTACGGATAAGTTATATCGTTCTAGAAATATTAAAAAAGTTGTTGACGAGATAGAATACCTAATCTCTATCGGATTTAATGAAGTTTTTTTCTTTGACGATGTCTTTGGTATAACCGCAAAGAGAATACTTGATTTCTGTGCTGAAATAATAAAAAGAAAAATTCATGTTAGCTGGGGGTTTCGGGCACGGGTGGCCGTGATTAATGAAGAAGTTATGATGGCACTAAAAGCTGCCGGTTGCGAAAGGATACAATTTGGAATAGAAACCCATACTAATTCAGGACTCAAATCCCTTCGTAAAGATATTACAGTGGATCAGATTAAAATGGCCATTGGACTATGTTATAAGTATAAAATTCACAGCATGGGAAGTTTTATGCTTAATCTTCCAGGAGATTCTAGGCAGAGTATCTTGGAACGTTTTTCCTTTGCTAATTCTATTGGGCTTGATTACGTCCAGTATGCCATTCTTGTTGCTTATAACCACTGTGAAATTTTCAATGAAGGTGCTCGTTTAGGATACTGGGCGGCCGATTTGTGGTCTAATTTTGCAAAAAATCCCGATGTACCTATGGCCACACCTATATTTAACAATGGTCTTACAAGGAAAGAATTAGATGATCTTCTTGATGAGGGACTCTTCAGCTTTTATTTTCGGTACAAACTTATTTTTCAAAGATTCAGAAATCTCCATAGTCCGGCCGAAGCATGGAAACTCCTAAAGGGCGCCTTTAATTTAGTGAAAATAAAGTTTTTACAAAAAATAGACCTGGCCAGACCTGGCCAATGAATTTGTCGGTAATACGAGTGTATGTAAAAGAAAACGAAAATATGAAAGACTTGACTGTTTTTGATTACAATGTAATTCCTGTCGGATATTACTATCATGCAACCTTCAGTGGATCTGCCATTAGGCAATTTTGGCACCAAAACGAATTTAAAGAGGTATGTAAGCTGATTCCTGAACGAGCGAATAATTTATTGGATGTCGGTTGTGGACCTGGGGCCTTTTTACAAATACTCGCTTCACAGCGAAAAGATATGACTGCTATTGGTGTGGATATTGCCCCTTTACAGATAGAATTTGCACAAAAGGTGGTGTCCGTGCAATTTTTTGGACGAGTTAATTTCAAATGTATGAACGTCGATCAACTTGAATTTCCGGAAAAATCCTTTGACGTGGTGACTTGTCTTGAAGTTATTGAGCACATCCATCCCGAAAAAGTTTTAAAAATGTTGAAAAATATAAAGAAGATATTAAAAACAGGTGGGATAATTATTATTACAACCCCAAACTACAATAGCTTTTGGCCCCTAATTGAAAGGATTGTTGAAAAAATTAGTCATGTTCAATATCAAAAACAACACATCAATAGATACACTACTAGCAAATTAAAAGATGTAGTTAAAACCGTTGGTATGGAAATCTCTGAGATGAAAACTTTTTTTGTTATTGCTCCATTTGTGGCGGCCATTTCTTTTTTTTTGGGTAACCTTTTTCACAGATGGGAATACAAGCTTAATTTTGGCTGCCTAATTATTTCAAAAATGAAAAAGAATAACTGAGGAAAACTTTTTTTAAAAATTTTTTGAATAATTTTAGATCTATGGATTAACTAATGTTATTTTTATATGCTGCTCCGGCCATATTGGGGATGAACTGGGAACTGAAAAAAGACTTAGACCAGCAATGTGATCTTCCATCACTAATATCCATCGTTTTTTTGCAAAATTTATTTTGGGATCTATGTTCATTAAAACTACATGAGTAGGTTTATATTTTTTTATCGAGGCAGATAATTTTTCAATTGATAATTGCAGAAAAGGTATTCCCGACCAATCTCCTGAGAGTTCAGTCATTCTGGTATCAAATTCTTTGTAAGCTGTTCCACCCAGAGGCATAAATTTAGCATCGACCACTACAGAACGTTGTGCATAAAGTCTAAACCAAATAAGCGAAGGAGGAATTAAAACCAGGGAATTTTTAGACAAAAGTTTTTGGATATTTTGACCAAATTTTTTCATTACCGCAATGCTATTCCTTTCATGAATTATTTGTGGAGAAATTTCTAGGTGAAGTTTTATTGTTGGCATTGCAAATATAAGTGCGATTAATAGGAAATAATATCGTTTATTTATTCGTCTGAGGTGTTTTGTTACGAGATAAAGAATAGAGACATATGCAACCGAAAAATAATGGCCAATAACTGGATTGGTCTCCAAAATAGCACTTGGAGCTGTAACCCAAAACCATAATGATATAATAATTAGTCCAGAGTATAGTACGGTTGTTAGTGTGTAGTATGTAAGATTTTTTTTTGTACTAATGGTTGTATAGAGAAAACAAGACAAGAGACCGTAAGCGGTAAAAACGTAGGTAAAAGTTGAGAACTGATGTAGATAAAATCTTCTGGAGATAAAGTTAAAAAACAAGATATCTAACCGGTCAGCAAGCAGGGAAAATACTAGCAGACTACAGGGTAGTAGGGCATATAGTGTTGTGATATTAAAATTTTTTTTCATGTAAATGACAAGGATGATAGAAAAGAAGATAGTTGGAATTAATGGCAAAAATGTAGAAAGCTGCCAAGACTTAGCAAAACAATGATATGGAATGTATCTTAGGCATAGCTCAATCATTTTGCTGGATTCTTGATCAAGTTTTAGTACATGGGCAGTTCCGTAACATATAAGCAAAAATAAAATAATGCATGAACTAAAAAAAATTATTTGTTTTTTCGAGTATGATCTATCGAAAAGGAGGGATAGACATAGAAATATTGAATAGAGGAGACTTTGATGTATGTGTACAAAAAATACGATAAAAAGAAGAATCCACGAGATGAACTTTTTTCCAATAATTAACATTGTTAAACCTAGGAGAATTAACGATGCACCCATTGGTGCGGGATGAGCTGCCCTGTAAAGTGGACCCAATGCCCCCAGAAGATTTATCGGTCCCCAAAGAACGAATCCCACTACGAAGTAAGGTGCCCATTTTATTTGTGCAAAATATTTTTGGGTAAAAATTTGAAGTGATAATGAAAAAATAAAAATTGAAAGCAACCAATATGAGAAATATAGAACTTCTGTAATGCTATATTTAAGTCCGATATATGTTAAATATTCAAAAGGCCAATGTGCCTGATTGCTACTTTGAATAATATAATCTCGAGAGAAGATACCTGGCAAATATTTTTCTATACCTTTGAGAGAAAGTACAAAATGGTCATCAATAAAAAAATTATATCCACTATTAAGATTAATCAAAGTGGCAGTAAAAATAGTTATCAGTACTGTATGGAAAATTAGTGCTAAATGATCATGCAAGATAAAAAAATATCTGAATTTTTGAGTTAGTGATCTGAATTTATTTACACTCATATAAAAAGCCGTACTATGGGAAAAAAATCACTCATTAGTATTTTGCCTTTTCCGCGGCCATAATGTTGTTTAATATAAGCAACCTTTCATAAATAACTTTACAGTGTTCGGAGGTAAACTTGGCAAAGTCGCCAGCTAATTACAAAGGGTTGTTTCATAATGATAATCGCCATTAAAATACACTTATTGTTGAGTATCGTTGATACTGTTAATTGTCTACTGGATGAATATGGTCGGGATTCCATCGTATTTATCTTTATGTACTTATAACTTTGTGTGACCTAAGGTGTTATTAAATGGTTTTTTTATCTTTTTTATACCAACAATATTTTTTTTTATAAAGTTATAACAAATTTTTAATCAATTTCAGATAATAAATTATATGATTATAATATTAACGTAAATAGGCCTCCCAGAGGCCGCCGGTTTTTGAGAGGTAATCGTTATTTTGTAGGAACCGGCATCAAAAGGAGAGGGTAAGCGCAATGGGTGAAAAAAAAATACGGGTATTATTGGCGGATGATGAGCCTGAATTAAGAGACAATATTCGGTTTTGTCTGCAAGAGTCAGGTTGCGAGGTAATCACTGCACAAAATGGTATAGAGGGTTTAGAACTTTTTAGAAAAGAACGGCCTGATGTAATTATTTCCGATATCCTGATGCCCGAAAAGAACGGGATGGAATTTTTAGAGGCGGTTGCCAAAGAAGAGCAGGATTTTTGTTTCATCCTTATCACTGGACACGGTGAGAAACAGATGGCCATCAAATCTGTAGAGCTTGGTGCTTATCGTTTTATTGAAAAACCCTTCGAAATGGAAGAGCTTTTTCAAGCAGTATCTCGGGGTGCTGAGTTTTTGTGGTTAAAGAAACGCAATAAGGAACTTGCTGGATATCTGCAAATGGCATACGAAATTTTGTCTGAGCTCAACAATGTTTACTTTGAGCGTATTGCTGAGGTAGAAGATGCCTTTTTCTTCACTAAAAGCGAGCATGATCTAGAGGAATCCAAGAGCAAAATCGTACAGCTGATCTTTAAGTCATCTCGAATCGAAAAAAAGCTCGCTGCAATTAAGGACGAAATCAAAAAGCGGCAAGCTTGAAATATTTAAGATATTTATTAGGAGTGACAATTTGAGCGGTGGTCTGAGTGATAGTTCTAGTAGCGAGAATGGTGAGGTGCTCAAAGGGTACATTCCTGTCGGATTATGGGATATAGAACCTAATTCTTTTTTGAATTTTTCCCTTTATATTCATTTTCAAGTTAATCAAAAATTATTACTTTTTCGAAAAAAAGGAGAAATCTTAGAAAAGGAGGTTTTTGAAAAATTTAAAGGTAGAAAGCTTACTACTTTCTATGTCCAAGAGGCAGAGAGGGAAGTCTTTTTAAAACAAAGCACTAGCAAGTTCTCAAAAATAATCAATGATGAGTCGTTGAGTGAGGATGATAAAAAACACCTAATCAAAGAGGCCACCGAAAATATTCTGACCGGATTGTTCACCGCTGATTACGATGAAAAAAAAATAGAGGAAGTGCATAAAAATGCGGTAGGAATGGTCAAAGAGATTATTGCAGAAGTTGCAGATAAAAAATTAAGTAGTATTTACGACAAGATCATTGATATTATTAACAAAAATCAATCACCGCTGACTGCCCATTCCCTTAACGTTAGTACTTTTAGCGTGATGTTTGCAATGGGTTTAGGTTTCATCAATAAAAAGTCACTGACTGCCATTGGGGTGTCGGGAATTGTGCACGATATTGGTCTATTCTCTATTGATGCGCAGTTGGTGGAAAAATATCGCTATGATGAAAGCACTCTCACTGCTGAAGAATTAACGACTGTCATGGGACATGCTGAAGAGAGTGTCAGGTTAATGCGTGCAAAGATGAAAAATGTTGATGAGGAGGTAGAAAAAATTATTATTCAGCATCATGAGCGTCCAGACGGGCGAGGATATCCCAATCAACTGACTTCTACATTCATTCATCATTTGGGAAAAATTGTTTCAGTGGCCAATGATTTTGAAAAATTAGTCTCAGGAATGGGACGACAAGGTAAGAAAATGTCCCCACTCGCAGCGCTTGATCTGATGAAGGCCGAATTCGAAGCGCAAATATCAGATGGCCCAGAGTCCAGCAAAGGAGCGGGGAAAGGAGCAGGCAAAGGTGCGGGCAAATATGATGAAAATATTTTTTTTGGTATTTTTAATTTAATTAAACGTTAAACGAGAGAATTATTTATGGAGGAAAAAAAACAGGGCGAAATAGAAAAAAAAGAAAAAAACGAGACTAACGAGACTAACGAGAATAACGAGAAAAACGAGATCAAGCAGAGCGAGACAGATATTTTATTAGAACAAGTTGAAGAATTACAAAATTACAATCTTGCCTTGGAAGATTATAATAAATATCTACAAAAGCAGTCCGCCTATCTCAATCTTACCAATAATGTTGCTAGTTATTTTGCCAATCCGCAAATAGATTTTCCGGAAAAAATTAAATTTTTATTTAAAAATATTTATGAAACATTTGAGGTTAAACACCTACTCTTATACCTAGAAGAAGAGTCAACGTCAGGCACTGCTCTGATATTGAGAGAGTCCACTTTGGAGAACCTGGTAGGGATCAAAATTTCCAGTTCTGATCAACTTAAATTATTACCAAGTTTTGTCCACCAAAGCAAGGAAGCTATGCTTATTGAGGATGTACATGCCCCATCTATCTATCCGTTGTTACCTCAGGTCGTAGCGAGCGGTGAGGTTAATAGTTTATTGGCATTGCCATTAAAAACCAAGAGCGCAACATTGGGGGTGTTAGAATTATACGATAAAAAAAACGGAGAAAAATTCGCAGAAAAAGAGATCGAAATTATCGGGTATCTTCTGGATAATATCAGTTTAGTTTTAGAGAATACGTTATTGATGATTGCCCTAGATGATTCCAAAAAGTATATAAACAATATTCTGGAATCAATGTCGGAAATTATAGTAGTTACCGATATTAATTTTAAGATAACTTTAGTTAATAAAGTAATTACTGAAATGTTGGGGTACCCTTACGATGAAGTAATTGGTAAAAACATTTTTGAGCTATTGAAAATTGTTAACTTTGCTCAACAGCAAAAAGAAATTTTTGCCCAAATTTTTGCGCTAAAAGAAAAGGGAATGGGATTTTACAATTTTGAAGTCGAAGTTATTGGTGCAAGTACGAAATTGGCGGTGATCATATCGGTAACTGTTGCTGAGCGAGTGGGCAGTGCAGGACGGTTATCAGAATTTATATTTAATATTAGTAATATTCAAAAAATAAAAAATTTGCAGAATCAATTATTAAAGTCAGAAAAGATGGCCACCATAGGGATGTTGAGTACGGGAGTGGCCCATGAATTAAACAATCCGCTGGCAATTATGAGCACCTATTTTTCAAAATTAAAGGTATTGTTGGGTGCTGAAAAATTAGAACAAACCCCAATTTTAGCAGAGACTGTCACCAAAATAAAAGAGGTGATGGACAAGATGAAAAAGGTAGTGACCCATTTAAGAGAATTTTCTAGTATGCAAGGAGATGCAGGTGCGCTGGGGATTATTCAAGTAAATAAAGTTATTGAAAATGCATTTTTATTGATCGAAGAAACTATGCGTAAAGACGGGGTAGAGGTAAATAAAGAACTTTCTAGCGATGTTCGTTGTATGGTATTTGGTTATGAACATAAACTGGAAGAATTGATTATTGATCTATTAAAGTGGTTTTTAGAAATGTTAAAAATCGGTCCTATCGAAACAAAGAAGATTAAGTTGATTGGTCGCTACAGCGAAGTTACCAATGAAGTAGAGTTACGATTAGTTTCTCCTTTTCTATCGGAGAAGAGTGATATAAATTTAACTTCATTTAATACGTTAATTGAGGAACTTAAAGGGCGTATTGAATTTCTACGTACCGAGTCTGCGGTGCTGATAATTTTGCCAGCAAGATTTAAACAGTGAATAGAGCGATAAATTGATCGATAAATTTATCGATAGCATTAATCGAATCTAATCGTGCCAAAATTAGAAAAAATCAGCAAAAATCTCAAAAAAACCTCGAGAAATAAACAAAAATAGTACGGCGGCGGATAATTATTAACAATAATCAAGTTTTCATTTTTGCCTTCATGGCAAAGGAGTGAATCAGTGGATCTTTATTTTTAAAAACTTAAAAACAGAACTCGATTTGCGTGGGGTTTAGGAAATAGAACTTTAATAACTTCCCATTCCTTAGTCAATAAAATCGGACCAGTCGCATCAACCATCGATAGAGAAATCTAGGCAGATGGTATAGTAAAGTCATGACGATATTCATTCGTAGTGGAAATATATATAGTTCCTTATTTTTTTCTACCGCTTTGATAATCAACCTTGCGGCCTTTTCAGGCGACATAATGAATGGCATGTAATGGCGGTTAAAACGGATAAATGGTGTATCAACAAACCCAGGTGCGATGGCAGTGACTACGATGCCTAGTGGGCGTAAATCGATGGCAAAGGATTCGCACCACTTGAGAACTGCCGCCTTAGAAGCGGAATAAGCGGCGGTATGTGGTAGACCAACCATGCCTGCTACTGAGGCGATGGCCACCAAGTTTCCGCTATGACTGCTGCGACCGTTGCGATCACAGTGGCCATGGTTACCATCATCTTTGTTTGCGAGATCTGCAAGCATTATTTTTAGGCCGGCCTCGAAGGTATTTATTGTTCCCATAATGTTAGTATTTAATACTTCACGGACATTTGTAAAATCAGGAATTCTTTTTTTATCTGTGATCATTGTTCCAGCATTGGCCACTAAAATATCTAACCCACCGTTTTCTGTTGCAAATTGGGTGATAACGGAGACAATCCGTTCCCGGTCAGTTACGTCGGCCTCATAAAGGAAAAGGTTATTTGGTAAAATCTGATAGATTTTTATCCATGCTGTTGATAAATGCGACAAATTGCGTGAGCAGACGCCAACAATATTTCCTTGAGAGAGATATGCTTTCGCCAACTCCAAACCGATTCCGCTGGAAGCGCCGGTGATAAATATTTTCTTCATCTTGTTCATTACTGTGTTCATTATGCATACATATCTTACAAATATGGATATGTCTATATTTGAGGTGCCTATATTTGATATGTCTCTGTTTGAGAATCATGAAAATCTACGATAGTAACCTTCATCGGCGAATTCCAACATTTCGCGATCGCCATCACTATCTCCGTAGGCGTAGAAGTAATTTTCGCCAACTTCGCGTTCGCCCAAGTACTCTTTTATCCGACTAACTTTTTCAGGTCCGTAGCAATTATTAATAGTAAAACTCTTTCCGATAGATTGGTCTTTAGATTTATCTTGGGGGGTAGTTGATGAGCTAGATGCGAGATCAAAATGTACTTCTGTAGCAATTAACTCTAAGTTGTACGACTTACACCAGTGTTGCAGGTACTCTTTGAAGGTTGCGGAGACTACAATAACTCGGTCGCCTTTTTTTTTGTGCCAGAATATTCTGCGTAGGGCATCATCTCGAATGATTTTTGGGATACATCTTTGTGAATATTCCCGTGAATGGCGCTGAAACTCTTCTACACTCCAATCGGAAAAAAATACTTGAAAAAGCTTTTTCTTGATCACCTTGTTAGGTAGTATCTTTAAAACGTAAGCGAATACGTAGGGTGTAACCCGTAATAGTTTTAAGAGGGTACCTAGTTTTCCTTCTGAGAAAAGTAAAAATCCCAGTAGTGAATCACGGTCGGATATGGTCTTATCAAAGTCAAATAGTGCACACTTTTTTATTTTCATACTCAAATACTATTATAATATGTCTCTTTTTTCCATGAGGCCTAGGAAAAAAGGTCCCGTTGATGTTAATGCGGTAGTATGGTAGGGCCACAGTTCCGCACAATGCCACACTGCCTCAGTGCCGCGCACTTACTTTACTCGGTAAAAAGCTAGCGCTTCTTTAAACATTTTCGATAAAATTTTTTATTATGTCGGTATTAGCATTTTTGGCGCCTCGCATTGCCACTATTCATCTCTGTTTTTTACGTTTGTCGGTGATTACCATCGCCGCTATCATTTGTGGGGAGTCTTTGAGGCAGTTGTCCTTGGGGTTTGCTTCTCCTGCTTCTCCCGCTTCTCCTGCTTCTCCTGCTTCTCCTGCTGCCGCTGACTCTCAACAATTGACAATTATCAGGGAATGGATCCATCAAGGAAAGCTTTCGAACAAGCGTGCCTATTATTATTATGTGTTGCCATGAGCTGTTGCCGTAAGCTGGGCGCTTTTAAGCGCAATTTCTAAACTCGACTTTACAAATTAAATACAACACAGGATACTCCCTACATCGGATTTGTGCTGTAATACATCGTGTGAAAAACGATGTTATAGTGTACAACATTTCACGACAATTAGTAAAAATTTAAATGCAGGAGGTTGCGGATGAGTATTTCGGGTTCGTCTGGTTCGTCTGGTTCGTCTAACGCATCTAGTTCAGCAAATTTGTCGGGTTTATCTAATTTTTCTTCCGGTGGAAGGCGCAAGGTATTAATTATGGGTGCGGCCGGTCGTGATTTTCACGATTTCAATACCACATTTAGGCAAAATTCCAACTATGAGGTGGTGGCCTTTACTGCCACTCAGATTCCAGATATTGCCGATAAGTTATATCCGGCGGTGTTGGCCGGACCACTATACCCAAAGGGGATTCCTATTCGTCCGGAATCGGAGTTGGCGGATATTATCAAGCGCGAGAATGTTCAGGAAGTGGTTTTTTCCTATAGTGATGTGCAGCATGAATATGTAATGCATCGGGCATCGCTTGCGCTCGCTCTGGGCGCGGATTTTCGTCTGTTAGGGAGCGCGAATACTCAGATTAAGTCCAGTCGTCCGGTAGTGTCAATTTGTGCTACGCGTACTGGTTGTGGCAAATCACAGACAACTCGCAGGATTTTGGGGATTTTACGGGGAATGGGCAAGCAAGTGGTTTCTATACGTCACCCTATGCCTTATGGTGATATTGCGGTCCAGGCAGTGCAACGTTTTGCATCAATTGATGATCTCAAGCGACATCGTTGTACTATTGAGGAGATGGAAGAATATGAACCGCATATTGCGCTAGGAAGCGTAATTTATGCGGGGGTTGATTATGGAGCAATTTTACGGGAGGCCGAGAAGGAAGCCGATGTAATTCTTTGGGACGGTGGAAATAATGATATTCCATTTTATCGTTCTGATCTAGAAGTTGTGGTGGTGGATCCGTTACGCGCCGGTCATGAGCTGAAGTACCATCCTGGCGAGGTCAATCTACGCCGCGCTCATGTAATTGTGATTAATAAAATGGAGAGCGCTAACTATCAAGAGATCGTTACTGTTCGCAACAATGTTTTGGAATATAACCCTGCGGCCATTATTATCGAAGCGGCATCACCGCTTACTGTTTCCGATCCGCAACAAATTCGCGGTAAACGGGTGTTGGTGGTGGAGGATGGGCCAACGCTTACTCATGGTGAAATGAAGATTGGAGCGGGTGTAGTTGCTGCACAGAAATTTGGAGCAAAGGAGATTATAGATCCGCGTCCATTTGTTAAAGGCAAAATTGCGGAAACCTTCGTGAAGTATCCATATATTGGACACTTGTTGCCAGCGATGGGATATGGTGATGAGCAGGTTCGTGATCTAGAGAATACCATTAATGCTATAGATTGTGATTTGGTAATTATCGGTACTCCAATCGATCTTTCTAGAATCATCAATATTCGCAAACCATGTATGCGGGTACAATATGAACTGCAGGAGATTGGTATGCCAACGCTAGAAAGTGTTCTTCGACAAAAATTTCTATAAGAAGTCATCTCAGTAAGTTATCTAAGTAAGACATCCATCAATCAAGTTTTTTGACTATCCTGAACGATGAGGTCATTAGCACTGATCTTAATGTTCTTCAACGATAGCAGAACTTTTCGAAAGTTACTGCCAGTGAAAATACTCTCTCGTTCCTGTAAGTACGTTTGAATATCCCAATCTTGAAAATCAATCAAGTAATCGACTAAATCATGCGCCACAATAAAAACAGTGGCCATGGGAGTAATTCGATTAGAATTCAGTCCTCGAGGGAATCCAGTACCATCAGGTAACTCATGGTGTTGTTCTACAATCACATAAACATCTTCTGGGAACTCTTTAATATTCTTTATTAAAGTTGCTGCTTTCGAGGGATGATCATGAATTAACTGTATTTCCTCATCAGATATGTTCTGCAGAACCATATCTTCTTCATTTTTAATCTTGGCCAATTCCGGTTTTTCAGATAGCCCGACATCATGAAAGTAACAAGCGTACACCAGCTTTTCGATGGTTTTTTCAGTTCGCCACTCTAGATTCATAGCAATTGCTATACTAATATTAATTAAAGTCCCAATATGAGAAAAGTAGTAATCCGAACTATCCCGGCTAATTTTTAACATTTTCAGTAGTTTGGAGATTTCTGGATTTTTTTTCACTACATGAACTATATTTTTTAAATAATTTTTGATCTCTACAACATGCGTCTCCTCTAATATAAATACATTCCCGGCATTTTCTTGCAATAGAGGGGGACTGCTTGGAACATTAAGACGCTGTTCAGTTTCCTCTACAGTATCTTCAGTGACCGGCGCTGTAGTAGTTGTTGCGGATGTTTCAAATTCCCCATCATCTTCCGCAGTTTTTAGCATTTGATCTGTAATGTTCCCATCAAAATCTTCGGGAGGAGGAGGTACGGAAATTTGCTGATCGGGATTATTTAAAATGTATTTCATTCTTCGATGAATTTCTACTAACACCCAATTACCTACGGCCTTATTTATATACAGTCGTTCAATTCCTTTTTGCGAGTATTTATCAACATCGGAAGTGTAAAACACATCTCCAACAGATAATACTTTTAGGTAACGACTATTTAATTTCAAAAATACCGGAAAAGGTAATTCTGTAAAACGCATTAATGTTTTCACCATAATTTTGGAATACCCAAAGACTTTTGAATCATCATCTCGCTTGAAAAAATAAATTATTAACTTATTCAAACTTAAAGGTAATTTATCTATTGGAACATAATGGATATCATTATTTTCAGCTGTATCAGAAGGTGAGGGATGAATAAAGACTAATAGATAATTCCTATCTACTGTTAAAAAATATTCGCGTGCCAGCATGAAGAGTTTTTCATCATTAGCAAAGTTACAGACAACTAATGAGTATTGCTCTTCGACTAGATTATCAATTAGTTGATCCCAATTTCTAACAATAGTTACATCAAAATCGAAGGCCGTCTCCAAAGAGTACAATAACAAATCATCAATTTGGTGATTAGATAAGATAAGTGCTTTAGTTGTTTTTTCCATATAAACAAATTAAACAAAACTTTTGGAAAAAGCAAAGAAGTTACGCGGTAAGAATAATAAACGAAATAATACACGACCAAAGCAGTTTTATGCATCTGTAGTCATATGCCTAGTAATTACTGACCTAGTAGTTATTGAATAGAGATGTTGTAGAGTTCTTCTAATGGTGCAAATAAACCTCTAAATTCTGCCTTGTCTTGTGTCCAGACAAAATCTGGATAGTCGGATGAAAGCCATTTTCCACCGATGATGTTTCCGTTGGCGTTCAATTCCAACGTATAAGTTAGTTCTTTATCCACTCGAAAAGATTCTCTGGTTGTTTTATTTTGAGGAAAAAAATTGGGATCAATCTCTCTTGGATAGGTGATGGTGGTATTAACCACCACTTCTCTAACTGTTCCAGGGGCGCTATTGTGACTAGGCCCTTGAGATCTGATGATATTTGAAACAAATGACTGGGCCGGCTGATTCCATACCTGAGCACCTGGGTCACGGTCAAAAATAAATCCCTGCTTTAATATGCCAATAAGGTTGGCCATAATTACGTGAAAAGAACCTGCGTTGACGTCAAGACAGCTGTCATCAAGTCTACGGAAGAATCTAATCCGAAATTTGCTTTCACAACGAGTACCGGCCATATAACTTTTCCCTTTGTTATAGTTACCTTGCAGTAATGTGAGGAGCGCCTTGATGTCAGAGGAGCCAAAAGAAATTACGATTCCATCGGGATTGGTGACGGTCGTTGTTTGTGGTTCTAAAAAGTGCAGCGATGCCGGGGCCCATCCGTGACATAGTCCTTCCCAGCTGGCCGCGTAGCGAGACGTTCTACGCAGTTCATTTCTGGTTAGTGTATAATTGTAATCTCCAGCATAAATGTCGTATTTTTCCGACGGAGATAGTCCAGCAATAT
>JADGBS010000209.1 GCA_015231325.1 Oligoflexia bacterium | reverse complement strand
TTGACTCGATCTCTCAATTTCTGTAGCAGTCTTTGCATTGCAATCTTGCTCAGAACCTCGTTTCTTTCCTTGCGATTGCTAGTGAAGTAACCCTTGACGAAATCTTTGGTATAATTTGCATGACCACTTTGTTGTAATTTACTAGAGAGCTGTTCACAATGACCATCGAGATCTTCTTCTCCGATCTTAATATCGAAGTATTGGTACAAGCGACGCATAACGACAAATCTTTTGCCCTGTCGCACCGCTTCTGTCTGGATATCTGCTGTATTTTTTTGAATGAAGTCTTCGATCTCTTGAGCAGAGGAATCTTTCATCTCCGCCTTGATCGCTCCCTTTACTTCTTCCTCGGTAGAGAGTAGTAGCGAAGGGGGGACGTCTATTTCCAACTTTTCAACGATAGCGTCGACGATTTTTTCGTTTAGGACCTCTTCCTCGTGAGCGGTTTTTTGTTGAATTAACTGTTTCTTTAATGCTTCGATGCAATCGTTCTCTGTTTTATACCCAAGCTTTTCCAATAATTTTTCATCAGAAAAATTTGGTTGATAAAACTCTTTTATCTCGACCAAAGAAAGTTTCAAGGTCAATAATTGGTTAGCAGTAGGACGTGGGACAACACCCTTTTTATTTAGTATTGAGGACTTTTCTGGAAGGACCCAAGATATCTCCCGTATTTCTCCCCTTTTCATCCCAAGGAGTTTCTCGGGAAGTTGGGGAACGGTAATGTCAGTGGTTAAAAAATCGCCGCCTTTTTCATCTTCTAACGGTATTTTAATTAAAATGTTTTCTTTGTTTAATTGCCGAATGCACACCCCATCTTGATTGAATACCTCCATGTTTAGAGAAGCGTACGCACCCCGAAAAAGGGTCAATTCTTCTGGCACATTTCTCAGTTCAGAGTTGTGTGTACAAAGATATTCTTTGCTCTTTTCCAGTTCTTCGGCGCTAACGCTAACCTTGGGTACGTCAAAAGTTAAGTGGTCAAGACACTCAAAATCGAGAACTGGGAAGACGTCAACTATGATTTCAAAACTACCGGGTTCGTCAGGGGAGGTATATTGGACATTTTCAATAATTGGTCGGCCGATAATATCTTGGGCCAGCGGTTCTTGTCTTAAAAAATCGTCGTACTGTTTTTGAAAAAAGTTATCCAGAGCGTGTTTCTCTGCTTCCGGCCGAAAACGTTGCTCTACTATGCTAAGGGGAACTTTCCCCTTACGAAAACCCTTTAAATCCATTTCTTTTTGGAATTCTGCGAGCTTACCCTGAACTAGATTTTCGATGTCGAATCTTTCGAAGCTAAAGATAATCTTTTTAGAGGATGGACCAATGTCCTCGATAGTGTGTGCCATATTTTTTTCCTTATTTGAGGGACAAATAGATCTAAGGTCTCACTGTTTTGTTATCTTGATATTGTTATCTTGATATGCTCTGGGCAGGATAACATATGTTGGGTAAAAGTCAATTAACGAGAGGTATTTTTCTTCGGTGCATTATTCGGTGCATTAGTAGATGTGCTGCAAATTTTAAGTGTCGGTTTTTAGTTGAAGTATATATGAGATATAAAAACTATTTTCCCACTCGCTAGCGGGAATTTGTAAGATATTTTTTCTGCGGATGTCTTGGGTGAAAGTACTGATATAGGATATTGCTAATTGTGGATATATTTCAAAGCGTACAGCGAGGGTGTTTCTCAGATCAGTGTTCCTTAAATCTAGTTTAGTTCCAGGCAAGCTGTGATATGGACGCCACGTAAATTTTTCTTCAATGGACCAGCGATTATTAAGGTTAATTGCAGTAGACAAAGTTAAGCAATGTCGCCAATAAATATCCTTGGCCCCTAGGGGCGGAGTAAAGTTATTGTTTCTATCATCCGATGAGAAAAATTCCAGTAATGGAATATAGGAAATGGATAAAGATTTCAATGAAGATGTGGGAACTAATTTAGGAAATGAATATTTTATCCCGAGAGGTCCGATATCGATTTGATAGCGAGTTGTGTAAACCGTTCCCACCCGTTCTTTTTTATATTGTAACAGGGATGTGTAGTCAAGTGGATCCCAGAGTTCTTTGATGTCAAAGGTATGGTTGCTACGAGAATTGCTGCTGGAATATTGTTCTCGGGTGATGATATTGTATGTATTTGTTATGCCACTATAATAATAATCTCCGTTATAGATATATTTTTCTTGATTTAGATTTTTTACATCAATCCCATAGCTGAGGGTTCGATCGTGAGAGGGAAGCCGGTAAGTGACTGGTGAGACATTGAGACTGATTCCCATACTGGGCCATGGGAATTCTTTGTAGGTTCGTAGATAATATTTTTTATATAAAATCCCACGAACGTCTTCCACTTTTTTTTTCTGTTTTTCTAAAAACTCCTGCTTTTCTTCATCGATTTCCGCTTTAAGTATGGATCGCTTTTGCCAGTATTCTAGGTTTTCGATGCGAGGTCTTTGTGTTCCATAAAGCGACAAGATCCTGATGGTATCGTTTTTTTGTAGCGGTTTTTCTTGATAGTTATTATGAATAACCCACTCTGACCTATCATGACGAACGTGGACTGCGACCGCACTAAATAGCGGATCTTCTTCTTTTTTACTATTTATGCCTGCTTCGCTTGCTTCTCCTGCATTTTCTGCATCTTGTGCATTTCCCGCCTCTTCCTCATTTTTAGCAGGCCAAATCCTGCCTACGTCACCAACTAAAACGCCTTCTTCACCTCCGCGATCAATTATAAATTGTCTGCCATTTTCGGAGACGCCGATGACAATGGCCGTAATTGATTCTCGATAATCAAGTGCTTGAACAAATTTGATAGGGACAAATAATGATAACGAGAAAAAGAAAAAACAATATACAGAACAAATCGAAAGCAGCTTAATGATTTTTGTGAGTTTGTTGTCATTATTTTTTCTTGTTTTTCTTGTCATAATTAGTCAGTTTGCCTTATAGGCAGAGGAGGTGAGTTAGTATTAATATATAGCGTATTAACTGGATTATATTGGTATAATGTTTTATTTGTTTGAGTGGATGAAGTTCTCGCTGAAGACAGTAGGATATCGTATATTATTATCTGTCTTTTCTTCATCTAATCTATTCCTCTCCCTTACTTGCTTGTGGCCGTCTCTCGTTGGCCACTTTTTATATTATTTCAATGTTATGATATTAAGTTAATACTGGAATTTTTTACTCATGCACCCGCGATTGATAAATATTTTTATATTGCTAAATCATTTCTATTGAGGAATTTATCCGATTTTTATTTTTGTAGTATCAATGTTAGTATCAATGTCAATATAGTGCTATACTGGCATTCGATAACTAAACCATCGAGGGCAGAATGAAAATGAATTACTTATTATCAAATCTTATATCAGATCTTAGAAGACTAATACTTACAGAAAATTATTGGCATCAACTAACACTACTGTTTATTTGCTTTTTCAATGTTATTTTTTTTGCTCAGGAAATTATTGCTGCGGCGGCCTGGGATTTATCTCCTGACAAGTCATTTGATAAGTCATTATCTTTTGAATGGAACGTTAGAAGTTTACCTCATGGTTCTACACTATATAAGGGTGAACCTCTTAATAATGAAATAATAACAGATGCATTAGTTTTTCATCCATCCTCATTTTATGCTTCAACTATAAAAACGGCCGAGATTTACGGTAACATCATCGATAAATATATGACCAGTAGAGAACTAATATTAATAGATATAGGTAATGTGAGTAATTTATGTCAGCTTTGTACTATGGCACAGGAATCCAATTCTTCCCATTCCTCTAATGATATTGCTGGTTCTTTTGGAATAAATTGTGCTAGTTGCCATAAACAAGATGATCTTTATATCATAAGAGTAAGTGAGTTGGATAGTGACAGAAATATTGCAAATTCCATTTGTAATGTTCCTGGTATCGACGGTTATTATGCTTCTCCTTTACCGAAAAATAGTGGTGGTAGCGATTTTTTTCATGAAGAATTTATGATTTGTAATCGGAATGATAAAGTTACAAAAGTAGAAAGTTTTTTTAGCGAGAGACGTCCACCTTCTCCTCCATGTATTCGGCCTAGTGAACCTACCCTGCAATGGGAACTAGTGGACGATGATTTTAAATTATAGTGACGATGAGCGAGAGCGACGGCCTTGTATTTACTCGTGCCCGGGATATCCACCATGAGTTGGTCTGTATTCGCTCGCTGGTGAGCTATATTGACGCACAGAAGTGGCCATATTTGGTGATTCTAATCTTTCCAGCACCGTGCTTATTTCTGGTCTTTGTGTTGGATTAACATTGATGCATTCAGCAGCAAGGCGGAGAATTTTTCCTTTGGGAGTATCATCAGTTGAGTATTTGCTTTGAATCTCAGCTATTAAGGCCCTTACATTATCCTTATAACATTGAATTTCAATCGCTGGTGTTCCATTTTCAATAATTAATGGGGGGGCCGATGAGGGCGGTGGTTTTGTCGTCTCACACTTTCTGGAACTTGGATTCCAATCTTTCCAATCAAGGGAGGACGATACCATTGTCATTCCAAGTGAGAAAATGTCTCTGGCAAGATTTTTCTTACCAGCTAATGCCCTCTGTTCAATTATTTCAGGGGCCATGTATCCTAATGTTCCCGTAATTTTAATATTATCCCCCGCCCTTAATTTTTTTACCGATCCTGCTTCTCCAAGATCGGCAACGATCGCTTTTGCAGGTGTTTTTTCTAAATCAATAAGAATATTTCCTGGTTTAATATCACTATGAGCAATTCCTAGTTGATGTAGTTGAGAAGTACCTCTGGCAGCATCTGTAATTAAAGCGATTTTTGTGGGCATATCTTGCGTTTCAAACGCATCCTGCAAGTTTGAGGAATAGATAGGCGAAGATAACACTTTTGCGCCTGTTTGGTCGGTGTATTGTTCAAAAGGAATTACATATGAGGGGCTTCTGCTCCTGCTAAGTGATTCTTGGACCAAACGGCTAATTTTATATTCATTAGCTAACTGTTTCCCTCCGCTATCGATTTGAACATTATGTTCTATTTTAGGAAATGCTATTGCTGCATCCGTGAGTGTTACGCTATTTTCTCTAGACAAGCGTGCTATTTCTCGTTTACGTACCACTTTAAAGCTACCTACTCCAAGCTGAACGTCATTCCTATTAACTACAAGTGCGGTGCCGTCATCTTGTCGAATAGCAATCCTTCCGTTTCCAAAATCCATTATATTGTTATTTTTTTCTATAAGACTAACTACACTACTACAAACACCTTTCATTGATTCTTCCTGATCATCACGATCTTGATCTGGATCTGTTGCTGCAAAAATATTCGTACTAATTTCATTATATTTATTCTTGTTTTCATCACTGTCAGTGTTTATTCGATATGACTGAGGTTGCTCACCTGCTTTGGTGTATACCATCAACTCTATGTTTTTAGGTACTTCACTCGTATCAATAATTAATGAACAGGGGTAATCACCTTCGCATGGATTTTCTTGAAATGCTCTTATTGCTTCAGGTCTTTCACTCGCGGACGTTTGTATACAGGTAGATTTCTCACAGGCCTGTTTGTTTATTTTAATTGGAGTGGACAACCATTTTGTAATTTGGTCAGCAAATTGTTCTTTCTCTATTTTTTTTGCATCAAGGGATTTACACTCTTCTTCATATTTGGACCTGTTTTCTTTGCAGACTAATTCAATGAGTTCTGAAGTGATTTTTGAATTATGTATGATTCTACTTGTTTCTTGTGAATTATTTGGAAAGATTATATCTTTTACGCATGATCGCAGAATTGAATTAATGGGGGCGATTGCGGTACGACTATTACAATCAGAAGGTTTGGGAACAATCCGGTTACAGATTGTGCTTGCTATCTCTTTTGAAAAGGATCCACTTTCGACGTTGAATTGTATTCTTCCATCGGCATATGACTGCAACTCTCCAGCTATTAGTACTCTTCTACCGTTTGCTAAGTGAATATGTTTTGCACCTATTTCGAGAGCGTTAGACACCAAACCTAAAGTTACTTTTCCGTCTTCTGTTAAAGTGTAGTTGTATTTCCCAACTGGTAATGGTAACCCGCTAAATTCAAAAATTCTGTTTCCGCCAATGGGAGTATCATTTTTTGCATAATGAAAGGTTATCGTTGAACGAAATTCTTCAACAAATAAATTTTTTAAAACATTTTCCGAAGTGTTGGCCAGATTATTAAAAAATTCGCTTTCCAAAGCAGGTGAGTCAAAGTGTAGTGTATCATGTAGTTTGTTTTTTAAGCACTCTTTCCATAAATTAGAGGATGGTGCTGTCGATGGAACTGTTGCAGAAGCAGAATCACATTGGGGATGAGAAGATAATGATTCACGTACGTGGGTATTTAAGTTTACCATATCATTTATCGCTTCTATTCTATCCATTCCAGTGTTTGGTCCTGAAGTTTGCTCGCTAGCATAAATTTTAAGGAATGGAAAAAATAAGCTTGTAGTAAAAGTGATAACAAATAAAGAAAAAATTAATAGAGAATCTTTCATACACTGACCTCCTAAAGATCATTTCGGAACGAAATAATTTTTTCTTAAATTAGTGGTCGGCAGTGCTGAAGTTTGGAATAAGAAAACGACCCTATCCAATAAATATATTATACTAGAGCGTTTAGAATTGGATCTACCTATTATGCAATATATGATAATCGTGA
>JADGBS010000208.1 GCA_015231325.1 Oligoflexia bacterium | reverse complement strand
CCAAGACTTTTCCCAGGTAAGCAAAAAATCTTTGCCATATAAATTGCTACTCAACTGATCTACCCCTGCCAAAATTTGTTTTAAATTTTTCATAAATTGCTTTTCTCCATATTTTATTTTAAGTGGCCTCCATTGTCTGGACTAGACCAAAATTTTTAATTTATAGTATACTCATGCTTGCAGCAAGTACGCAATCCATTATCAACCATCAACACCAAACATGAGCACCATGAACGTAAACACTACTATTACAGAAAATGATTATTTCTCTTTTAATTACGTCTGTACCGATTGTGAAAAAAATTTTGAAATAACGCCCCATTTAATGGTATGCCCTAATTGTAGTACTAAGAAAAACCCTAAAGAACCGCTCCGCGGTGTGCTAGAGGTTGCACTGAAGAAAAAAAATAATCTTGATCGATTTGGCCAACTAGTTGGACTACCAGTTGACCCACGAGAATTTTTACCCGTAGAAAAAAATTTTTTTCCGCCCATACCTGTAGGCAAAACTAGAATGTGGGAAGTACCTGGTCTACGTAAGCGTTATAACCATCCTCACCTTTTCATAACGGACGATAGCAGCAACCCATCTGCTTCATTTAAAGACCGTGCATCTTTCTTGGTAGCGGCATTGGCCAAAAAATTTGATATTAGCAATATTGTGGTGGCATCTACCGGCAATGCCGCCTCTTCGATGGCGGCGATTGGTGCTGCTGCAGGTATCCAAATTACTATTTTTCTACCCCAAAGCGCACCTCCCGCTAAAATTGTGCAATCGTTACAATATGGCGCAACAGTCATTCCAGTAGATGGAAATTATGATCTCGCGTACGATCTATCATTGGAATACACCAAAGAATATAATAAAGAACATAATAATGAATTTATCCAAAATCGCGGTGGCCGCGCTCTCTCCCGCAACACTGGTTTTAATCCACTAACAATTGAGGGAAAAAAGAGTGTTTCGCTAGAAATTTTCAACGATCTGGGGCACCACGTCCCTGACTATGTTTTTGTACCAACTGGCGATGGCGTAATTTTGGCAGGCGTCTACAAAGGTTTTCGTGATCTATATACCCTAGGATTAACTGATAAGATCCCCGTCATCTATGCAGTGCAAGCAGAAGGTAGCAATGCTATTCACCGTGCATTCATCCGCAAGCATGAACCGCTAACCGAACAGTTAAGCGAACCGTTATTTGATTATCAACCCAGCAGCACCATCGCCGACTCTATATCTGTTGATATTCCACGCAATGGTTATCATGCAATTAAAAACTTGAGACAGTTTGGTGGTAGAACAGTGGTAGTAAGTGACAGTGAAATTCTTCGTGCCCAACATCAACTGTCGGCGAACGCTGGATTATTTGTAGAACCTGCAGCAGCAGCTGCTTTTGCAGGTTTTTTGGCAGCAACCTCCTGCAAAGAACTAGAGTCCGACGCTCGAATAGTTATTCTAGTGACCGGACATGGACTAAAAGACACCGTTAGCGCCCTAAAAGGGGTAAATCCCCCTCGTAAGGCGATTAAAAATATTAGAGAACTTTTTTAGATAAAAATTTTAGATAAAATTTTTAAATGAATTTTGGATCAGGAGAAAAAACATGTTTAACTTAATTGATCTCACCGTTAATCCACAGCAGAGGAAGCGTAACGCCAAGCATTGTAAAGAAAAAAAAATCGTACTACCTACGTACGAACAGATGAAAGATCCCAACAAAATTCCAGAAAAATTTCGCGATGAATTGAAGGGAGTCGGTCTGTGGGATCTCCATCCCAGAAATCTATTTCGTATCACTTGGAAAAATCAACCTGTGGCCAAGGGCGGCGGATTTGACGGTGTTAACCATCTGGTTTTGCCTTCGGAGCTTACTGGCTGTAAGGCAAAGATTATTGCACTACTAGGAAAATTTTTTCCCACCGGTGCTCACAAAGTGGGAGCGAGTTATAGTTGTCTGGCACCACGCTTAGTCAGTGGGCAATTCAATGTTGAAAAAGAAAAAGTGGTCTGGCCCTCCACGGGTAATTATTGTCGTGGTGGCGCCTACGTCGCATCTTTGCTCTCTTGCGAATCAATTGCCATTCTCCCTGAAGGCATGTCCAAAGAACGCTTTGAGTGGTTAAAAAAAGTTGCGGGAGAAATTATTGCTACCCCAGGGTGTGAAAGCAATGTTAAGGAAATTTTCGACAAGTGTTGGGAATTGAGGCAAACCCGTAAAGATATTCAAATTTATAATCAGTTCGAAGAATTTGGTAATACTCTTTGGCACTATGAAGTCACTGGTGAGGCAGTATTGGAACTACTCGCTAACGAACATAATGTCAAAGGAGCAATTCTATCCTCCGGATCGGCCGGCACCTTAGGAATGGGTTATCGATTAAAAGAAAAATTTCCTCATGCCAAACTGGCCGTAGCTGAAGCACTACAATGCGCTACACTTCTCAATAACGGTTTTGGCGATCATCGCATCGAAGGGATTGGAGATAAGCATGTACCTTGGATCCATGACGTGAAAAATACCGATATGGTTATTGCAGTTGATGATGAAATTCCTATCCGGATGCTACGTCTTTTTAACGAAGAAAAGGGGCATGATATACTAAAACAGCATAATGTCAGCAAAGAACTAATCGACAAGCTCAACTTGATTGGAATTTCTGGATTAGGCAATCTCGTGGCCGCTATTAAATTTGCTAAATATTATGAATTAACAGAAAAAGATGTGGTAGTCACAATTTTTACCGACTCTACCGAACTCTACGGATCACGCCTAGGAGAATTGCGACATGAGAGGGGAGAATACGCTGAACGAAACGCCCACCGTGACCTTCAACTGATCGAAGACATCACCACTGATGGCCTATTAGAATTGAATTACCATCAAAACAAACGAATCCACAACCTCAAGTACTATACATTGGTAGAACAGCAGCAACGCGCAGTCAGCGAGCTAAACGCTCAGTGGTACGACTGGTCGAATTACTGGGGACAGCTCCCTCGCCTTGCCGCAAAGCTGGATAATCTGATCAAAGAATTTAACGCTGAAATCGGCGCCGCCATTTGAATGGCGCTGCCGGGTAGTCAGCCGACACACAGCAAATTTTAGTTGTCAGAACAAATTCATTTTGCTATATCTGCTCAAATGAACAACGTGAGCAAATTCAAACACAAAAAAGTTTTTATCGCTGGTCACCGCGGACTTGTAGGAAGCGCAATCTGCCGAGAATTGTTGGCCCATGGATTTACTAATATAATAACTAGAAACCATAATGTGCTGGATTTGAGTGATTCCCATTCTGTTGAGAAATTTTTCGACACAGAACGTCCTGAATGGGTATTCGACGCCGCCGCAAAGGTGGGAGGAATTCATGCAAACGCTACCTATCCAGTTGAGTTTTTGCTGCAAAATTTAAAGATTCAAAATAACATTATCGAATGTGCATATAAATTTGCTGTAGAAAAATTAATGTTTCTGGGCTCTAGCTGTATTTTTCCACGAGAAGCGCCCCAACCACTAAAAGAAGAATACCTATTGAGTTCTGCTCTGGAAAAAACCAATGAGGCATATGCTCTTGCAAAAATTGCAGGAATTAAACTATGTCACTATTACAATAAAGAATATGGAACTAACTTTTTAGCGGCCATGCCCTGTAATTTGTATGGAATCAACGACAACTATCACCCTACCAATTCACATGTGTTACCCGCATTGATTCGTCGTATTCATTTGGCCAAAATCGCTGATGATAAAGAAGTCGTAATCTGGGGAAGTGGCTCCCCAAAAAGAGAGTTTATGTACAGCGACGACCTGGCCAACGCCTTAGTTTTCTTAATGCTCAATTACGATGCCGCGGAAATTGGAGAATTTATCAACATTGGAACTGGCGAAGAAATTACCATCAATGATTTAGTGCATTTAATCAAATCGGTCATAGGATTTCGAGGAGAAATTGTATTTGATCATTCAAAACCTGATGGAACACCCAGAAAAATTCTGGATATCTCTCGTCTAAATTCGTTGGGGTTTAAGACCAAAATTCCCCTCGAACAAGGGGTTCCTTTCGCCTATCAAGATTTTCTCAAAAATCATCAAATGTAATATTATAAGATCAAGCAGGACGAGACGCAGATCCATCCCAATTTTTCCGGTCCTTAGTCCTTATCAATAAATTGCTTAGCATGGAGAGAAAATCAAGTATATGTTGGGTTAAACTTTTAACATTTGATGAATCATTATTCAATCGTAATGCCATATCTAGGTTACTATCGGCCAAAATTTTTAATGTTGCGATCGATTCTGAGAGCTGAGTAACGAGATCTTTGCTTTTTTGTGAATTGTTACGAATAAGCTCTGCATTATTGTATATTTGAACAATCACTTGCGAAATTCTCTCAAACAAAGAAACCACATTGCTACCTACCTCTTGTCCTTTTTGTAAATTTCTCAAATTTTCATTTAATACTGTATTAATTTCATCTAACCCTTTCTGGTTAGAATTATTTATCTCATCAATCGTCTTTCCGCTCATATTTGCTAAACCGGTCAATTCCTTAGCGACAATTGAAAATCCCTTACCATAAATACCCGCATGCGCTGCTTCAATACTTGCATTCATTGCCAACATTTTGGTTTTTACAACTAATTGATTAATAACCTCAGTTTTACTGAGAATATCATTAGTATTGTTTTTCGTAATTCTTTGTAGCAATTCACCTCCAGAATTAATTTCATCAAAAGTCTTGACCATAGACTTCATAATCTCATTTCCCTCTGTCGCATTTTTATATACATCGTCAACCACACCTAGAGCATTAGCAGTTGACTGATTGATAGCATCAATTTCTGTAACAATTTTGGTATTTATCTTCCACCATTGATCAATTGCTTCTAACTGTTTAAGGGAACCTGATTTCAAATTTGAGCTAGTTTGGATAAGATTTTTCACTGAAAAATTTGCTGCGGCCAATACTGGGTAAAAATCACTGAGCTGCTTAATGACAGGTACCAAAGAATTTTTAATTAAAAAAGAAAGAGTAAAACTCAGAATCAATTGAATAATCAATATTAAAATGCCAACAGATATGCTTTCCCTATAAACAATTCTTTTAGTTTTTTCATTAGAAAAAGCAAGTTTGACCATGCCAACCTTATTATCCCCATGAAAAACATCTTTGAAAAAAACCTTGTCGCTTTCTTTGTAATTATTCTCATATTTGGTAATAGGTTCTCCTGAATTTTTTAAAAATGCCACATAGGTTAAATCTTCATCGCTCTTGATTCCCTTACTTACTAATGTTTCCAAAGACAAAAAGTCATAATTCCAGATTCTGCTAGCAGCAGAATCCGCTAGCACACTTGACAAGGCATTGGCCTTGGTCTCTAAACTGTTCTGTATTTCTCCCGCAGACCTCATAATAATTGCTACCGCCAAAATGGCCATCAAAATAATTGATGTTACATTAGTATAGATCAAAATTCGATGAACCAATTGCATCCTCTTGGCATTGTCAGGTCCACTGCCACCATTGCCATCATTGCCACTTCCCTCTTGCGCCGAGTGAGCGTTCTCATTAGCTCTCTTTGATGATGTTGTATGCACTATTCATTTTCCTTAACAATAGAAATAACTGGTATTCTAATATGCTGCTGCCTTAGTGATATCCGACACATCCGCTCTATTTTAATTCAGCATCCTCTATTATCGAATAATTCTATGTTATCACTAATAGAATACTTGGCCAAAATTAAATATTAAAAAATATTAGTGACTAAATGATTCTTTTTGCACATTAATTTCCTCTCTGCCTAGACAAGAAAAAAATAGTATTCAACCATACACAAAAAAAACAAAAACAGTCCTTTAATTACATATTAACATTGTTCAAAAAATTATATTTGGTAGATTAAACTTGAACAGATACATCAAAAAAATTAATATAAAATTATCTATATTCAGACATAAAATGCACATCACTTACCAATAGTGATTATAAAAAAAAGGAGCGACCGTGATTTTCAAAATGGACCTATTTTTAAAAGTAGTTATTTTATTTTGTTTTAGTGTGAATCTTTGGTGTAAAGAAAATGTCAACGTATATACGTACCATGATAAACCCCCGTATTACATCTCTGAAAAAGGAAAAGGAATATATTTTTCATACACTGAATTATTAAATAAAAAACAAAACGATTACAAATTCCTTGTAAAATTTTTACCAAGAATAAGAATCAACACGCTTCTCGAAAAGAATGGTCTTGACGGCATAATTATTGGGGTAAATCCGATTTGGTTCAAGGATAAGGATAAAACCAAATATTATTGGACTAATGGTTTTTTGAAAGATGAAGATGTCGTTGTTTCCTCGATTACCAGACCATTTGAATATACCGGACCTGATTCCGCCAAGGGGAAAATATGGGGAACGGTACGTGGATTGTACTATTTTGGGTTGGAAGAATTATCTCAAAAAAAAGAAATCACAAAAGAAGAAACTGCGACAGAATTACAAAATCTAGAGAAACTGAATTTCAACAGAATAGATTTTACCGTTATGAGTCGGTCTACGCTCGATTATTACGAGAGGATAAAACACTGGAGAAAAAATTTTGCTATTTCAAAAGTACCTCACGACATTTTTGAAAGACACGTCTTGATCCCAAAAAACAAGCAAAAATTATATGAGTTCATGAAACCGCTTAC
>JADGBS010000207.1 GCA_015231325.1 Oligoflexia bacterium | reverse complement strand
GAGGAAGTAGCATGAATTCAGAGAGGAAACTCGGCACACCTCGTCGATACTTCATCAAGGTTTATATCTGACGATTCTATTGTTCGCACTACCTCCTCTTTCAGTGGCAATGGAATTATTTTTCTTCTGGTCTTTTTTAGGTCAGCAATTTTTACAGATAAAGTTTAAAGCTCATTCATGTCATCCAACCTTTTCATTATTAATATTTAAAGATGGAAGCAGAATATATTAATTTTTAAAAAAAATTATGCACTTTTGCCGAATGGACACCTAAAGTATTATTATCAAGAATAATTGCATAACCGAAATTTTCGGAAATATTTTCTTCCCTTCAATAAATTTAAATATCAGAATAAAATCATACCCAAGTTCCGAAAACTTAGTAGCAGGTGTGTTTTTAACAACGCGGGTAAGTTCCAACCGTATTCCGACACACCAAAATAATTGCAATATGACTTTGTTGTAATTCTATAAGAGGGATGGATTTATGAGAAAATGGCGTTTTGTTTTGCCATGTCTTTTGTTAGTAATAAACGTAAATGTATCATTCGGCGGCGGCCTAGAAGCCATCTCTGCTCTACAGACGAGTGCAGAGGTTGTACATGGAATTGCAGAAGTTTCAAGAGCGGTTGATCGCGCGAATTATAATTATAGAGAGAATGATCGTTGTTCCCAGCCTTACAGTAGTCCTGCACCACAAGCAGTTCGGCTTACGGAGGATATGGTTGCTGTTGCTCAGTCTGCCAAGCTCATTGAGACTCCTGAAGGTTATACTAAAAAAGTTGAAGATCTCGGTAAAATTTTCGAATGTGAAATAGTGAAGGGATTGGCGAGTATTAATATAGAGCCTCCCCCTGGAGATCTTATTACTGAATTTGAAAAAAAAGACGAGAACGCCAAAGACATTAATTCAGTATTAAGGATGCTTGGTGGTCTCGTTCGAAATACCAGTGCACATGTGTCAGACTCAATTATTAGTGAATTAGAAAATAAATCAGCTTCTGATGCTGATCCATATTTTAGAGCATGGAAAAAGTTTGCAGATAAGAAGAAAAGTGAGGGGAATCTATTTCTTGCCCATGCTATATCCGGTGGACTAGACGAAAACTCCACTCGTAGATTAGTTTCCGAAGAGGAGACAGAGCAATATGATCGTAATTACAATTCTACTAAATTCAAAGACATGTTGAAGCAAAAACATATTTACACAATTCCTGCCATATTGGCAGGAGAGATAGATGGTGTGCTTGTGAACGAAAAGCGCAGGACTTTAACGGAGGATGAGTTATCCCAGGCTGAATCAAAAGCCAAGTCGACACACGAATATCAAAACGGAACAGAAGAGGACAAAGTAAAAACGATAGAAGCATTTAAAAAAGAAATTAAAATAAAAAAAATACGTGTTCTGCTTGATCGTAATGACACAACAGATAAACGTGCTGGAGCACGCCAGCTATTGATGCGTAGCATTCAGGCTGCTCAAAATGCTAACGATGAAAAATGTACAGGAGTTGATCCTGATTACTTTAAAAAGAGCAAAGTAATTGTAGACAAAACTAAGAACGAGAGAGCAGGAACTGACTCCCGTTTTCTAAGATCCTGTAGTATTAAATTTACGAGCCGTTGCGCAACATCTGTTGCGTCTGTTCCAACAGCTCCTAAGGGAGAGGGGCAAGTACAAAAGGTATCAGATGCGCATACTGCTGCATTAAATCCTGCTGCCTCCTCTACTGTTGCTGCCAGTGCTAGTGGGGCAGGAAGCCCAAGCGCCGTTCTTAGCGGCGAGAACATTCCCCCCTCCACGGCGGCGACGGTAGCAACGAGGGAGCAGTCGCTGTCTCAAATATCGCCTCCATCGACATCGCCTCCACTTGCTGGGGCCATGGCGGATAGCGACAATCATGCTGCGTTAGCAAAAAAACTGGTACTAGGTCCACCACCACTGCCTCCTAAGCCACGCCCAAAAACACCGGGATCCACACAGTCATCCTCAGTTACTATTGCTTCAACGCCGCCCCCACTGCCTCCTAAGCCACGCCAAAAAACAGCAGGATCCACTTCGTCAGGCCAAACCTCACCCGCTGCAGCCGTTATCCCCACATCTGCCTCTGCATCTGTTGCCGCGAAAGCGCAGATGGTTCCTTCCGCACCAATACACCTTAGTGCGACAACTCTACCCGTCGCGGCGGCAGCAGCCCCCCCCCGCCGTCACCCAGCAGCAGCAACAGCAGGCACAAGCTGCTCCCCCTCCTCCTGCACCTGCCCTTACCATTACACCGCCAGTGGACCAATCAGCTCCAAGTACCAAGGTGGTAAAGAAAGCATCGATAGAAGAGATAGACAATTATGGTTTTAAAGAACAATGTGAGAAAGAAAAAAGCACAAGGGAAAATGATCAGAATAAATCCAAAATATGCATCAGCGAATATCTGGAAGTTTGTGACGTGTTAACCAATAACGTATGCTCTAGCAAAGCTGCGAGGGCCGCGACAAAAGTGAAGTCTGAGAAGGCAGAGAAGGCCAGGAAATCCGTGCATGCTGCATGTTGTTCAAACGAAACAAGCTCAGAGAATAGTGCAATGTCTAAGCTATACAACAAACACTACACAGATGACCCACCGAAAACAGAAAAAAGAAAAGACTTTTTTGTCTTCATGGAAGCAACATGCAAAGCACTTGGTGATAGAACTGTGAATGGAAATTGTGCGGGGTTAAGCGATCCCCCTTCTTTCAAAGAGCTATTCGGTAAAGATGGATTAGAGAAGTACAAGTTAGCAAAAGAGGAAGAATTCAGAAGTCGAGAGTTTCGAACGGCCGTATTTCTAGAATCTTTCATGCGAATTAACGGTAAAAAATTTAATAACCGATTTAGTAGTAAATCTGATACTGGAGAAGAGAGGCGACATGCAATATACCTAGCAGGACCATCCGCTTCAGGAAAGAGCGTCTCGCAAAAGGCAGGTTTGTCCTTGATGCTAGAAGATGATGAAAGGGCCCCAAGCGCTGATTTTGTTAGTATCGATGGTGGTAATGATAGATCTGTATCTCAAATGAGAAAACTTGCCTTGAATTGTGCTTTGAATCTAGGTTGCTCAGGAATTGAAGACTTAGATGCAAAATCAAAAGTATATGAGGGTAAAAAAGAATTAAAAACAAAAAGTATGATAGAAGAAGCTGTTGTGGCATCAGAAAACGAAAATCTTCACATGTTAAAACCTGACACTTTCACTGGAGATCTGTCAAAGACTCGTCCGAACAAGGATCCTCTTGGTGATGGAATAAAAGAAATTGGCAAAAAATTTTCGCTCGCTATTATTAATATTGTTCCTGACGGTGGCCATATACAAAGATTTCAAACAACCGTGGCGGTTCAGGGAGAAAGACGGGCGTTTCAAAAACAAGAAGTAGATTTAAATCCAGGGATAATACCCCCGTTAAACAAAAAACCAAAAGGAGAGTCAAAAAAATATGATGGAGGAGTAAACTTCATTTTTGGATTGATTGCCGGACAAGTTGCCGAAAGCAGAGTTAGAGAAGTAGGAGGACGTGTTCTTCAAGTCAGAAATGATAGGACAACGTATAAAAAATGTGAGGGTGAAAGTAATAGTAATAAAGAAACATGTTGGGTAGAAGTAACAGATCCAGATGCATGCAAAAATGCAGATTGTGTTACAACAACTGCACGTGCATTTGCTGAATATACTGAATATATAAAATCACAACCAGGTATAAGCTTTAAACTCTGGGTAGAAAACGCGGATAAGATTCCTCCGGTTCAACCGGCAGTATCTAAGTCGTCTCTAGACCCGATGATAGATGAGAAAGGACAACAGACTTTACCCTCAGAAAAACTCGGCCTATTGTTTGCGGGCGAAGTTGCGAAAACAGCTATTAACAAAGCTGCTCAAGTTAGTCCTCATGTTTTGGGACAAAAGATCGGTAAATGGTTATCAACAATGTTCAATAAATCAAAGAAAACCTCGAAAATAGTGGAGAAGACCGACACTCCGGATATGAGTGAGGTAGTCAGGGCCACAGGAATAGATGAGAATACGTTAGGTGAGGAGGGTACTGATAGTGAAGGAGAAAAAATAAAGGTACCGGGCGGGACCCAATAATTAGATAAGACGGCTTCGGGACCAGGAAAAAATGTCATAAATGTAAATGTATCATTCGGCGGCCATAGACACCATCTCTGCTTCACAGGTGAGAGTAGAGAGAGTAGAGTTTGTACATCGGATGACAGCAGCTTCAAACATGATCCCTCAAAGAGGGTCCCCGTGTAGTAACCAGAATTCAACAAGTTTGTCGTCATTGGAAATATACGAATATTGAATTCCAAAATTTTCTTGATTATTTTTTCAAACATCCAACACCCTTGGAAAAATTCATAATGATCATACTCAAAATACTCGATGATAGCTGCGATGCTTGATGTTGAGGTGAATACTACTTTATTATCACCTCATTACTTAATTCATTCTTATCATCATCAAGAAGAGGAAAGTATTTCTTTAATTCCTGTCCACATTTTTCAATAACTCTACAAATACTTTCTCCAGCTCTCCCTACACGAATTCCAGAAGTTAATTCTTCTGCTAACCCATACCAAAAACCTTCAGCTATTTTCTGATTAATTCCACTATCGCCTAAAATAAACACCTGTCTCTCGAGAATGGAAATAAAAATCAAAACGCCTGTTTTATGACATGTTTTGTAAAGTTCATTTTGATAAAATGCTAAAATAGCTTGTTCTTTAAGCCTTTTTTCAACTTTACTTTTACTAACTAACCTTAATTTCAAGGTAGGATATATCATCATTATTAAATACAAAATTATAAAAGAAATAACTGTAAAAATTAAAAAACGCCAAAGAGATGTTTCATTGAGAGATTGTAATAAAAAATCACCCAAATAAGACCCAAAAGATATATTATCACCATCCCACTGAGAATAAAATTTAGAGTAAATGGCAATTAAATGCTCGATAATTATCCCTAAGAACATCGACACCCCTATCAATCCTAATATTGCTGACTCATCATAATTATTACTAGAATCAGCAACCAAAACTACAATTTCACCTGATGTAGATTGTTCTACTTTCTTTATTGTTTGAGATATTTTTTCTTTTTCTTCAGGAGTAAAAAATGTTAAATAATTACCTGATTTCTTTTTCATAAGAGACCTCATTAAAATTTGCTATTATCATCGTTGATCAAGATGTTTATTCTCTTACCATTTCCCTGATGCACCTCCACCACCAAAGGTACCACCTCCTCCTGAATAACCACCTCCACTTCGCCAGCTTCCGCCGCCTCCTCTATTAATAAAAACTCCACCTCTCCCTCTGGCCCAAAAAAGCAATCCAAAGATTAGTCCAACTAAAATTAATAACCGATTAGATGTAATCTCCCTTGAATTCGATTTCCTTTCGTTTTGATATTCTCCCTTAACCACATCAATTATTGCATTCACCCCGGATATAACCCCAAGATCGTAATTTCCCTGTTTGAAATATGGGATGATTTCTTCCCTGATTATTCTTCCGGAAACTAGATCAGTTAATTTCCCCTCTAAACCTCGTCCTACTTCTATTCTTACCTTTCGTTCTTCTTTTGCTATTAATAAAAGCACTCCATTATCGTTTTTATGTTTACCAATCTGCCACTTTTCTACAACTTTTATAGAATATTCCTCTAAGTTCTCTCCATTCAATGTTGGAACTGTTAGCACCACTACTTGAGTTGATTCTAAATCATGCAATTGCAATAATTTTTTTTCAATATTTTTTCGTACATCATCGGAAAGTATTGATGCATAGTCATTTACTGGTGATTTTAAAGCAGAAACTTCCAGTGCCATAATGGAAGATTTACTAAACAAAAAAGGAAGAATAAAAAAAATTGAAATATAAAATAAAAACATTAAAAATATAACTGATAAATTCATTTTAAAAAAGAGATGTCGCCAATCTAATTTTTTTATCACGTTTATCTCCTTTTTAACTTCAGTTATATAAGTGCCAAACACTGAATTTAAAATTTAACTTTGGGGGCCATCTTTGATTGCTCTTCTGCCTTAAATCCATTTTTTCTTTGCAAATGGAGTAATAACGAATTAGTAATAGAATTTGGAAAAACACGGATGCTAGTATTGAACTCTTGCACGGCCTTATTATAACGTACTCTTGCCACATTAATACGATTTTCAGTTCCTTCTAACTGATTTTGTAAATCCATAAAATTTTGGTTGGCCTTTAAATCTGGATATTTTTCAACAACTACCATTAATCGTGAAAGAGCTCCCGAAAGTTGTCCTTGGGCACTTTGAAATTTTTCGAAAGCATTTGAATCATTTAATAAATCTTTGTTTAACTGGATTGACCCTACTTTTGCCCGTGCTTCTGTTACTGCTTTTAGAGTATCTGCCTCATGTTTAGCATATGCCTTTACTACTTCTACTAAATTGGGAATTAAATCATTTCTTCTCTGATATACGGCCTCAACATCCCCCCATGCTGCAAAAACTGCTTCCTCGTTTCTTTGCATTGCATTATATCCACAAGAACAAAGACTCATGGTGTAAATAAGGATTAATAAGTAAATTATAATTTGAAAATATTTATTAAAAATTTTTTTCCTATTTATTATATCCATAATTATTCCTTTATGCTTTTAAACTTCTAAAATGTTTTAGTTACCTAAACTAACAAC
>JADGBS010000206.1 GCA_015231325.1 Oligoflexia bacterium | reverse complement strand
TTGAGACTAAGGGCTTATTAATGTTCTTGATCGGCCACGGAATTTAAATCATCAAATTTTGTGTTATTATTTCCGAATTTTTTAAAATCCATATAGATAATGATACTGAGTAATTCTTGTGATAAAAAAATCGCTTGCCCCAGATATGGACGAAAGCTACAATGCCTCAATGGTTGGCATCAATATTAATTTTTTAAAAATGATGTCTATTTTATGGCAATGACATTAAGGAAACGCGTATGATCTGTATCGTTGAAAAGAAAAAAATTGTACTCATGTTTTTATTTTTTTTCGCCACTATTTCTGTATATTTTATTGAAATTCAAAATTCCATGGCCTCGGCACAAGGGCATCTATTGGGGGGAGCCCCTTTTAATCCACCCAGCGAAGCTGTTGATAGTCAAACTGGCCGTCTAAAGCAAATATTAGCGAGTAGATGGGCGAACTTTACGGTAGAAGGTTCCTCGTTTTGGGAATTTTGCTCCATAAATGAGAAAGTTTTTTATCACTACAGTGAATTGGGTGCTTATAGTGATATTAGGGCATCTGGTTTTTGTGACCGTCCCTCGCCTTTCACCATTTTAAAAATGTGTGAAGCAGTATTGCTGCCGCAAAAATTTTTGCGGTCTATATCCTTTGACCTTGTCTCAGTGTCAGATACAAGCATTGACTTGGAAATCGTAACCCGCAGTCGCCGTTTAGTGTCCGGCCTTCGAAGCATTGAGGAACGAGTAGGTACGAATTCGTTAACAGCACATTTTAAGTGCTATTTATCTGAGGCTGCTCCTAGTTGGAATTGTAATTGTAATTGCACTGAACAGTGTCCTAGTACACTGCGACAAAAAATGGAAAATATTGTTGAAGAAGCGATCAAAGATGCGGGTTTTTAGTTAAGAAGTAAGTATAATGGTGTTTTATGAAAGCATTGATTGTTGTAGTTATATTAGTACCTGTTTTGTTTTTATCATCAAATGTGTGGTCACAAAAAAGCGTTACTATAAGTGATAGAATAGAACTGTTAAAATGCAAACGAATAACGAGTGGGTTTAAGCAGTTTTGCAAACTAGATCTTGAAGAGTTAAAAGTAGCGCTGAAAATCCAAAAAAAGTTCTCGTTCGAAAATCATGATTTTGATTTAGAAAGCATATTCGGTAACAGGGGTATTACCTTATTAAGTTTAAGTGGTCTTGTTCCAAAAATTAAGTTCACGTTGGATTGGTCTAATTCTGATAACTGTTGGAAGGATCAATTTAGAAACGATAAGATGTCCCTTTTTTCGAACAGACACTTAGTGGGGAGGGTCTTTGCTGGTTCAAATAATTATAGCTTTCCTCTCGTTTTGGATGAGGGGACCAATCTCTACAGTAACAGTTCCGTAGATGATAAATTTCTTGCACTTTCTTTTGTTTTTAATTTTCTCGATGCTTCAGATGCATCTGGTGCTGGAGATATGGGTAGTAAACGAATTCCCTTAGCATGCACCATGACTGCATCGAATATTAGAATTGAGTACGATGAGTTATTGATTAATAGAGATCTTGATGTTCTGTCGGTAGATGCAGGACGATTAAAAGATTTGATTCTGAAATCGGCGGTATTGCATGGACTTTATGTAGATCGTAATAAAGGGGCATTATGCTCTATCTATCACATGGTCGATACATTGAAATTAGCGGAGGGTTTGCCTGCAGATTCAAAACTTGATGACTTGTCACTTAATTCCGTCAAAGCAGTAGAATCCTTAATAGCGCATGCGCTCACAATAGGAGCTATTGCCCAAGAAGAAATACCAAGAAGAGAGGTACCTGGTAATCACGCTCCAGTCTTAGATTATGAGGGTTTTTTCCGTCAGAAAGAGAACCTACTAGCACAAGAATGTGAAAATAACGCCAACTACGCTGTCTCAACGACTCCCTTTGTTCATCAAGAAGAAATAATTAATCAACAGGGATATCAGAATGCTAAGGAATATCTCGCTGCGCAGACTCAGTTGAAGGAGGAGATATCGGCAGCATTGGCATTAATAGCTGTTTCGCAGAATTCTGTTGAAAACAAGAGGAAATATAATTGGATTTTTGATTATGCCAAATATGTTTTTTGATCTACCTACAAAAATTGTATCAGGATAGAAATATGAAGAAGTTTTTATATATGACTTTTTTTTATATTGCTAACGCTGTCACGTGTTATGCCAGCAGTGATGTCGCTACTTTGCAAGGACTTGAGTCAAAGATAAGGGACTTAGAGGCGGAAAACAGGCAACTAGACAGAACAATCCAAACCGTAGATCAAAACCTATCTGCCGCTGATGAAACTATTTTCAAAATTAATAATAACATTGATAAAGTAAAACGTAATTTGCCAGAATTACGGATGTCACTGGTGAAAAATCGCAATGATGTAGCGATGCTTAGACAGAAGAAGAACAACGCAGATATTAGTGCGGCAACCTTTTCAAAGCAATGGACAGAGATTGAAGAAGAGAAAAAGAAAATAAAGGCGCAGATAAGCGAGCTGATACAAGAGAATTATGTTTTGGCAAAAAAGATTGACGTAATGAGCACTCGCATGGCCAAGTTGAATAATCTTTCTCCAAAAATAAACCATCTAATGGTCTCTTTGGGGCAAATGCTGGCCAACACTAATGAAATAAATAACAATTTCAACCAAATTAACGAAATGCACAATCGGTGGATTTCTAATCTGAAAGAGATGTTGCAAACATATCAACCAGAATACGCACAAATAAATAGTATAGAAAATTACAAGGCCCAGTATGTCAAAATTTTAAATTTCACTAAGAATATTCCAGAACAAGGAGCAATTGAGGTTGCAGAAAAAAGTTTGATTTTGAAACTGAAAGAACGGCATAAAGAGCTATGTGAAATCCAAAATAGCATTAGAGAAATCGCAACCAGTTCAGACCTGGCGGTAATCACCAAATTAAAAACATTAACCTCCGAATTACAACAACTAAGGGACGTTGATCAAGATCTAGACAAATACAAGGGTGAGTTTGCAAGAATGGAATACACCGTTAAAGAATTAAAAGCAAAAAGAAACTATCTCGCTCAGGTCATACCAAATACTTGGAAAGTATTAACTAATGCAATGTTATCGAAACTCAATATCAAAGAAGCATATAAAATAATAAGCAGTATCGAAATAGAGTTGAGAGGAGCGGAAATATATGCAGAGGTAAGAGGTGATTTGGATCGTATTGACACTCAGGCCAAGAATGGTCTTTATAAATACTTTGCGCCATACTACGCCAGAAGAATGGCGTTATCGGGTACGCAGTATATAAAAAATCTTAATGAAAAGATCTTAAAACATAATTTATCTTCTGCATCCTTTGTGGTGCAAATTAACGCATTGACCACAGATTACGCTCGCATTTTTAAGGAAATTTTTTCTCAGGCACATTATGCTTCCTGCAGAGAGTTGCCTCGATATTCCAATGAAATTAGGCGACAAATGAATCTTTTGAACAGAAGATTCGAGAGCAATGGTCTTGCGATGATGCCCCAAAATAGCGATAAGACCTTGGAGGAGTGCAAGTTACTGGCACAAAAGGTCTTGAAAGAACAGTCTCAAACTAGATTAGAATATTTCTTTATCGATTTCCGTAAAGGATGTGTAAAATGACGACCAACTCTTTTTACGCTAGATTTTCGTTAAAAAAAATCTTCAGAAATTCGTTAGTTTTGACTAATATTTATTTTTTTATAATGAACTCATTGTATTTCAGCATAGCGGGACTTCCCACTTCGACTTACGCGGCGGGTTCTCCATCGGTTACGGGCGAACAATCTGTGAATGCTCAATTGAATATTAGTGCCAATTCTCGCATTGATCTGTCCACTAAGTCATTTTTCTCGATGAGTTCTCCGCAATTGCTAGATACCACCTATTTGACCATACCTGGTAGAAATGCGAATGATTTTATCAATAATGAGCTAAAAACTTGGGCCACCCGTTTGGACGAATCACAAATCAACTATAAAATTGAAGTTCAAATGGGATACGGATGTAGATACACTGCATGTATAACCATTCACACCGAAATTGACGGAATGCATAATATGGAAAGAGAGGTCTAGGGTCTAGGTACCAGTAGACTTTCTTTTTGACTTCTTTTATAACTCGCCTTTGTTCCAAAAAAAGTCTATTGGTACCTAGCTCCTAGCTCGCCATTTAATGAAAAATAATTTATGGTTACGAATGAGAATGCTATTTGGAACAAATTGGCGCGCAGATACTGCATGCATCTTAATTTTAGATTTGGCCGAGAATCCTTATCAGGCCGAAAAAATTTTGGGTGTGTCCCACCTTTTTTACAGATATTTCACCCCAATTGTGTCGATTTTCCAATGAAATCAGCAACATCTTCGTGAAAATATTTTATAGTCTGATAAATTTTAATATAATGTTTCCTGGTGGCTGCAGATCGAATGCCATCATGATTTTTTTCCAAACGCCTTAATAATCTCATTCCTGATTCAGAATTGGACGCCCTGCCTCTGTTTTCATCATTGATCAGGTATTGCATAGCCTCTTCCCAATGTTCCTCGAAAAAATTGATTATCTTGGAGTAGCATTTATTATTCTCTGAATCAATTTTTTCTTTCAGACGTTTGAATTTTTGTTTTGCAGAAAGCTCGGTCTCTGATTTATCAAAAAGGTTTACAATGTTTTTGATTATAACTCTAAATCTTTTTACAAAACCATTATTGTCCAGAACTTCCAATTCTTGTATTTTGATCTTTTCTTCACCAGTCAGATTACATGGCTTCTTTAGCATAACCCATCGAAGCTCCCAGAGAAGAGAGGATAACTCTTCAACTTCAATTATCTTCTTTTTGGATTTTATATTCTTCGCTTTTTCTTTTATCCCTCTACGAAAACTTTAATATGTATCTTTTAGATTCTTCCAGATATTTTTTACTGTGTGAAAATGATCTGCTTGAAATTTTGCTTCAGGAAATACTTCCTTTATAGGTTCAATATAACTTTTGGAATAATCAGAGAACGCATATATAATATTTATGCCTAACTCTTTTATTTTCTGAAGAAATTTTTTTGCATCCTCTTTGTTTTCTGAGTTCACTTCCTGAGTAATAAGAATTCTATCTAGTTCGTCTTTAATAACCATAACGCAATTATCGGTTCCCATAGGATAGTACCCATCAATGTTACATTCAGATGGCATTTGAATTGCCATTAGTTTTTTCAGGATCTCTTCCTCCGATGGAAGGCTGCTTCCGACTTCATTAATCCATCGTTCTACGCTCGATTTTGTTGTATCTATTAAAAATAAATGAGTAAGAATTGTTGCTATGTTTCTTAAACTTACTCCACATATCACTGCCAAATAACAAGCAAGCCTTACTACACTTTTACTTATATGTTGAGCAGTGGAGACTTCTTCAATATTAGGTGTAAAAAATATTCTATTTCCATTTGAGTCGCTATATGCGCCCTTGGCGAGTATAAATCGATATTTGATGGCATTGTACATAGTAGACAATTCATTTATATCGACTTTGTAGCATTCTCCCCATTTGATTTTCAGTTTAGATCCATCATCACCTTTATATTTTCTTAATCTTGTATCGAATTCCATTATAGTAACAGAATCTTCGATGTATGATCGAGTAAAAAGATCTTTATTAGCATTACTTACACCTGATTCAAATTGAATTTTTATTATTGGCACAAATATCTCCTCCCATAAAAGAAGATATCGTACCAAAAGCAACCTTCGAAATTAAGAAAATTTATTCATTTTTTGTAAAAAAGGTGGGACACACCCATAAGATCACTATAAAATTGACTCAAAACCACAATCGAATTTTCCTAGAAGGTCTTAATATCAAGAACATGTCTAAGAGTGCTGCGGGTACGATCGAAAATCCTGGAGTAAATGTCAGCGCTAAATCGGGATCAAATCGAAGTATTTTGAGACAAGGTTGGTACCTTTTTCAAATAATATTAGAGTATAAAAGCAAGAGGTACAATTCCCAAGTTACAATTCCCAATTATTGTACGTTCCTCCCCAAAACACATCTAGGGAATGTTCAAAGTATGGGCATACTGACGCAGAAAACCGTTTGTCCCAGGAATCATTTCGATGCCAAAAATGCGTTTTGCAAATAAACGCAGTTAAAAATGCGGCCATCAATATTCTTACCCGCGGGCGGCGGGGTTGTGTCCATGGAGATGCTGGGTTTGCCTGGGTCGATGAAGTGGAAACCATCCTTAATACTAAGGAATCCCCACTATAATTGTTTCAACAATTTAGTGGTGGGAGGATGTCAAGAACTTATTATATTGCCAAAAGCAGCAATATTTGGATTTCAGTTTTTAAAAAAATTATAAAAAAGCAAAGATGTTACAAAATTTTTATAAAAAATCTTGATAATAATGTAGCTCTTTTAGTAAAAAACCGAATGGTTTTTTTTTGTCAGGTTAAAAATTTAATGAGGGGACTACCCATATAAAAAAATTAATTATAGTATATGATATGAGCATAGGTGTTCAAAGTTTTTAGACAATATATAAAGTATTATTTATGCCAATTAAAAGTTAAAAATCATCATCATTACTGCCGCTGCTAATCTTCCAAAAAAATGTAGGTTTAATCCTTTTGTAGATCGTACTTTTGATGCAATTTGTATTCCGGTCTTCTCATTAATCCAATTAATGAGAGATTCGATCGGTTGTCTTCGTCGACTAATGTCAGCAGAATCCATTGCTTCAAAAATATTTAA
>JADGBS010000205.1 GCA_015231325.1 Oligoflexia bacterium | reverse complement strand
ACCTAAGGATCATTAGGATTAATCATATCGCGGACTCTGTCCGTGGCATGATTTTTATCAAGTTATTCTATGTCTTTCGACAGGAACGACCGCATGTTAACTGGAGCGAAGAATTCTTTGAGGTAAATGTCGAGAAGTTTTCAAAAGAGATGAGTCTCGTGCTGTTGCAAGAAGTGAAGAGTGCCCACACTGTGGTTTTGGCATAAGATGTTGTAAAATGTGTGATTTCTATGATCCTGAATTTTTGAATGAGTGTAGAGAATTGATGGCAGAGAATGTAGTGGAGAAAGATAAAGTAAACTTTTGTAGCTACTTCAGAATTACAAGTAAAAGTAGAGCATTTGAGGATAATAATAAAAAAGATATAGATGCAGCAGAATCATTATTTAAGGATCTGTCATCTAGGGATCTGTCTCCTAATGATCGGTCACCTAAGGATCATTAGGATTAATCATATCGCGGACTCTGTCCGTGGCATGATTTTTATCAAGTTATTCTATGTCTTTCGACAGGAACGACCGCATGTTAACTGGAGCGAAGAATTCTTTGAGGTAAAAATCAGTGGTGATGATGACAAAAGTACTGCTATCTTCAAATTTCAATGTTTTTAAATTGCTATCCACTTATCTACGATTATATATTGCTACCAGCGAGGTGGTAAAATTGTTGTTACTACCGATGGGTTAATTTAGGAGGATATATAATATGGTACATCGTATTTATTTATTTCAGGTAATCTCTTATCTTTTGATATTATGCTCGGTAAATATTAATGCAGTTTTTGCATCCGTTGAAATATTCGATAGTAATTGCGAAGTAAAATATCGGAACCTTCTTGCTGCTTGTCTCCCTGGAAGAGCAGAGGGAGAAGTTCCTTTGCCAATAAATACAAAATTTGGAAAATCCGCGATTGATGATTGCAGTAGTTGGAGTTACGGCCCATATGACGAAAAATATGCTGGAAAATCATTCAACACTGAAGGTACGCAAATAAATTTCAATATATCGATTATGCCTCCGTATATGTGGGGTGCAATTGGACAAATCTGTGATGTAAATTTTAATCCAGATACTTACCAGCGTTGCTTATTAAGTGTTAATCACAAATTAAGTGATCCTTTGTTAAACGCATTATCCTTATCTGGTAATTTCTACTGGCGGGCACATGGACATAACTGTCACGATGCCGTTGAAGATGTGGGAACTTGCTTTTTACGGGCAGCAAGATATATGCAATCTAAAAATAGCAATTGTCCTCTTGATGTAAGAGTAATTGTATGGGATGCAGAACCTGATATATCAAAGGCGTTAGGAAATATATATCATTCCCAACTTTTACTTAAACTTATGACCAAGAAAAAAGATCAACCAACGAGCGCTGAGGATTTATCAGTTTGTCTAGTAGAGTCGCAGCAAAAAAATATCTCTGGATTGATTGCAAATTCATGCTGCAGCAAAAACTTAAAACTGTTTTCGGGCACAAAATTCGGCCAATATAAAAAAGAGTTTAAAAATTGCCCAAATTTTTTAACCGTAAACGATGCTATTATCCCGCATATTTATGAGATTAATACCTTCCGCCAAAACCGCCGGTCTGGCGAAATGGATGTTCTTAATAGCTACAATAGAGACGCCGGTGTTGCGGCAACAGTAAGTGGAGAAATAATTTATACCGAAACCAATCCACCAATACCTAAAATAATTTCTGCTGCGTACGACGAAAAAGGGATCGCGATAATGCTGAACGTTAGATAAGGATTATTTTTACTTTAATCTGCAATTTACCTTCTGATCTCAATTATATTGAATGTCGTATTGGCGTTCTCACCCATAAAATCTCCTCCACAAATTGGGCAGGTAGGGTTATGTCGATGGAGATAGCATTTGGTGTGATATAAATGGGCACACCCAGTTAAAGTGACCGAGTCGTCGTGGTTTACAAAAGATTCGAGGCAAATGGGGCACTGGTCGTAGTGTTCGTCTTCCAACGCGATGGTTAACCCATGAGTAAGATGCGCGCTTAGTGCCACTGGGCCCATTAGATTGGTGGGAGGGTTGAGCATTTGGATGATGACCGGCACCTCGTTGCCATTAATGTCTCTTATATTGATGGTTTGGGGTTCAACTTCCGCAATTCTGAGTAAGTCAGCATGATGTTGTGGGGAGTGTTCAAGATAGTCAGCACAATCATACCTATAGTTATGTCCATCCGCACACAAAGTTCCAGCTACATTCTTTTCCCTGATCAGTATTTTTAGCCTTTGCACAAATGCAGCGAAAGTATCCCAGTACACCCCAGCAGGAAGGTGTTCTCCGTGAAGATTGGTAAATAACCGCCAGGCAAAATCATGAAAGATCTCCTGATATTCAATATGATTCTGGCGTTTTTTGCTGATGGACTTCTTGCTGGCATAATTATGTACATAGTCATCAATATCAGTAGCTGCAATGATGATCTGTTTGCATAACGTTACTTTATCTAACTCCTGATCGAGGTTTTGACTATCGATCCTTGTTTGCCCGTAGCAGAGTGCACTTCCACCTGCAATCAAAGAAGGGATACCAATCCCCGCTGAAACCTCGGTGAGTAGTATGTCAGTAGGGTTGCCCAGATTGACTGCCTCTCCAAAATCAAGTACCGCCATCATCGTAAGAGGTAATCCCACCGTCGTTGCTATCGCTCCTCCTTTTTGGAATTGAGCTGACCGATTCAGGTCGAGGTATCTGGCCCGAACCCTTCGGTAGCAACTTAGATCTGCTCCTTGGTCGGCCGCATAAATAGAGATGTCTCCAAAGAACGTCAAAGTGGTCATTGCCAATAATTTGATTATTTTCTTTTTCATAGTTTTTTACGCGCGGAAATTTTGTGCCTTAGGGCAGGAAGGAAGCGCGTCTCCGTTTAAGTTTGTAATTGTAATAATTTAAAATTTTTTGGTGGATATCTTGAATTACACCGGAGTCGATGGCAACGTTGAAATGGCCATTGCTTCTTATTGCCATTTTTCCGAAATAAGTTCCGGTTTTTTTCCAGTTTTTACCACCACCTTAACAATACCACCTGTTTGAAAAAGTTCGACACGTTTGTTTTATCTGAGAGTAGTTCATGGGAATCCGAAGCGACCCATCTTGTAGAATTGCCTACTTTCTCTTCCTATATATATTTTTTTTACTTTATACTTTTTACTTTTTACTTTTTACTTTGAGCGGAGAAAGGTTTTTGGATATTCGGATGTAAAGATTTAACGCCTGGTTACGGATTTGCCCAATAAGTGATTCAATAAATTGTTTTGTGAAATTGAAGTGAGGCCGCCAAACTTCCTCTGATGATAGGGTAATCAAGAATTTGTAATCCGAAATTTTGTGCTTGCTGAATACTTTTTTCAAAAGCTCCCTTTTCGATATGCGTCATAGGCTCCGCAAATAGAATTTTTCCATTTTTTTTCAGCGCACTTACAACCTCTTTCCAAAGTGCTGTCTGATTTTGAACCTCATGAACAACAGCGAATAAAAGAATGAAATCCATGGAAGCGACAAAATCTGAAATCATAAAATCATTGGAAGAACTAATCCGCAATTGGATATGTTGGTCGGTCCCAGCTTTCTTTGCTCGCTTATGAAGAACTTTTAACATTTTTTCCTGGATATCAACGCAAACAATTCTTCCTGATGGACCAACCATTTTTGCCATTGGTAATGTGAAAAATCCCATCCCTGGACCGATTTCAAGGACTGACATTCCAGGTTCTACAAACTGAGAGAGAATTTTATCTGGATCGTGGTATAATTTTCTTAAAGGATTTGCTAAAAAATATCCTACCCACCAAGGACAAACATGTTTTTTCATTTTCCATCACCCTAGAAAAACACCTGAAAAACACCTGAAAATTTATGGTCACCTACTATTTTGAAAATAAACATAGCGGTGCTTTTCTTGCTTCCCCTGTTTCTGTTGCCCATGTAACACATTTTACATATTTTAATCTCATCCTATAGCTGTAATCACCAATTCCTCGGGAAATGCTGTGATCTTTCTCAATTCCGGCCCGATCAAGTATACGCATAAATGAGTCGATGTCATTGCGGGGGACAAATACTTTTTGCGCTGAATTTTTACTAGTTAGAGAGCACCCTTTTGAGTGTATATGTATCATGGGAACAGAATGGACAGTACAAAAAACATCGGATAGTTCAATCGTTAATAAACCTCCCTCACCAATTTCAAATGATAACTTCGAATTTTTTATCAATTGTACTAAAAGAGTTGAATCTTCACTATTAAATTGAGTCAACTCTGCTTCTACTTCTGTTTCTGCTGCATTAGCATTAGAAAATCGATTAAGATTAAATTGAGTAAAAAGCAAAGTTAATGTCAAAGACAGAAAAAGAATAACTGGGCCTGATTTTTTTTTCATAGTTTTTGTTCCTTTTTACAACACATGCTACAGGTAGACTGATCTGTATGACCATTTTTCAATCAGAATCAGGATTATTTAGCATATGTTGCTTGAAAATAAAATCGTAAAAAAAGAAAAACATCAGCTAGTAAGCTTTATAGTTACTTAATAGTTAAGTAAGAAAATACCATGCAGTAGATGCATGGCATCTGTTGTGCTCCATTTGATGAACATTATTTAACCTAACATTTAGTACATCTTCATAGAGTGGATGCTAGTTTGCCTGGGTGTGCGCTAGTTTTTCTCGATAGTTAGTAAAAAGGGATACGGACGTCGGCCATCGCCTTAATATTTCATCATGATTGGAATTTTCATTATGTTTAGTATGTCCTTAAATATGACAACTACCTGTTGGCTTCTTAACGATCCAATGATAGCAGAAAAATAATATATAGCTTCCATATAGTTATTTTCAATAAAGTATAAAAGTATAAGGAGAATGTTTATGAATTTATCCATCCTCTATTTCCGCAATTGGCGATTTATTTTTCTGCCAATTTTTCTCTCACTAGTTGTCTTGGTCCAGGGTGTTAGTACAGCAAGTACCAGCGCTGCTGATTCCAACCGAAGGGTCTACTTGGTTGGTGCAGGTATTGCTTCCCTTGCCAGTGCGGTCTACTTTATCCAAGACGGCCATATCCCTGGTGATAACATTTATATTTTTGAACAATCGAATATGCTTGGTGGAAGTTTAGATGCCAGCGGCAATCCCTCTACCGGTTATCTTTTGCGAGGAGGCAGGATGTTTACGGAAGAGGCCTATGCTGCAACCTTCGATCTGCTGGCCAAAGTTCCTTCGTTAAATAATCCGCAGCTAACCCTAAAGGATGAATTTGATGCCTTTAATCATACCTTTCAATCGAACTCTAAAGCGAGATTGGTGGACAAAAACAGAAATATTGTCGATGCAACCAGGTTGGGACTCTCTTGGTACGACACCGGTGTATTAACGGAGCTGATGTTATTACCTGAATCATTAATGTGTAACAAAAAAATTTCAGATTATTTTAGCAAAGATTTCTTTGAGAGTAATTTCTGGAAGATGTGGTCCACTACCTTCGCCTTCCAACCATGGCATAGTGCTATAGAGATGAAGCGATACCAATTGCGATTTATCGATGAGGTTTCTCGCCTCTACAATCTAGGAGGGATAAAACGCTCGCCTTTTAATCAATATGACTCCTTTGTCAGACCGATCGTAAAATGGTTAGAGGATCAAGGAGTGCATATCATTTTGAACCGAAAAGTAGTTGACTTCGATTTCGCACCCTCTAGCAGCAATCGTTACCAAAAAAGTATTAATCGTGTGCACTTCACTGATAAAACTGTCAGCAACTCCACCACTGACGTTTTCACTGACGGTTTCGTTGATGTTGCCGAGGATGATTTGGTATTAACAACGCTTGGATCCATGGTCGAGGCGTCAGATAATGGCGACATGGATCGGCCTGCCAGATTACTCTCTAAAAAAGATGGTGGAGCGTGGACATTATGGGAGAACATCGCCAGCAAGGCCGACAATGAGGAGTTTGGTAGACCGCAAGTTTTCGATGAGCGAATTGCAGAGTCAAAGTGGTTGTCTTTCACGGTTACTATTCACGATAAAGATAAACGCTTTTTTAAATTTATGAAAAATTTTTCTGGAAATAATGCTGGTACTGGCGGTTTGGTAACCTTCAAAGATTCAAGTTGGCTTATGTCTATAATCTTGCCTAAGCAACCATATTTCATTAATCAACCGGACGATGTACAGGTGATTTGGGGATACGGTCTGTTTGTCGACAAGAAAGGTGACTACATAGACAAAACAATGGCGGAAAGTACTGGTCGTGATATTTTAAGGGAGCTTATGGGCCACTTAAGGTTGGATCCTAAAATGATGGAGAATGCTATCTGTAAACCGGTGATGATGCCTTTTATTACTAGTCAATTTTTAACTCGTTCTAGAGGAGATCGACCTGCAGTAGTACCAAAAATAGCACATAACTTTGCTTTTATGGGACAGTTTACGGAAATTCCGCATGATACAGTTTTCACTGTTGATTACTCTATCAGATCGGCGCAAATAGCGGTCTATTCTCTCTTGAAATTGGATAATAAAGTTACACCTATTCACTATGGACAGTACGATCCAAAAATTTTATTAAAGGCAATCGCCACTTTATTATTTAATTACACTACCACAGTTAGGGATATGCCTTCTGACTCGGACATCTGAAAAACGTTTTTGAAATAAGGTCCAATTAAACAAGCGTCAGCTTTGCTTCCGAAAAGACCGATCAATTTTACCAGATGTTGACTTCAGAAGTAACAACCCATTTATC
>JADGBS010000204.1:6350-6822 GCA_015231325.1 Oligoflexia bacterium | reverse complement strand
CACCGCAATTTGGTTCTACATCATATCTATTAACATTATCCCAATCCGGACGGCCACTACATGAACTTCTCCATTACTAATTTTTAGTTTGTGTACTGCCGCAAATGGATCCTCATCCATATAAATAGGTGTGCTAATAAAGGGATTATTCACTCTAAAAAAGAAATCTTTGAACTTTGCTACTGGATATTGACGGATTTCTTCGGCAGAATATCTTTTGGTATCAACGAAATTTTTATTTATGAAACTCAGCATGGCGTTTAGTCGCATATCTTCAGTATATTTTCTTGCCTTTTCTATTTCATTCTCTATTTTTTTAATAATCATGTGAAAAGAGGTGTGAAAAGAGGTGTGAAAAGAGGTGAAAAGAGGTACCTGTAGACTTATTTTCTACTTAACATATCGTACTTGACCTGTATCAATGAATTCAATGGAAAAAGTAAAAGAAACAATGCTTCAGTTGCAAACAATT
>JADGBS010000204.1:3429-6327 GCA_015231325.1 Oligoflexia bacterium | reverse complement strand
GTCTGTTAGGTGGTACTGTTTCTTTTTAGAAACTCTAATTTTTTAGTAATTCCAATTTGCGTCCTTAGCAAGGTCATCAACCATTTCGTCACAATGTAGCGATGATACCTACCCTGAAGTCTTGAAAGATCAGTGTTCCCGAAAACTCTAGTAATTGGACTGCCAGCGGCCAAAGTGTCGTCACTCCATTTGTTGCATTTTGCCCAAGGTGCCTTTGCTCCTATAGCTATACCACAGACGGTATAATTTGCGTCATTAGCTTTACTTACACACAGGGTGTTCCAACTAGCAAATGCGGCGGATTGTGACACTAAAACAGAAAAAACGATCAATTTTAAAATAAATTTCATACTAGTAATCTTCATAAAAAAGATCGACAAATAATTACATAAAACGGACTTCATCCTCGACCTACTCAACCTAAGATAAAAATTTTGCAAAAAACAAAGATGTTGCAGAATGACTCAACGGTTTAAGGGAGCAGTGTTGTAACCGATCAAATGGTTGATAGCAAAATAAAAAAAGTCTAGTGGTACCTTTTGATTTGTACCTTTTGATTTCCTTTTGATTTTGCAAAAAAAAGCTGAAAGAATTGGTGGGAACCGATGAAGCTGCTTGAAAATAGCGTAAACAACGGTGTTTTGAACAATTTCCAGAGGTATTTTATGTAATTCGCGCAACGATTAAGTTATACAACCGTTGATAAGATTCTTTTGCACGCAAAGAATCCGGTTGCATATGATCATTTTGAGGGTGTCCTGCTGAGTATAATGCGGAATCACTCAAATGAACCAGCAAGTAGATTTGAGAATTTTTTTTCATCTCAAGAAATGGGGAAATATCACTTAGACAATATTGACGAGCTGGTTGAACTTATGACGACAATAATATTAGAACAAGCATCCAAAGAGAGAGAGTGTGATTCTAACTTGCTTAAATTCGGTAAAGCTGCAGACATTATGTTTCAAAAACTAAAGGAACTATCAGGGGTAAGCAGCGACACAAACATTATGAATAAATTAAGTCTCTTATCGAACAATATGAAAGTGCATATCTTCTATGCTCATCCTATGGAAAGGTGGACAAAAGGTCTTCTGAAAAGAATGGATGATGGCATTCACTACAGTAAATTCTACTATGAAGGCAGGCTTCCTTGTCATTGGTAAACCTTTGGTATGGTGGCCAATCTGCTTCACTGGTCTGTTGGGTGGCGCTGTTTCTTTTTAGAAACGCTAGTTTTTTAGTAATTCCAATTTGCGTCGTTAGCAAGGTCACCGAGCTCACCGCTTCCAAGTCTAAAACTCAAATAAGTATTTTTGAGACAATTTTTCTTCAAAGTACGGACATTGGTGGCGACTGGGATTTTCCTTTTCAACAAAGAATGAAGAGTTCTCTCGCGAAAAAATATGCGCAAGGACTGACTCGTGAAGAATACACGTAAAACCAAGACCCACGCTTCCGCAGCTATTTTGGTAACTATGATAAATTTCAGCGTTACATAAGTGGACCATAAAAAGTAGAAACGAAATGGGAAATGAAAGGGAAATTCATCAATGTACCTTGAGACCTTTTTTTTCTGTTTTTTTTTTATACTCATTCAGAAGTTCTCTTGTATAATTCCCCACCGAGCTATGCTTATGTAAACAAAGGAATATTGAATGAAGAAATTTATGAAGACCAAGGTAGCTATCATGGGTACAGTAATCATTTGTATTGTAGGTGCATTTGCAGCACAGGGATGGTGTGGGGGATGTTGCAGCAGAGATAATGATAGAAGTTCATGTAGTGGCCGTCCGGATTGGGATAATGTTAATAGATATGATGTAGAACCAAATTGCGGTGGTGGTGGCGGTGGTGGTGAGAGAAGAGAAAACTACAATGATAGATCGAACAGTAGTAGTGGATCAAGGGATGCTGCTGTAGACGGTAGAAGAACTACTACTGTTAGGGCAGATTCCACTGGAAGGGAGAGGGGGCGAAGGTACAGGAGAGTTACAACTGTAGATTTTCGTTCAAAATAATCGATGAAATGTTTCTAATCCTATTTTCATGACATGTATTTAGACAATTTGGAGACAGTGCTGACAAATTTCAGCTGATGGAAAATTTTTATGTTTCTGGCAATGGTATGATACACTCAAAGTAAGGAGGTACATAATGACAGAACATACATTAATAACCACTAGCACAAATCTTGAAGGATATAGAATTACTAGTCAGTTGGGCCTAGTAAGGGGACTAACCGTTCGTTCAAGAAATATCTTTGCTAGTATTATTGGTGCCCTAATGACAATCTTTGGAGGTAATAACATTATCTATACTGAACTATGCAAAGGACCAGGGAGGAAGCATTGCAATTAATGATACGTCATGCGCGACAAAAAGGTGCAAATGCAATTATAAATGTGCGCTATGATACAAATGAGATTATGCAAGGATTAACCGAAGTGCTAGCGTATGGTACTGCAGTGGTAGTCGAACGCGCCTCCTAATTTGTTCCTTTTGATTTTTTAAAAACCATATTGAAATCCGATTTTTATGCCTGACATAGATTGACTGATGTCTTTCAAGTCACCATATTCACGTTGAATGATTTTGAAAATCCAATTTCTCCCCAATATTCATTGAATTTATGTCGATAACTACATCCCAATAAATAGCTTCTTCCGGGAGTGTTGTTGGTGGCATGAGTGTATTCTGGATCGGATTCTTTAGTCAGCGTTGATGATGGGATTGCATATAACCCGTATAAAGTTAAGGTATTATCCGGAATGTTTTTTCTGATTAATTGAAATTCCACAGGTTGGGCCCAAACTTTGGACTCGCCATTTTGTCCCCAAAGTTCAACACGATAGTAACCAATTTATGGAGGTTCCAGATTATAGCGATTGCTGATTA
>JADGBS010000204.1:989-3381 GCA_015231325.1 Oligoflexia bacterium | reverse complement strand
GATTTGTAGGAAATTTTTAGAAAGAAAAAATAAAAACCTTCACCCTTCCATTCAAATGGAATATACTCACTGAGTATTGGAATGATAGCTCCATTATCTATACTGAATTATACTGAATATTTTCGGACTGTTTTTTTCTAAAGTAATTGTTCTCGATAATGACATAGCAGGAATTACAGTTATACCGACTTCATGTCTTGTTACTACTGAGTCAGGCGGAAGTATAACTTTTATAGTCGTCCTTAATTCAGCGCCGTCGGCGAATGTGACGATAGGTGTTACTAGTAGCGACATTAGCGACTAGGAGCTGATGATGCTGTTCAAGATGGTGCGCAAAATTATAGCATCGTTACTGCAGCAGCGACCAGTGTTGATAATAATTATAATTGAATAAATGCTAGTGATATCTCGGTTACTAATATGGTAATATCAGTTACCAGGTGGCATTTATCGTGGTGAGTGTTGATGCTCGATATAATGGATTAGCGGTAAGCAATGTATTCTTGAGGAATATTGATAATGTCACTGCTGGATTTTCGATAGATCCAGTTACTAGTAATAATGTCCGAATTAATACTAGTGAAGGTGCTGCTACTGCCACTTTCACTATCGTGTTAATCAAAGAACCAACTGCGAACGCAAGTATAACATTTAACAGTGATGATTTGACCGAAGGGTAGTAAGGGGTAGTAGATATGACTAGTGTAACATTTACCCCATTTGGCCGTAATATGATTAAATCGCAATCAGCGGTAGATGAACGCTTTACTGCGCAGTTCGTCTATCGTTTGCATAATAAGCAAAAATTTTTTTTTGGTTCGAGGATTTTTTAGACCGTTTTCATTTATGGAAGTAGTTGCCAAATGATGAAGATAGAGAATATGTTTGCCGAGTACTTTGGCGAGGAGCGGAGGGACTGCATTTCCTACTTGTAACCACTGATCGCATTTGTTACCGATGAAGCGGTAGTGATTCGGAAAGCATTGTATTCTGGCCGCTTCGCGCACGCTCAAGTAGCGATCCTCAGTAGGGTGAAAATAGGAATGTGCCCCAGTCATAATGGTTGGGGCCGGGGAATTGCGATCAAGTCGTTGGTACCGTGCCTGACGGAGGCGACCCTCTTTTAGCTTTTCCCAATCTAGGCCTAGGTGTAGGTGGCGAGGGAAATACATGACCTCATCTTTTCGATAACGGATGCTTTTTCCTTCGGGAATATATTTTATCCGCTGCAATGTCAATGAATCTTTTATCTGCGTGTTTTTAAGGTCGTGATTAAAAATTTCTCCGGTTGCGGTTTTTATATCCTGCAATACCTCACCCACAGTAACTGGGGTGTTGTGAGTGGGGGCAGGCAACGAAACCTCTTGGTTTATTCTGCTTCCTAGGATAATAGTCCGACGTCGGCGCTCTGGAACACCATATTTTTCAGTTTGTAAAACTTTTATTGCCAGGCGATAGCCAAGCAAGTTAAACTTTTGGATAATTGTTTGCAGGGTTGTCTCATTTTTTGTAGCAAGTAGTCCAGTAACATTTTCCATTAAAACGAAAGAAGGGGCCAATTCCTTGACTATTCGTAAAAATTCTAAAAAAAGATTATTGCGTTTATCCTTTGGATTCCCTACTCCCACGGTGGAAAAACCCTGGCATGGGGGACCACCTACAACCAGATCTACTCTTTTTCCTTGAAGCAGTGCTTGCAGTTTGGTTCGATCCAATTTTTTGATATCGTCAGAAAAGGTTTGAGCGGATGGATGGTTAACGGCGAAGGTTTTAATTGCGGAGGGAGAGATTTCCACCCCTAGTAGACATTTAAATTCGGGATTTTGTTCTAATCCACAGGAGATGCCACCCGCTCCCGCAAAAAGGTCGATAAAATTGAGTTCAACCTTTTCTTTGTTCATGAAAAAAAGCTCCATTGTAACGTTGTGTGTGATAGTAATTATATATAGTAGAAAAACTATCAAGTAAAGATTCATTTTAAGATGTATTGCTATCTTTTGCTATCTTACGAGGTATTTTTTCCTCGAGTGTTGGGTAGCACCAGTATGGTTGTTATAATAGTACTTATAACAGTACTGGAGGTATACATGAACGAAATTAGTAAGGATATTGAAAAACCTGAAGCAGAAAAACCTGAAGCAGAAAAAAATGAATTAGAAAAACCAATAATACTCGATGAAAAACGAGTAGTAATTGGAATGACTGGAGGGATTGATTCGACAGTGGCCGCTTTTTTATTAAAGAAAAGAGGCCTTCAGTGTATTGGTATTTCAATTGTTTTTTTGGACGAGGATAAAATTAAGGAGACCATCCTTGCGATAATAAGAAAGGAGGAGGCAGCTAAGGAAAACGTTTTTAAAAAGACTGAAGAGGGGAAGAAAGATATTCAACA
>JADGBS010000204.1:0-896 GCA_015231325.1 Oligoflexia bacterium | reverse complement strand
ATGGGAATTCTTTTTTATGCAGTAAAAGCCACTTTCGAATATCGTGATTTGATTATTGAAAAGATAGTAGGAAGGAGACTTTCTGGAGAATTATATATTCCTTGTATTGATTGTAATAATTTGCGGATGGAAATATTGTCGCAAAAAGCACAAATTCTAGGTGCGAAATATCTTTCAACTGGTCATTACGCTAAAGTTCATAAGAATGATACATTAAATTGTTATCAAGTTTTTACCGCTAACGACATGGAAAATGACCAGTCATTTTTACTGTCTTCATTACCGCAACATAATTTATCGCGGTTGATATTACCTCTATCGGATTTGAGAAAGGTAGATGTAATTAAGATTAATCAACGTTTTGGTTTAGGAGGAAAAGTTTTGCGTGACAGTAAAAATTTTTGTTATAGCGACAAGAACACTTCCTATCTTATAGAGGGTTTTAGCCACGAGAATTTGCGACCGGCCGGACAACTGATCTTGAGTAGCAATGAACATTCATTGGGGGAGCATGAGGGAATTCACAAGTATGTGTATGGACAAAGTGACATTAAAGGGCGAGAAGGTATTGGTTTTCAGCAAATTGATCGAGATTTGGTAGTTGTTGATATCGCTCCCCAGGGAAAGATTTTATTAGCAAGCAAAGAGGATTTTTATTTTGAGGGTTGCGGAGTTGATGATTTATTTTTGACTCCACTTTTGGATCTGACCAAACCGATTAAACTATTTATACGTTTTCGACCGAGCGAAAAGGCGTATAAAGCGGTGTTATATTTTAAATGTGCTGATAAGGGCGTGTTATATTTTGCAGAAAAGGTATTTGGGTTAGCAAGAGGGCAACACATAGTTTTCTATGACAGAGGTGGGGATGGGGCAAAGACCATTGGTAGCGCAAA
>JADGBS010000203.1 GCA_015231325.1 Oligoflexia bacterium | reverse complement strand
GATAATGATTGAGCTTTTCTCATAGATACACTTATTGTTAGCGTGAGGTGTTGCATGAAGAATTTAATTAGATTTGTGCTTCCTTTGATAGTGGCCATCGGATTGGTGGCGTATGCGGTAGTTCCATTAGTAGATTCATTAACCCTTCATTGGTTTATTAAAGACGTTGAGATTCGGAGTAAACTAGTTTTTAATACAATTAATGAACCACTTTCTGAATTAATCGATACTAAAGATAAAAATAAAATTGAACGCCTGTTCAGTAGGGTTCTTCAAGACGAAAGATTGTATGCGCTGGCAACATGTAATGCGGAAAAAAAAATTGTGTTTAAGACAAATACATTTCCGTCCGAGATTAATTGTCCTGTTGAAGGAGCGGATTACAATGAACAAAGACAGATGGCGAGTGGACAAATTTATCTGGTGTCTTACTCCTTACATGATGAGTATAAGAAGAAGACTGGTGACGTGATTATAATTCACGATTTGAGTTTTATTGAGCGAAGGAGTGTGCTTACTAAAAAATACATCATCTATTTTTTTGCCGTTCTTGGTTTGATAATTTCGCTAATAACTATAATTATTGCAAGAATAAGTTTGTTGGGATTTATTAACGGGATGCAATCAATTTTACATGGGGACCTTTTGTTTGATAAAAAAAAGAATACTAATTCTCCAGAATTTGATCCCATATTAAAGGACCTACGTAATCTTGTTGGGCAATTAGAAAAGGATCGTAAGTTTCGTGATGAAGTTAGAATAAGTTGGACCCCTAAGGCATTAAAGGGAATTTTGCAGAGAGAGTTATTAGGGGAAGAGGTTATTATCGTATCGAACAGAGAACCATATATCCATGTTCATAAAGAAAATAAGATTGAGGTGCAATTTCCGGCAAGTGGAGTAGTTACTGCACTAGAACCAGTGGTGCGTGCATGTTCTGGGGTGTGGATTGCGCATGGAAGTGGTTCCGCAGATAAAGAAGTGGTAGATAAAAATGATCGTTTTCAGGTGCCGCCAGAAGATCCATCGTACATGTTAAGAAGAGTTTGGTTGAGCAAAGAGGAGGAGGATGGGTATTATTATGGTTTTGCTAACGAGGGGATTTGGCCGCTCTGTCATATTGCTCACGTTAGACCAATATTCAGAAGCAGTGATTGGAAATACTACCAAGAAGTAAATAAGAAATTTGCTCTTGCGGTTAAGCAGGAGGCGCGTACTAAAAATCCAGTAATTTTACTGCAAGATTATCATTTCGCTTTACTACCGAAGATGATTAATGAGTTGCTTCCAGAAGCAACAATAATTACTTTTTGGCATATTCCTTGGCCTAATTCTGAATCGTTCGGGATATGCCCCTGGCGAGAAGAAATTCTAGACGGACTATTAGGGAGTACTATAATTGGCTTTCATACTCAATTACATAGTAATAATTTTATTGATACAGTTGATAGATATCTTGAGTGCAGAATTGATCGGGTTAATTCGTCTATTTCCTTTAAGGGCAAATTAACTGCCGTTAATAATTATCCGATATCTATAGAATATCCAGTGAAATGGAGTAAAAGTGCTAAAAACATAGAGGCGTGCGGTGAGGAAATTAGATTGAGGCACAACATTTCTCCAAACATCAAAATAGGTATAGGCGTAGATCGGATGGATTATACCAAAGGGATATTAGAACGATTTTATGCTTTAGATAGGTTTTTTTCCCTGTATCCTTCATGGGTAGGAAAATTTGTTTTTATTCAAATTGCAGCACCTACTAGAAGTTCAATTGAGCATTATCAAATTTTTGCTAACGAAGTTCAATCCCTGGCACAAAAAATTAATCACAAATTTTCCAGTGGCGATTATCAACCGATTATACTTCTGGCACAACATAATGACCCCGCTGAAGTTTATAAATATTACCGTGCAGTAGATTTTTGTTTTGTGAGTAGTCTTCATGATGGTATGAACTTGGTCGCTAAGGAATTCATTGCTGCCAGAGAAGATGAGCGAGGAATGTTAATCTTGAGTCAATTTACCGGTGCTGCTCAAGAATTACCGGAATCGATTGTGGTTAATCCCTATGATATCGAACAGTGCGCGGAGGCAGTGAACAGCGCACTAACGATGTCACTTACTGAGCAAAAGGAGCGAATGCAAAGCATGCGCAGCTATATCCAAGAATTTAACGTTTATCGATGGGCCGGTAGAATGCTGATGGATGCAGCTAGGGCGAGAAGGAGGAGTAAAATTATAGGGAAGTTACACCTGTGAAATATTTTTTATCTACAGAACTTAGAAATAAATTTAGCATATTATTGCAAAAAAAAATGCTTTTGGCGTTTGATCTTGATGGAACACTATCGCCACTAGTCAGCGATCCATTAGCTGCACGTATCTCAGATGACACATACCGCTTGCTGTGCGAGCTTAATAATTTAAATCGACAATCGAGATTAGCGCACACTGGTCATCGGTTAGCAATTATTACCGGAAGAAGTATCAGTGATACTAGAAGAATTATTAATGATCGATCAATATTGATTATAGGTAATCATGGGTTAGAATCGCCATTTTTTAACCAAGAAATCAAAGCGAGATGGAAAAAAAGGTGTAGGGAAATTAAAAAGAAGTTGCAGGAAAATCTTTCCTTGGAGGATTGCTTTTTGGAAGATAAGAAATATTCTCTCTCGATTCACTTCACCAACAAGAAAAGAGTAAGGGCCAAACTGAATTTATTAGGAAAAGTACAGAGAGAATATTTATCACTAATTCAAGGTCTGCTTAGTAAGGAAGAGACTGTTGTTCTGGGAAAAAATGTAATAAATATTCTTCCTGCTGAAGGTGTTACCAAGGGATTGGTTGTAACAAAACTGATAGCAAAATATCGTTTATCGGGAGCGCTCTTTGTTGGTGATGATTGTACTGACGAAACAGTTTTTAGATTGAGAAATAAGAATATTATAAAAATTAGAGTGGGGCGCTCGTTATCGAGTAGTGCCAATTACTATTTAAGGAGTCAAAAAGAAATAAATAGACTGCTAAAATTTTTATCTTCGGTAAATCTTTAATGGGTATATTTACGTAAGGTTTTTTGTTTAGAGAGAATGATATATGGATAAGGTCAAGGCATATCTTTTTATTAAAACTATCCCTGGAGATTGGTTTGTCTTTTTTTTAGTCCTTTTTATCGGGATATTTTTAGTAGTAATTTTTTATAAGATAATTCTGAAGCGTTTAAAAAAAATTGTAGCTAAAACCGAAAACAAGATTGATGATTTTTTGGTCGCATTTATTGATAGGAAAATTATAATTGCATACTTATTTTTTTTGATTATTTTAATTTCCATTAGTCAGCTTGGTTTGCAAAATTCAATTATTACTTTACTTACACATGCAAATACAATTTTTTTAACGTATTTTGTAGCAGATGCTATCGTGGGGGTTTTTGGACTGCTATTTAAATCATCTTTATTAAGAAGAAATATCCAGGACTCGGACACAAAAGGATATGAGGGTTTTTTGTCTTTGCTGAAAATTATAATTTGGTTTTTTGCACTCTTGTTTCTCCTTGATAATTTTGGAGTTAAAATCTCTGCGGTAATGGCCGGACTTGGTGTCGGTGGTGTGGCCATAGCGCTGGCATCACAGACGTTTCTCGGAGATTTATTTAATTATTTTGCAATTATTTTTGATCGCCCTTTTGAAGTTGATGACTTTATTGTTGCTGAAAGTATTGCGGGAACGGTGGAGAGCATCGGAATTAAAACTACAAAAGTGAGAAGCATTAATGGTGAATTACTTATTATATCAAATTCAGATTTAAGCAAAAAGATTGTTCAAAATTATAAACGGATGGTGTCGCGAAGAGTGCTATTTAAAATCGGGGTTACTTACGATACTCCAGTAGAGAAACTGGAGGCGATACCAGGTATAGTGAAAAATATTGTGATTGCTATCTTTAATACAAAATTTGATCGCTGCCATTTTGCTAGCTATGGCGATTTTAGTTTGATTTTTGAGACGGTATACTTTGTTTTGAATAATGATTATAACGTGCATATGGATATTCAGCAGCAGATAAAACTGGAAATAGCTTTTGCTTTTCCCACCAGTACCATTAATTTAGTAATGCAAAACCCAGGATAGCTACCGATACAGATATCATCAAACCCTTTTATTTTTTTGAATGTAGTTTGTGATTAATGTTTTGTCTATATTTAATTTTGCGCAGCAGCAAACTGGCCATTACTATGTTTCATGGAGTGTGATTTATGATTTTGGGAATCCCTTTCGAGTTTATGTTATTAGCGCTAACTCTTCTTGGCGTGATTTTTTTTCATCAGAAATCTACTTACATAGCGGTAGTTGGTGCTCTTAGTGTACTTTGCTACAAATATTTATTTAATAGTAACTTTTCTTGGTCAGTACACATGTTTGGGAGTGGAGTTATAGGGGGATCTGGAACTGAGCATGGAGAATGGAAGATCTTGCTGAATCTTGTTGGCCTACTACTTGGGTTCTCTATCTTGGCCAGATACTTTGAAGATTCAAAAATAGCAAATATTACAATAAAGTATCTACCTCATAATTGGAAGGGGGCCTTCTTCTTGCTAATCATTATATTTATCCTCTCTTCATTTCTAGATAATATTGCGGCAGCAATGATTGGTGGGGCCATGGCACATACGTTGTTCAAAAATAAGGTCCATATCGGATATGTAGCTGCAATTATTGCTGCCAGTAATGCTGGCGGTGCAGGGAGCGTTCTTGGCGACACCACCACTACTATGATGTGGGTACAGGGAGTAAGTGCTATGAAAGTTTTGCATGCTTATGTTGGTTCGATAGTGGCCATGATGTTTTTTGGAGTATTTGCCGCTAAAAAACAGTCTCGATATCAAAATATAGTTCTTTGTTCTAGATCAGTTGTGCGAGCAAAAATTGATTTTGCAAAGACATTTATAGTTGCACAAATTTTAGTTTTAACTATTGTTGCCAATTACGTCTGGGATTTTCCTGCATTGGGAGTCTGGTCTGGAATTTTAATTGGTGGATTTTTCGTAAGTACTCCATGGAAAGAGGTGAAAAGTGCTTTGCCCGGAAGTATTTTTTTGTTGAGTTTGGTTTATTCTGCCTCACTAATGCCAGTAGAAAAATTACCACCAGCTTCATGGATTACTGCCCTCGGATTGGGGATGGTCTCCTCCCTCTTTGATAACATTCCACTTACCAAATTATGCCTGGACCAGGGTGGTTATGACTGGGGGATATTGGCCTACACTGTTGGATATGGTGGGTCAATGACTTGGTTTGGATCATCGGCAGGGGTTGCACTTTCCAATATGTATCCTGAAATCAAGTCGCTTTCAACGTATTTAAGAGAAGGGTGGTATGTAATTGTGGCCTATTTTTTAGGTTTTTTCGTAATGCTTAAGGTAGTTGGATGGAATATTCGGTCAATTAATTTCGGATGGTAATTAGGTGTGATTGAGAATAGAAACAGAGCTTTAGGTGCCGTAGGAAAAAGGAATGCTTAATTCATCTCCATTTATTTTTGATTTATCATTGATATTGGTTGTGGCCGCGGTTGTTATTATGATTTGCAAGTTTTTGAAGCAACCATTGGTGCTGGGATATTTATTGGCCGGGTTTTTTGTGGGACCCCACTTTCCATTTATACCCAATGTCAGAGAAACTGCTTCAGTGGATATTTGGGCCGAATTTGGCGTGATATTTCTTTTGTTTACCCTTGGATTTAATTTTTCTTTCAAAAAACTGTGGGCCGTGGGTCCAACTGCAATTACTGTGGCCATCGTAAAGAACTTGACCCTTTTTGCTTCTGGTCCCATTATTGGATATTTTTTAAATTGGCCAAGTATTCTTGGTTTTTTTGTAGGTGGGATAATTAGTATAACCTCGACTATTGTTGTTGCTCGATGCCTTGAAGAAAATGAACGCGCTCGCGAATCATTTGCATCGGTAGTGATGGGAATCTTGATAGTGGAGGATATATTAGTTCTAGTTATTATTTTATTGATTAGTTCGCTAGGAAGTTCGCAGTCATTATCGGGAAAGGACTTGGTATTTTCACTCTCTCAAAAAATAATTTTTATATTTTTTATTATGTTGGTATCACTGTCTCTGCCCAAAATTATTATTAAGATTCGTCACTTGCTTACCAAGGAAACAACGTTAATTATGTCGATAGCGTTCTGCCTACTAATTTCTATGATCTCCGCAAAAGTAGGTCTTTCTCCCGCGTTAGGTGCATTTATTGCAGGGATGCTTCTTTCGGAGACAACAGAATCGAAAAGCATTAAGATAATGCTTCTGCCTATTAGAGATTTGTTTGTTGCAATATTTTTTATCTCTGTGGGTATGTTGATAGACCCATCAGTTGTCTGGAAAAACTTAGGCACCATATTGGTAATATCCATTTTTATGATTGCAATAAAGGGCTTGTGTACTGCCGGTGCCGCATTATTAAGCAAGGAAAAATTGATTGATTCTATAGCTATTGGAATCACTTCCATTCCTATTGGGGAATTTTCCTTTGTTATAGTCACTCTTGGTATTTCAATGAAGGTCATTAATCAGGATTTTTATTCGATTACGGTGGCGCTTTCTGCAATTTCAATATTAGCGACCACTTATTTAGTAAAGTTATTACCATCTATACAAAGTAAGGCCAATAAATATTTTACAGATAGGCAAAGTTTGAGGAGTAATTCAGATGAATAACACATCACTTTATTGGTATAAAGAGGCAATAATTTATCAACTTCATGTTAGGTCTTTCTACGATAGCAATAAAATAATAACTAGAACTAATATATCCGCCACTATCAAGATTCCCATGACTACCGATGCAAATGATTCGCGAGCGCGTTCATTTTCTTCAAGGCATCGAGCAACAAC
>JADGBS010000202.1 GCA_015231325.1 Oligoflexia bacterium | reverse complement strand
GGAGATGGGGTTTTATTTTGTGAGTAGTAGGTCCGAACAAATTTTGGGATTAAAGTCCGATTTGGACGGGTATTTCGAGCGTTTTCTCTCCTTGATTATTCCGGAACACAAGGCGCCCTTTTTAGAGTCAGTTGACAAGGCAGTTAGAGAGTCAAGCGATTGGAGATTCGAGGGAATACTGGTCAACCCCTCAAATAAAAAAATTTGGTTCTCATGTTTTTTCTCTCCAACTGTAACCATGAACGAAGTCGTTTTTGATGGAACAGTGCAGGATATAACTGAGCACAAATTTGCTGAAGAACAAATAAAGTCATTAAATGCTGAACTTGAATTAAGAGTATTAGAACGGACAGAAAGTTTAAGAATAGCTAATGATTCGTTGGAAGAAAAGAACATCGTTTTAAATGGCATAATCAAATTAATGGAAGAGAATAAAAGCAAACTGTACCATAGAATCAAGTTAACTGTTGATAACTATATCACCCCTTACGTAAACAAAATAAGCAGTAATCCATCAATTGATTCGAAGGTTATTAAAAATTTGGAAAATGGAATTGGTTCGATTTTAGATTCCCTACATGGCGGTAATTTGGCATTGAAGTATAATCTTACTGCCAGAGAATACAAAATGGCCAAGTTCCTTTACGATGATTACACTGCAAAAGAGATTTCAAATATGATGAACATCTCAGAACATACGGTAAGGGGGCATATTAAAAAATTAAAAACAAAATTAAAATTAAAATTAAAATCGGTTGTTGCTCCCACGAAGCTAAAATTCTTATTAAAAGAAATTTTTATGGAAAATTAGTCACTATTTGTCAGTTTTGTTTTGGTACATTGAAAAGGTGTATCCATTTTTTTAATTTGGCAGTGAATATAAGAGAAGTGAGACTGATTCTATCTTGTTGATACAATTCGCTAAGGAATGCCAACGAAAAAAGGCCTTGGATAGGAGCATTAATCGTTTGTTGAAGATAAAAAATTGGTTCTGATCTAGAAACTTTACTCCAATCAAATAACGTATCCAGATTTTTATTTGTTTCATCATTTTCATCAGTTTCATCTTTTGAGTTATATTCAATTGTATTATATCCATGAGATAATTGACCTCTTTTCCATAAATTAATTCTCGTTAAATATTCTTTTTTTTTCGTAATAGCTATTGCTGCTGATTGGTCTAGTCCATTTATTGGAGAGTTTGGCGGGGAGACAGTGATTCGTTCTTGTTCTTCATCTTGTTCTTGATCTTGATCTTGGTCTTGATCTTGGTCATATTCATCATCTATCAAAAGCGATTGTATTCTTCTTGGCCTTGCCCATCTGGATGGAGAGTCATCGCTTGAAAAAAGCGATGTCACGTTATACATAATGATAAGGGCGATGATGATACCGATATTCGATTTATAAATATTCATTTTTTTGTCTCCTATTGAGTATGAATAAATTGCCAGGAAAGTCCATTTGGCCATTTTAGTGAAGGGATCTAAAAACCTCATAATGATTTAATTGGTATATTTGTGGGTAGGGATGGTGACTATTTTTTTCTATTATATGGATAGTGTGAAAGATCTTTTTGGCGCGATTCCTGTCGTGGATGACTAGGTAGCGGACGAAGTCCGCATTAGAAATAATAGATCGATATAACGGTTGGAAGTTTTATTTGGCATTGGTTCAATAGTGTTAGTTCCAGATCAGTGTCCTTTTCCCTAGGTAAAAATTATATAGCAATTTCACTATGGGATTTTGAATCACTTCATGGTAGTTTTGTCGACAAGGTCAGGACTGGTATGTTTGTATTGTTTATCTATTCTGACATTCATTTTTCTGTTATTTGCCCTGTTCGTCTCATTAGTTTCATTAGTTTCATTAGTTTTGTTCTTTTTTCATTTAGAAAATTGATTAATATTTTTAGTTTGCTTTTAGTTGGAGAATTTTTATGAAGCAGTTTATGAAGCAATTATTGTTGTGCGTTTTACTTGCGACGGTCCTTGGTATCGAGTCAATGATTTTTGCAGAGGCAGCAGCCGCTTCTGCAGCGGCCGCTTCTGCAGCAGCTGCGGGCAGCGTTGAGTCGCAAGCGATACGTTCACAGTCAGCACTCAATGAGTTGGTGTTGCAGGAATTTAGAAAAGTAGTTTCTGATTATGAGACAAGAGTTGCGGTTGCCAAGATTGCCGTTGCGCGAGGAGAATTGGCCCCTCTAAACGGTGGATATTGGTACACCACTGATTATTTCAAGTTACTTAGTATCGCAGCGGAAAGTGGTGTTGGCCAGAGTCAGATGGCCACCCAGAGGTTAGAATTTTTCAAGAGAAAGCTAGTATTTTTGATGGGATCTGCTCCTCGGAAGTATTTTAATTTTTTTGATACTTACGAGGATTTCAGAGCGAAAAGGACGCTTACTTATATTTTGAAGGAAGGAGTGATGCCCGCGGAGGCCCTAGAAGCAATTAAAGGGGGCGCTCTCATCTTTATTGATTGCGGTATTGCTATACAGATTTCCTACTATTCAGCATTGAAGGAGATGTGGGGGCAAGAATTATTTAATAGATATTTTTTGAAAAAACGGATGGTTCTGTCGTTTGATTTGCATCAGACACCGCTTTTTCAATTGACTGATCGGCGAGAAATTGAAGATGCGTCTTGTCGTGATTGTCGGCCCGGTGAATGGGTGGGATTTAGGAATCATAGTAGTTATTTTGATAAGGAGATGAATGGTTGTGCTGGTGCCTTTAATGTGATAGTGAGTGAGTCTCCATCAGGAGAAGAGGACAGTAGTAAGTTTATTGGGTTGGGCCTACCTGTGCGGGGGATCACCACTTCGCAGATGTATCAGGAATTGGTCGATGGGTTTAATGCGGAACCTTTCAATGATAGGATTGTTCTCGATGACGTTTGGACAGAGAGGCAGTGTTACGGGCTCCAATATCTAATAGCGAAGTATGAGATAAACAGAAATTTAACTATTTCTATTGAGGATTTACTGCAGGATGGTGGCGGACTTGTTCCAAGGGCAGGTGCACGCTACTTGAATTGGGTTTTAATAAAAAGCATTGGAAATGTCGGTAGCAAAGTGTAATGGCACCTTTGGGGAATTGGTGCAGGGTAAAATTAGTGGCCAAAATTTTATGATTACCTGTCCGATCAATCGCTATAGCTATGCTTATTTTAGTGCTAGTGTTAGTGTTAGCACTAACTATGCTGACGCGAACTGTGATGTGCATGACAAAAATGATAACGAGAAAGGGGTTCAGCTACTAACGCCCGAGCGTCACAAAGCATACCTTGCATGTTTGAAAGTGCTAGATCAGCATGGCCTTCCTCGAAAGGGAAGTCTGAGAATAGAATCTGATTTAATTCCCGGAAAGGGAATGGCCTCAAGTTCTGCGGATATTGTGGCCACCTGTCGAGCTGTCGCTAAATTTCATCATCTAATCTTAAGTGAAAAATTAATTGCCCAAATTGCCGCTACGATAGAACCAACAGATGGGGTTATGTATGAAGAAATTGTTGCTTTTGATCATCATAGAGGTGTTTTGATCGAACCTTTTGGAAATATTAATTTCGACATCATTGGGGTTGTACCCTCTGGATGTATCAATACAGTTACCTATGATTCAAAAAAAATAAAATATAATTTGAAAGAATTAAAGGCATTAGAAGAAGCATTTTTAGTTATAAAGAAAGGAATATTCGACAATAATCTGAGTTTGGTTGGACGAGGCTCATCCATAAGTGCTTTGATTAACCAGTCCTATTTGCCTAAGAATCATATAAAAAAACTATTGGAAATATCTAAGAAAAGTGGGGGTAAGGGAGTTATTGTTGCGCACTCGGGTACAGTTATTGGCGTTATCGTTGACCCCATTTTGGGCAATGAAAAAAAATCGATACAGTTAGCAATAGAAGACCTGTATGGTTGCAGTTCTGAAATATTTAGAAACAGAGATTTATTTTAGATCTTTTATTTGTTAGAATGTTAGAATATTAGAATGTTGTAATAATAGAACTTACGTACTAATGTTTCATTTATTAAAGTGTTGCTGTCGTTAACTGCAGTGGGGGAGAAAGAATGAAAAGATTAATTTTATTATTGATGTTCCTTTCGTTTTTTTACGTTGAGGCATTGGCACTGAACCTTAAAGGAACTACAATTCACATTGTAGATGATTCTTCAGAATGGGCCCCATATACTTACTATAAAAGAGTAGGGGGGAAAGCTACGAAAGAAATAGTTGGCTTTTCTGTAGATGTGATAGATGCGATTTTTAAGAAAAACGGAATTAACTATACAATAGAATTACGGCCTTGGAAAAGGGCCTTGGAAGAAACACAGGCCGGAGTGAAATTTCATTTAATATTGAATGCATCTTTTAATGAAGAGAGAGCAGCGGTTTTCAACTATTCTATCCCTTACTATACGACAACACCTCATTATTTTTATTCAAAAGCAAATAATCCGATAAGAATAATTATTAAATCCAAGGAGGATCTTGAAAGGTATAAGATTGGCGGAATACGGGGATATAACTATATACCATATGGCGTTGATATGAGTAAAATAGATACCGATGCTTCTGATTTTGTGGCACTTATTGAGAAGCTCAAGAAAGGAAGATTTGACATCTTTCTTGAAAATCTGGAACCAGTAGTTGGATATTCCACTGTTGCAAAAAACGTACTAAAAGATGCCGATTTGGCATACGCTCCTCTCACTTATTTAGAACGTGCAAAATTTCATATGTTAATGCCAAAAAATGAAGTGGGTGCAGAATTAAAGAAGATAATTGATGAGGAAATATCTTTAATGGAAAAATCAGGAGAGCTTAATAAAATATTAAAAAAGTACTTTCCATCAAAGTGATATACATCATTTTGATAATTTTTGATTGTCTTGTCATATTTTGTAATATTTTTCAGAAGTATTCGTCTCCCCAATCCTGTTTTTCGAGAAAATTAACCACTTCTTTGATTTGTTGAGCATCCCTCTGTGGCATAATTACCAAAGTTTTATCATTGTTTATAATAATTAAGTCATCGACCCCAATCGCCACTACCATCTGTTGCGGATTGCTCTTTATGAAATTATTGGATGCATTTTTGAAAAAATAACGTTGGTTATTGTTGATAAGAAGGTTAGAGTTGGTACTACTATTGGTATCGTTAGTACCGTTAGACATTTCCATCATCGAGTTATTTTCCACATGAGCGTTGCTAATTTTTTCTCGGTGAAGTGCTGCCAGGGCATCCCAGGAGCCGAGATCATTCCAATCGAATTTGGCCGATATCAATGCCACCGCTTGTGATTTTTCCATCACTGCATAGTCTATGGAGTTTGCAGGAATCTGTTTATAGCAAGAGAGGAGAAGTTCTTCATACGTATCCCTTCCTGCGCTGTCAATGCCGTCAAGGATATAGTTTTTTTGTGTGGCCAGTAATTTACTAATTTTGTCTTTGTAGGCGTAAATCGTTGGAGCATGCTGAGCGAATTGTTGGAGAAATGTTCCTATCTTGCCAATAAACATTCCCGCATTCCAAAAATATCCTTGGCGGAGATAAAGTTTGGCGGTTTCGCTATTAGGTTTTTCTTTGAATGTGATTACTGGATATATGCCTTTTTCCAGATCTAAAGGAGTATCCATATTGGGCGAAATATAGCCATAACCGGTATGAGGGAAATGCGGGACAATGCCTATCGTTATGATTTTGTTGTCTTGTGCTGGCCTTTGTTGCAAAAATTGAATTGCCTGGTTTAAAGTTTTTTCAAAACCATTATGATTGAGAATGGCATGATCAGAGGGAAGAATGATTACTATATCTTCAGTTACTTCATCTAACGATCGATGAGGAATTTGTTGTTCCAAAATAGATAAGAGCGCCAGCAGAATACATGGGGCAGTGTTACGAGCACAAGGTTCTAGAAGTAGATTTTGTGGTGGGAGATAATGTTGGGAATATTTTTTTGCTAAAGCGCTCTGTTTTTTTATTGTGACAATATAGCGATTTTCGGCAGGAACTAAATTTTTAATCCTCTCCAAAGTTTCTTCTAATAAAGTTTTCTCGCTAACTAGTGCCAAATATTGTTTGGGACATGCTTTGGTTGATTCTGGCCAAAAGCGGGTACCGCTACCGCCGGCCATGATTAGTGCACGGACGTTATTATTTTGTTTATTCATCGTTCCCCACTATCTCCTTTGTCGTTTTTATCTTTTTTATCTTTTTTATTTTTTTTAGCTGTTGGGACTTTTTACTTTGTTTCTTCTTTTTTACTTTTTTCCCTTTTTTTTCTTTTTTTCCTTTCTTTTGTTTTTTTGCTTTGCTCTCTTTTTTTACAACCGATGTTTTGTTAGCGTTATTACTAATGTTAGCGTTTGGTTTGATGTTGGTAATAGCTGGTTTCAGTGGTGTTAACGGTGTTAGTGTGAGGTCAACAGTATTGCCCTTTGTTTCAGAGTTTGTCGATGCGGCCGCCGTATCATTTTTATCCTTATCACCATCACCTCCATCCTCGCCATCCTCGCCATCCTCGTAATCTTCGTCAGATAGGACCGCCTTTTCACGTTTTTCTAAATCATTTTTAAAAAAACGGTTGTCATCACGATAGATGGCCAATGCTTGTTCAATACGGTAGAAAATAGTGTTTTCAATAATTCCATCACTATCTTGATTTATCCATTCGCTCTGATGGAGTTCGAATTGTTGTGATTGTTTAGAAATAGTAACTTGTGTCATCGGTACAGAGGAATTTAAAACTTGGTTGATTTGCACAACTAACTTGAAACGGCCACAGCTATTTATTTTTGCGACATTTTTTGTTACATCGTCGCTTTCATCTCGATCATAAAATATACGTTCAAAGGTATCGTCTATCCAACGAGTTTGCAGCCTACCTATTATTTTATTAGCAATGGAAA
>JADGBS010000201.1:526-6918 GCA_015231325.1 Oligoflexia bacterium | reverse complement strand
CCAATATTAGGAGCGCATTCGTTACAGTTAGGGCAAAGAGTGGAGCTGGTCTATACCCCAGATAAAAAATTCACCCCAGTGGCAAATTTCTTAGGGCTCAAATTACAACTGGATAGAAAAAATTACTTGTTGTTGGAGCGAACAGGTGAAGGGAGGTTGGTTGCTAAAACCTATCAAAAAAAATTGCACAAAAAGTTGATCCGTGTCAATGGCGTGGTAGAAGATTCTCTTTATCAAGCCTTACGTGAAAATAAAGTTCCAAGCAAAGTAATGACCCAGTTCTTTGATCTCTACAGTTTTCAAGTAGATTTTCAGCGAGATATCAAAGGTGGTGATAGTTTCCAAATCCTTTATGAGTCTTACTTTGATGACAGTGGTCATTGGGTTGAAACAGGAAAAATTCACTATCTTTCACTAAAGATGGGTTCTGTTAGTGGTGAGGCAGGTGAATCATCCTATTACCTGTTGAAATTGGGGGGTGTTGATGGTGAATCTGAAAATTATTTTAACGCTAATGGTGAGGGGATAAAAAAGTCGTTATTGAAAACTCCTACTTTGGCAGTAAAAATATCTTCTCGTTATGGAAATAGGGTTCATCCGGTGTATGGACACACCAGGTTGCATAAAGGGGTAGACTTTGCAATTCCTCAAGGGTCGCCAGTTTGGGCAGCTGGTGATGGAGTTGTCTCTTTTTCAGGTTGGGTTCCTGGTTATGGTCGTTTAATAAGGATTCGTCATAATTCTGATTTTTCAACGGCCTATGCACATCTTTCGCGTTTTGCTGAAGGTCTAAGAATTGGAAGTAGGGTAAAGCAAAAACAGGTTATTGGGTACGTAGGGGCCACAGGAATAACCACAGGACCGCATCTGCATTATGAGGTTATTGATGGGAATGGAGTCTCGGTTAATCCCATGGAAGTTAAACTTCCTTCCACTCAACGCCTGAGCGCTGCGGATATGCCTAGATTAGAATCAGCAAAATCCAAAATTGTAGAAATGTGGAGGTCGAGCGAGGTTTATCTTGGTGATGATGAAAGTAGCGATAGTGGTGATGATGGCGATAATGAAGATGAAGGTGAAAAGGTTGCTTCTAATTACTGAGTTTGCTGCGTTAGTTTGTTTTTAAAAAAATAGAACTTCCATACGCGCAGAAATGAATCGATCCATTTTATAGGCGTTTTTTTCTAAAAACTCTGCTCCAACGGTAATGTTTCCCAAAAGATATTCATTGTGAATTTTTTGATTATACCCAACTGCTGCATCATAACGATAATAATCTAATTTGGGAGATAAAAAAGCGTTTGCGCCCGTGGAATAGCTAAGTGAACAAATATCATTAAGTCGATGGACCAGTCCAATTGAATTTCTTAATACGAAAATATGGTCTGTATATGTCCAGGTTAATGCATTATCTTGTCCAATCGAAATGTCAGTAGTAATTTGTTTAGAAAATAGAAGTTGAGTTATTTCACTAAAACTTTCTTGGCGATAAAGAATGAATCTTTGAGACGCATCAATGGTGACTATTTTAGTTTCTACGGTCTTAGATATTTTATACTTTGCGTATGGATTTAGAGGTACCTCAAAAACGATTCCAATTTCAAATGAATTTTTCCAATAAGGCGAATCTGAATCGCTATAGGTTACACCAGTACTAACAGAATTTTTAGTTGCCCTTGAGCTATGATCATTATCATTGGTTGATTCAAAAACTTCATCTCGCACATTTTGAATGACTATGCCGAGTTTGCGACCAGCACGTGGAAAATGAGTTATCAATCGATAGTCTATCAAATTTCTAAAGGGGGAGTTCTCTTTATAAAATGCCTCATATGAGAAAGAAATTGAACTTTTATTTTCTTTACGGTCGTATTGTTGGTTTGTAAAAAATGCATCCAGGTTATAATTTAATTCAACCCAGTTTGTAGAGATATATCTTTGCATATAGTCAAAATAATTAATTGGTGGTTCAGAGGATTTTTCCACTATTGCTGCGATTATCTCTGATAGTATGTCCATTTTTTTGTCTACGGGAAGTACTGAAACAGTTTCATGTTCTTTATTTTCTAATGCAAAAGTTGAACTGGTTATTAAAAAGACAGACAATGTAAGTATAATTATTTTTGTGTATATTTTCACGTTAAAAAATTAACCCTATCGATATAAAATTTTTTCTCGTAAAATATTTCACATTGTTAATGTGGTATTGGTAGGTGTAACGCACTAAAAAATTTTTTTTAACACGCACCATTGCGCCTCCCTCTATTAGTAATAGTATTTTTCTGGAAAATGAATCATGTTTGTGACCAAACCAAGGGTCCTTTTGATGCGTTGTTTTAGCAAAACCTCCAGCAATTTCTACATATACTGGAACCCCGCTTTGAGTTGGTGAAATAATTCCCGCCTTAACACCCAAAGCACTGGACCGAAGGTCATCTTGTACGGAATATGATTCTTCGGCAAGATATGCTTTAACAAAAGCATTAAATGGGTAATTTATACTATTTATCTTTTTGCTAGTAATAAATCCAATTTCAAAACCGAAATATTTTGGTTTTGAAATATTTGGAACCAAAAATGCGATCCTATTCTTTTGTAGAACAATGTCATCAGAAAATTCAGCATAGGATAATGCTGGATAGGATAGCAAAATGGTTAGCAAGGAAATAAGCAGTAAAAAAGTATAGCATTTTTTCATACTTATAAAAATGGTATATAATTTTTAATTTCAAGTCAATTTTATCCGAGACATTTATCTGAATATTTATTTGGATATTTATTTGAATATTTATCTGAATATTTATTTGAATATTTATCTGAAAACTTATCCATGAATTTAGAAATGGTTCTAAATGCGAGGTTACATTTCTAATGCACAAATATTCTCTAATTCTCGAGGGCAGGGACTTGGGTTATCATTAAGTTCAACGTATTCTAGTTTAGGTATATTAATCAATGGTGAGAAATTGCTGATGTAATTATTACTAATTATTAACGATTTAAGTCGAGGAAGGGTTATTAAAGGTGAAATATTACTAATCATATTGTTATTCAAACGCAAATATTCTAATTTGGGCAATGATGAAATCCCTGTTAGTGATTCAAGTTGATTATTACCTAGCCATAAAATATTTAAATTTTCTAGCGTATTTAATGAAGGTAATGTTGTTAAAAGATTAAAGTCTAAATATAGTGCACCAAGTCCTTTAACGGATAACAGAGGAGCTATTTCTTTGAGTTGATTATTCTGTAAGCGCAATGTTTTTAGTTGAGTTAATTTTTCTATTCCTTCAATATTTGTTAGCGTATTATTTCTCATATCCAAAGTCTCAACGTTGATAAGACTTAATAATGGTTCAATATTTGAGATCCCTTGGTTGCTCAAATCAATTTCTTTCATCTCACTTAAAATTTGCTCAGCAGTTTTGCAAGCATCCGAATAAGCATCCAAGTTGTTATCTGCAGCGGCAATTTGCATCATTTTTTGGATAGTTTTTCGTGCAGAAAATGAGATCAATTGAGTGGATAGTCCGTCGCACCATTGCGCAAAACTTTCGGGGTATACCTCCATGTTTAATTCATCAATTGGTTCAATTCGTTGCGATATAGATATTATTTCTGATACACAACGTTCAGGCGCTGCATAACAAATCGTCGCACCGTCAACAATCAATCGTAAATTACGATTTGTGCGTTCTCTGGCATCTTTAATACGATGATCTTGATTAAAAGAGAGTCTGATTGGAGAATTCAATAATCCCAATATCCTATTGCGGTATTTTAGATTTTCCTCGAAAAAATTTGCAAATTCCTTTTTTGCCTCCAAAACAGTGCTTTTTAGAATGGCAGGAGGTGAATATAGTGCTAGTTGTTCCCACGGACTCAAAAGATATGCCAGTTGTGCAGGACCGTTTGGGGAGTTTAATGGAGAAGAGGTTTTTATTTGATTGGGAAAGGATTCTGGATCACTTAAATCGCTGGCGTAAGATATTGCACTATCAAGTATTTTTATACAGGCATCTATCCGGTCCATAGAGCAGGCGAGTAAAGCGTGCAGCGATTGATCATTACCACTAATTCTATTGTTTGGATTTCTTCCAAAAATTGCACTCAGTCTGGAGACGTCTCCCCCTAATTGGTATGCACGAATTGTAACAGAGGCGCGTTTGCCGAAACGCCTGGATGCCTTTTTTAGTTCAGCAGACGCGGAAAATGCTGGACCTTTAATTTTAAAATCTGCAGCAAAAGCAGATTTATCCTCTTTAGTAGCAAACTCGACTTTGGCGGAGATAAATATTTTAGCGCCTAGTTGAATTTGCTCTACAAATTCGTGACCACAGGTTTTTTCCCAATTCTCCCAGGTGAAATTACTGGTGCCGAAATCGGTACCGAGCGCCTTCTTACCTATTTCTGTAAGGTTGGCGTATGCTAATTTTGCATTTTTGAATTTATACTCAGCCATGTAAATAGTACTTTCTGAGTACTCATTGCTAGATGATTCAGAGGAAAATTTAGCAGCGGCGCTGGCATGAATTACGCCGTAACGAGTGCTGCCCCCAACAGAAAAACCCAATGAGTCAGAAAGTTCTTCAGCGTTTAAACTTCTTTCGAAATTTATTGATGAGTCTTGTGCACCTGCATAAATGATTTCACCGGTTACGCAATCTCCAGCAAATGACTCTTTGTTGGTATCATAACCTTTGCCTAAAATTGCTTGAGAATTTTGGGCCGGAGACTGCAAAACCCGTGCGGATGCCATTTCTGCGATACTAAGTAGGAGGAACACGAGTGGTAATACTTGTACATAATATTGTTTGTTGTTGTTCATATGATAACTCCCAGGTTTTAGCTATATTTTTTTATTTTTTTCTATCTGTTAGTGTTTTGTTAAATTCATAGATCATCTCGATATACTTCTTTATCAAAATTAAAATCACAAATATTTCCATCTATCATTTGCAGTGAGGCGCCATCGTATTGGATACATTTTCTGTATTCGTTAATAAATGATCCAGTATAACCACCTTTATGCTCGTAACCTAGATTATGTAAAAATTCATGTGCGATGATACCGGCCCAATACGCTTCATTTTTGGCAAAAAAATAATTGGAACTATTGCCTAACTTATCGGAATTGATAGCTATGTGTAGATAATGTTTGTTTTTATAACCAGGAAGTGGATTATTACAATCGTAAAAGAGATCGACGTAACCGATGCCCACGATATTGGGATCATTGTTAAATGATGCAATAAACGCGAAAGCTGGAACGGTTGTACCGGATATGTAATTTGGAGAAATTGCACTATAAAGTTCATTTATAAATGCATCACGAGATGTAGGAAGATTTTTGCTAGAATTTCTATATGCACAATCAATGATTCTGTTTTCTAATGCGCGATTTATAAAAATTTGCGATGCATTTTTAATAATGTTTTTTTGGTCTTCTCGAAAAACAGTGTCTAGTCCTAGCTGTAGCATTAATGGAAAGAACTCTTTGTATGATCCCTGTACCATGAAATCGATATTACTGGAGTGATAAACATTGTTACAAGGATAATGTGTCGCGTTGCTTGCCAAACACGTTTTCATTTGACACAAAATTAATAATAAAACAAAGGCCGTTTCAGCTAATACTAACAAAATGGTTTTTGGGTGTTTCATTTGTTCATCTCCTTTTCGATTGGTATTAATCTTTGTTATATTTCTGACTTGTAAATGCCTACATAGGAAGGTGCGTCTTTTCTTTCATGGGTTAATGGTCTATCTAAATATGAAAAAAAATACAAAATATTTTCGTAAATATTTAGAGAATGGATAGTACTGTTTTTCCTTCCATAGATATCTAGTTTTTTTATTAAAGCTAGCTGAGTGTTGTATTCATGGATAAATGCATTTCCGTAGGAAAGAACGCTGCCTGTCGTGGCCTGCGTAAATCCGTGCGTACCAGCAACAATAATTTTATCCTCGAGAAGGGATATTGACGATGGAGAGATGGAAGTTAAATATCTATCGTTGAAGTTTATGTTGATGCTGCAGCTACTGTTGCTATTACTACTACTGCTCGCTATAGTGATTAATTCTAAAAAAATTAAACTATTATCTTTTATTCCACTGGCCAATAGATGCTTATTGTTGCATTTTATACCAGTAATACGAGTATCTTCATATACCCAATGGTTTTTGTAATCAAGATTTTGATTTAGTTGGATAATGGTATCTACCTTATTTCCTTTGCAACTTAATATCGTTTGTTTGATCCGTACGTCTAAATCAAGAAATTGCTCAGGATAGTTATGAATTAACCTTTTGTCAAAAGATAAAGTAATGAAGATGTCTCCTATTTGATTGAAATCAATTATTGGCGCGGAAAAAAATTCAATTAACATATT
>JADGBS010000201.1:0-402 GCA_015231325.1 Oligoflexia bacterium | reverse complement strand
TATAAGGTGTCTTTCTAATGAATTCATATCCATAAACGAAATTAAAAAATTATTTTTATCATATAGTTTTAGTTCTATGGAGTAATAATTACTATATCCATCATTAAGCATTGAATAGTTAAGATTGTTTATGCTAATGATCTTGTCTTCTTGAAGATCGCATAAACAAAGATAGGTAGTAGTGAAATCGTTGCTGGCGAGGGCAATTAAAACAGTTTTTGCTTCTATAACATTGCTTATCGCATTAATTACTCCAATTTTTGATAATTCATTGTTTAGTTTTAGATTGCTGAGGGTTAATTTTTTTGTGTTAAATATTTTTATTTGTACGTATGGCGGAGCCTTTGAAACAAAGGTCATTAACATTTTCTCAGTATCAATTAACTGGACTTCCTTTTTAAT
>JADGBS010000200.1:5436-7024 GCA_015231325.1 Oligoflexia bacterium | reverse complement strand
TAAACGAATGATCAATGCGATGACCACTATAAAAAGCGCTCCTATCTGGATGGTTAAACGTGTTTTGGCCGAATTTTATTCATCATTGAATGAAGATATGAATTTGTTGTTTTCTGACAATAGGGGAAAATCGTTCATTCTTGATACTTTGGGTGAGGATCGTGCTAAACAATTACTGGGACAAATTGTAGATGTTGGAGGAACCAATACTTTAGAATCATTAGAACTAGTTGATACAAGAATGCTGGCAAACTTTTTGATTAACGAACACCCTCAAACTATTGCATTGATTTTGGCCCATCTTACTACAGAAAGAAAAGTCGATGTTTTGAGACGATTGCCTGAAGGATTGCAGGCAGAAATTGTTTTGCGTGTGGCCAATTTGGATTTTGTTTCTCCAGAATTAATTTCACAATTAGATGATGTTTTAAAAACTGAATTATCGACATTGGGTACTATTGATACATATCAATTAGGTGGCGTAGATCCGATAGCAGATATGTTGAACTTAATGGATAAAAATACAGAAAAAACCATTATGGCCAGAGTTGAAGAAAAAGATCCTGAACTTGCTGAAGAGATTAGAAAATTAATGTTCGTATTTGAAGATTTGGTTTATGTAGATGACAAAGGTATTCAAACGTTGCTTAAGGAAGTTGATCATCAACAATTAGTGATTGCAATGAAAACATCTCCTGAAGAGGTTAAGTTGAAACTTTACAAGAATATGTCAAATCGTGCAGCACAACTATTGAAAGAAGACATTGATGCACTTGGGCCAACTAGACTATCGGATGTGGAAAAAGCACAAAGTGATATCGTACAAAAATGTAAAGAACTTGAAACTCAAGGTAAAGCAATTATTATGCGTGGTGGTGATACTGAGGATAAGATGGTGTAAGGTGATATAAAAAAGTACAGATAGATGCATAGATATATAGACACATAGAATCAATTTGGATATGCAGTTCATATTGGTAATTAAATAATGATTATTAAAAATAGACACAATAAACAAACTAGACAAGATAAACCGAGTAGTGGGAAGATTAATAAATCATGGAAGTTAAAAGTAGAAGAGTATCATTTCAGTAACTTTAATCTGCCTGAGACTAACGTGGGACGTGATCACATAAAAGTTAAGGATAAGGACATAGAGATTTATGAGGTTACCAATTTTGAGGACTATGAGACGAAGCAAGAAGAAAAGCTAAAGTTTGATGTTAGAAGAGAGATGGAAGATGCTTCTGATATTGGCTTTAAAATTTCTCCGATAGTTGAAAGGTATCGTGGAATTAAAAAACAAGAAGTAGAAGAGTCTCAGGAGAAATTTGAAATTGAAGTTCGAAATAGAGTTGAAATGATAAAAGCACAGTGGATGCAGTTGGGATATAACGAAGGGAAAGATGCTGCATATCAAGAGGTTACCAAGGAGAACGCTAAGAAAATTGAATCACGATTGGTAAAAATTGAAGAAATGGTTAACGCAGCGATTAAGAACAAACAAAATATCTTAGAAGTTCAAAAACAGCAACTTTATGCATTTATTAAATCTTTAGTTAAATGGGTCATCTTGCGTGAATTAAAA
>JADGBS010000200.1:0-5414 GCA_015231325.1 Oligoflexia bacterium | reverse complement strand
CTGGAGTTTATATTGTGCGATTATTGGAACGGTTAATAGTTGAACTTGGTACAACGGACACTTTATTGATTAAAGTTAATAAACATAATTTTGAAAAAATGCCAGAAGTGCTACAGGTAGTACAAAAGAAATTAGGTGAATTGAAAAACGTTCGAACAGAAATCAGCGAACAGATTGAGGGCCCAGGTTTTATTGTGGAGGCAGCAAGCGCTATTATAGATGGTAGCCTTGAAAACCAGATTAATGCTATAGATAAACTGTTTGAAGTAGTTGAAAGGAGATAGTTTGGCGAATATCAATATGATCAATAATTTAATGCATGTTGATGATTCAGATTCTCGGTCATCTTTAGATCTGGACTGTATCTTAAATAAGATGGACCGAACGTCACCTTATCAGAGAATAGGAAAAGTATTTTCCAGCAAAGGGACCGTCGTTGAGGTAACTTTGCCTCGAGCAATATTTGGTAGTAGTGTGGAATTTGTTACTAGTTCGAATGACAGATATATGGGGGAAGTAGTAGGACTAAAAAACGACAGGTGTCTAGTTATGCCATATCGTGAAATTAGCGGTATTAATTCAGAGACACTAGTGTATTTACGAGATTTAGTTACAATGCTAAGAGTTTCTCCTGGGATGGTAGGAAGGGTTCTTGATTATCAGGGAGTTCCTATTGATGGTAAAGGTCCAATAAATGGCACCTTTGAATCTAGAAGTATTTTTGGAGAGCATATTAATCCACTTAAAAGACCAGCGATTCGGGAACCTTTGGATGTAGGGATTAGGGCAATTAATGGATTTACGACTTTGGGCAAGGGACAAAGGATTGCTATCATGGCCGGTTCTGGTGTTGGAAAATCTATTTTATTAGGAATGGTAGCTCGCAATACTGTAGCGGATATAAATGTTATTGCATTGGTCGGTGAACGAGGAAGGGAAGTTCTCGAATTTGTTGAATCAGATTTGGGCCCTGAAGGATTAAAAAGATCAGTAGTGGTTGTCGCTACATCTGAAATGTCGCCACTTATTCGAGTGAGAGCAGCGTATACCGCCATGACTATCGCTGAATATTTTCGTGATAAAAATAATGACGTATTGATGATGATGGACTCAATTACTCGTTTTGCTATGGCCAACAGAGAGATTGCTATCAGCAGCGGAGAACCTCCTGGTCATCGTGGCTATGCCCCTAGTGTTTTTTCCAAAATGCCGAAACTATTGGAGCGCGCAGGAACTAAGGAAGATCGTGGATCCATAACTTGTATTGTAACTGTATTGGTAGAGGGTGACGATATGGATGAACCAGTCGCTGATTGTGTCCGGTCTATTGCTGATGGTCACATTGTTTTAAGTCGAAATTTGGCCATAAAAAATCATTTCCCGGCAATTGATATTCTCAGTTCAATATCTAGAGTGATGGACAAAGTGGTAACTAAAGAGCATAGATTGATATCTGGGTATTTGCGTGACTTAATAGCATCGTATATGGATGCCGAAGATTTGATTAGTGTCGGTGCATATGTTAAAGGAACCAACGTTAAAGTAGACAAGGCCATTAATATTTTTGAAATATTTATGAATAGCTTAAAACAGGGAATTGAAGAGCGTAGCGATTTAAATGACGCCTACGAGGGATTGGTAAAAATCGCACAAGATGCTGAAAATTCCGTACAATCAAAGGATGTAAAACCAGAAAAAGATTTAAGCGTTGAGATGAACATGATTTAATTATTTTTTATAATTTTTTGTAAGTTATTATGAAAAAATTTAAATTTCGTTTAGATAATGTTTTAAAATTACGGGAATTCGAAGAATATAGAGAGAAAATTGAATTGGGTAAAATCAATAACGAAGTAAAAAAAAATAATGATAAATTAGGCGAAATAAATGATGACATTGATTTTACCTATTCTCTATTAGAACAAGATGTTTTATCTAAAAAAGCAAGGGCCGCAGATCTATTCTTGCACACATATTTTTTAGAAAGCTATCGAATCCATACAAATATGCTCAAAAATAGGGCCCAATCTTTGAACCAAAAATATCAGCAACAGCTTGATGAAGTAATGAAAAAACGAAATAAAGTGAAGGTTTTGAATAAGATCAAGAATCGTGATAAAAATGAATATTATCATAAATATTTAGTAGATGAAAGTAATCAGTTAGACGATATTATTAACCTGCGTTTTGATCTTAACGATGAGGATGATTTATAGTCTGCCACGATAGGAAAGCTATATGACAAATGTTCGTCGTTTATTTTATGTGTGGGTCGTGTTTTTCTTATGGTTAAGCAATTTAGATATTGCTGAAGAAAATAATGCTGAGGCCAACGCTGAAGTTAATGCGGAAAACAATACAGAAAAAAAAGCTGAAAACAAGGAGGAGAACAAGCCAGAAAACAAGCCAGAAAACAAGGAGGAGAACAAGCCAGAAAGCAAGTCAGAAAGCAAGCCAGAGAACAAGTCAGAAAACAAGTCAGAGAATGATGAGGACAAAATTGAAAAGAATCAAGAAGGTAATAAAAAAGAGGCCAGTGATAAAGCAAAGGATAATGAGGCAGAAGTTGTAAAAGATAAAGAAGCGACAAATTCGACAACTACCCAAAAGACTGAGCAAGGACTTGCTGAGGACAGTAAAAAAGGAAAAGGTGATAATTTGAAAGAGGAAACATCGGCGCATTCTCAGTCTACTTCGCCGGCCATTGCTACTGGAAAAGTGATAGAAAATGTGCTTGACGAAAAAGTTTGTTACACCCAGGCGGAGAAGAGAAAAATTATCGGGCAAGAAATTGACCGAAGATTGAACAGGATAAGACCAGCGGAATTATCACTATTGGCCAAAGAGTTATTAGAAAAAGATGAGAATTTAAAGGAGCGTGAAAAAAAAATTCAGGCAAAAGAGGAACAAGTCGCTCTTGGAGAAAAAGAATTAAACAAAAAGATTGTTGTATTGCAGGAACAACAGCAAAAATTATTGGGATGTATAGATCAAAATAGTAAATTAGCAGATGATAGGATTGGAAATATTGTTTCAGTCATTGCTAATATGCAGCCAGCTAAGGCAGCAGGTGTTTTGTCCGTTCAAGATCCAACCATAGCAGTAAAAATACTGGGTTCGCTTGATCCACTAAAAGCATCAAAAATATTTAACTTAATGGATAAGGAAATTTCTGCCAGGATTCAAAAACAGTATTTAGATATGAAAAAATGATACTTACAAGACATTCTTCTTGCGTTTATTAATGGATGCTAAAAGTTGAATGTTGATCATTCGATACTGGTTACTGGTTAGTAGTTACTAGTAATACTAGTAATACTGGTAATGCAGGAAATGTCGGAATACCGGAGTTGAATGATTTTTTATACTGTTGATTGAATAGGGCAGGAGGTTTTGTGCCAGGGATCAATCTTCCTAATGGCGATTTTACGAATAGTTTAACGCAAGGTTTAGACAATAACTATTATCAAGTAACTGGCACAACAGATGCAGAAGGACGAGGTCTCCAAGATACATCTATGAGGGCGTCTGTAGTAAAAGGGACTGGTCGTAGTAGTAACAAAAATAAAAGAATCCAATTAAATGAACTTTTGTCTAAAAAAACACTTAACGGGTTGAATAAAGGAGAGCTTTCTACTCTTGTTTTAAATCTCGGGGATGAAAATATTTCTGGGGATAAAAATGTTGAGAGCTTTGATACGCTTCTCAATAAAAAAATACTAGCAGATCAAAATACTAATGAAATATTGTTTGCTACTCCGTCAACATTTAAAAATCTTGAAAAAAAACAATCGATCGAAAAAAAAGAAAAAAGTCGTCCTTTTGTGCAGGGTGAGCTTGATTTATTACAAAATGGTCCGCCCATTGTCAAATCGCGAGACCATTTAAATTTTATTCGCCCAGAAACTTATCTTACTGATGTCCCATCGAGCGCAGATATTTCTGGTTTAACAGATACATCGATGTTTATGCAAGGTGATTTTGCAAAAGATTTAAATATTTTGAATTCTGTGTATGAAAATGGATACTGGCAAAATACTTCGGCAGCACAAACGGCGAATAACATTAAAAATGTTCTTGATAAAGCTGTCGCTAATAAAAATACTATTGGTAAAAACGTTGTTGGTAGTAGAGACAATACTCTCTTTTCTAATGGACCGACACAGAAAATACAAAGCATGTTGACCACAGCAACAAGTCCTCTTGTTGTATCAGGCACACCTGTTGTTTTAGATGCATCTGGTGAACTTAAGTTGTTGCTAAAAGCGACTGCCGGTACGGGGGCAGGTGTAGGTGTCGATGAGAGTGTAGTTGAAGCTGCAGCTCAACTATTGAATATTGATAATGCGACCAATAACCGAATTAACGGAAAAATTGATAATAAGGCCAATTTCAAAATTAATGATACGACAGTTGATATGGCCGATATCCCTCAACCCTCAAATATACAAAATGGGAATACTCAAAATATTCACAATATTCAAAACATCCGAAATGCTCCAGAAATGTTGGATAAAATAATGATAGGCGCTGGGGTGAATGGTTTGGAAGTAGATCCTTTTGCTACCGGTAAATCTATTGTACTGAAAACTGCGGATGGACTACCTATTGCAAGCGGTCTCTTGGGCGGTTCATCGATAGATGCAAACAGAGACAAATCAAGTTTAAATTTTGGAAGTGGGCCATTATTGACTGCTGCCAGAAAAGAACAAGATCTGAATGCGGAACTACCTATGTCGCAAATATTGCAACAGCAACAGCAACAGCAGCAGCAGCAGCAGCAACAACAACAGGAGCTGAATGATTTAGCGACAAAAAGATTTTATGGTGCTGGTGTTAGCGGGGATACCATCGGTGTTAATGGCAGTTTTTTGCGAAAATATTCCAAAGTCAAGGGTGATGGACGAGGTATCGGGGATGGATCAGAGGGCCGAGAGGGCAAGATAATTAATGAAAAACATATATTGAATTTTGGTGATAATATTGGTGGGTCCAATTATAGCAGTGGAGCTCAGCAAATGATGGGAGGTGATAATAATACCAATTTATCAAAAGATGTTTTGGGTAAAACGATGAACATTACGCATTCGTCCATCGGCAATAGCAATCACGATCCTGTTAGGTTATTAGATAAAATTTCAAATTATATTGTTCAAATGAATGCTGCAAATGAAAAACAAGTCACACTAACTATTGAAGATAAAGAACTTGGTAGAATTGGTTTAGAAGTAACTAAAGGCAAAATTGGCAAGAACAATATTGATGTACAAATAAAGACATTCGATCAAACAGCAGGTGATTTTTTTGCGCACAATAGAAATGATTTGATAACCCGTCTTGAAAACACAGGGATAAGTGTTGGCGAATTCAAAATTGACTCTTCTCAGAGTGTCGCTAATTTGACATTATTTAAT
>JADGBS010000001.1:21571-69206 GCA_015231325.1 Oligoflexia bacterium | reverse complement strand
ATTCACCAGTGACATTAATATATCTTTGTTTTCTTCGCTGCCGAATAATTTTCTGAAAACAAGATCAACTTTTGGATTGTATTTACCCATAAGTAACTTTCCTTTTTTTGCGTTTGCACGTGCCATTTTTTACTCCTTAAAATTATAGCTGTAGAAAAGTAATTATGGAAAAAGAACATGCAATAAAGGATTAAATTTAGTTTTTTCTAAGTGGTTGAATTTTAATGGTCTGGTCAAAGGCGCAGTAATAAAAGTTTGAGAATTGTTGCAGTATAGGTACTGTCAGCACCCGATACCTTTAATTTGAAACTCATTCAACTTTTTGTTACCCGCAAATCCCTTTAAAAATCCTGAGTTGAGTAAGGACGATGCTTGGGAGTTGGGAGGACGTCAATTAGGAATAACAATTCACACACCCGGTATTGTTCATATCGAAATTGTTTAAAATATTTTCTGCTTCGGCCTCGTTAATCATAATAAATTTTCTTATTGCCTCATCATAGTAATATACATCGGCCTCTGCAATATCAAACCACCATCCATGTATTGCTAATCTTCCTTCTTTGATTCGTCTCTTGACGATGGGATAAGTTTTTATATGTTCAATCTGTGTCAGAACATTAATCTGAGACAGTTGGTTGTGTTTTTCTAATGATGAATCGAGAACTACTCCAGAATTCAAGAGATCTAGTGCTGGATCACCATGTCGGAGCCAATTTTTTAGAGCTGGAGTTTCAATATTTTTTCTGCCATTGATAAGTGCTTGCATTGCGCCGCACTCCGAATGTCCGCAGACTATAATATCAAGAACATTTAACCTGAGTACAGAGAATTCAATTATAGCTGCCTCGGAATCACCACCCATAAACACCCCATGCGGTGGTACTATATTCCCAATATTTCTTGAAACAAAAAGATCTCCAGGGTTAGTCGAAGCAAAAACATTTGGAACTACACGACTATCAGAGCAGGCAATAAGAAGGGCATCGGGTGCTTGGCCCCTAGCAAGAGGACCGAAGGACTTCCTATATGAATCCTGAACATTCCTTCTAAATTCAACAATACCCCTTATTAATTTTTTCACTGATTACCTCAAAAACAATTTGTTTAGATTCTTAGTTTGCAACTTATTTTTCTTTGCTTTTTGACAATATTTTACACCTTGATTTGTTAATTGGACCCTATTTATTTCATCGAATTTTGTATCATTATAAATATCACAAATACCCTTTTTCGTTCATGTATGTGCATATTTCTTTTTTTTGAGCATCTAAAAATTTAAATATCTTATTCAAATCGTGCTTGCCCCTAGTCGCAGGACGAATAAGCGGACAAATTAACATATCTACAATATCTGTACTATCTTTGGGGCAGGTATCCATGATTGTTTTGATTGTTTGGCGCCACACCCCTCTAGGTTCTAAACTCCCTCGGTTTTTGATTATTTCAAACAGATTGGATTGCATTATCGAAAATTTATTATTTTGATTATACCCAAGTTTCAACTCGTCTTTACTCCCAGGTACCAGGGAGTCTTTGCCGCCTCCTTGGGACGGTGAATTTAGGCCAAAGAGGACTTGACTAAGCGTCATTACTAGAGAATATTTGTCAGCTGTCCTCGAATTAACAGTAAAAATGGGAGAATATTTATCTTCACGTATTCCTGAAAGCAATAAGTTAATAGAAATTAAGTCTCTAATATGCAAATCAACAGCGTAATTTTTCCAATCGATCCATTTTTTCTCTGAACTCTCCCCAAAATCAATTAATCTTGCGTGAAGGTCTTCATCAACTAAAATGTTTCCTGGCTTGATATCCAAATGATAAATATTTTTTTTGTGTAATTTGATTAATTGTTTCACAACATTTTTCAGTGCTTCAATTTTTTTAAGACAACTACCAGGTGTGTTTTCATTGGCCAAATTTTCTAAACTAGAATTAAATTTTTTCATATAAAAAGCGACAATCCCATCCTGTGAACATTCGGGGTCACTGTAGGTAGAACCGGCCACTTCGCCAATTGCTTCTTCAGATTTTTTGCCAATCAAAAATTCTTTTCGTAAGTTTATTAAATCCATGTTTTCGGGAATTTTTTTCAATAATTCCACGCGTATGACTTTTTGAATATTACAAATTATATTTTTACCATCACCAGCGGGTGGAATAAGTGGACACTCTATTTGTAATCCTTCACTAACTTCTTTGGATTTACCATGGGACCTTAAACCATTAGCTAGTGGATCGATATGAAATCTGACTTGACCGTTTAAGAACATTGCAGTACATTTCCGCTCCACAATTCCATTATCATCTGATAAACGTCTTCCCCAATTTTTTAAAATATTATTCTGAAATTGAACATCTAATTCACTGCAATGTACGAGCGTACCATCCTTCATGCGGGGTAATCGCTCAAAATCACTTTTAAAATATTGACTGTATGGTCCTGATGGTTCCACAACTGGAAGCGCGGATCGGTCTGCTGGAAGAGGCGGGGGGAGTACAACTGCGTTTGCCTTATCGAACTGCTCAGCTTTTTGGAGATCTATCTTATAGGGGGTACAACCGGATATGATGCCATTTTGTACCGCTGTATTGGCAGCAGTCGGAACTGTTACTATGGGGATTTTGTCATATCGGTATGAGTTATCTGCACTCTGCTCCACTGCAGCAAGGGTTCCTCCTGGCGTGGATGATAAGAAACAAAATACAAGCAAGTTCATAATTCCAATATAAATTGCAATCATGGTTTCCTCCGGTTACGGCCAATTAATTCAGAGACAGGTGAATATTTTGTCGGTCACTCCTAAAAAAAACTTTAAGAAAGATGTGTCAACCATCATTGCTATCTCATCGAGGGGAACAAGGAGCAAAAAGAAGCAAAGAGCAGCAAAAAGGAGCGAATTAGAGCTAACACAATAAAATTCTAGCTAAAATTTTGTTTCGGAATTACACTCACCTGCGCTCGGGGAAGCGCTTGATGTGTGGTTTTATTAATTCAAATATGGAAAAATCATGGAGAAAACAATGAAGATCAAACTTTTGGCAAAAAATTTAAATAAGATTGTTGGTTTATCTTTGCTGCTAATCGCTAGTGCAGTCACTACTAATTTTTCACAAGTGGTTAGAGCAGATACCTGTTATCAACAGTTACGGAAAATGACATCGAGTAATGACCCAAGGACGGCATCCATAGGATTGGGAATCGGGGCATCGGTGATCATAGGGGGGGCGATTGCAGCTGCACCGTTTAGTGCTGGCGTGTCCTTGATATTTTTGCCGCAGGGCATGTTGTTTGCGACTGGGGCCTATACGACCGCGATTGATGCCCAAGGGATAGACCGATATGTGAAATTAAAACACCTGATTATTGCTGCGGACCCGGAGGGTTATATATCTAATAGAGAGAATCAATATCCGAGCGAAAAAAATAAAAATAGACATGATCGAGTGGCCGAGGTGAGAAAGCAACAAAAAATTTTGGAAGAATTTCTGTCTAAGATTTTTTCCAGTTCTGTCTCTTATACGAATATCCCTTCTAGGGATAAAGTTATCGATCTGATAAAAAGAGGAAATCAAACTGGAGTACTTTGTGATGAATATATTAAATCAAGCATAGTTATCAACAGTTCCTTTGCGGAAATTCGAAGACAAATACTTAGCGGAAAATTAGAAAGAAATATTTTGGCAGTTGAAACAGGCGTTGGCATTGGTGACGCTGAGGACGTTGCCGTTGATACGGACACTCCTTTCATAAAGATAGAGGATGCTGAAAAAGACACGGACTCAGAATTTGGAATTGAGGATCAATTGCTAATACAGTAAAACAGTATTAGAACTTACTAATCTCAGGGCCGGGGAGTTCATTGTCTGGATAATATTTTTTGAATATGCGGGAAAACGTCCCATCTTCTTTCATTTTCTTCAAAGCATCATTCCACTGTGCTACAATTGCAACATTGGTTCCTTTGGACATGGCCATGTAAACTTGACTTCTCAGGAAAATATATACGAGTCGTACGTCCGAAAGCTTGTATCCTGCACTTTCCGCGTTACCCTTAATATCATTTGAAGAGCTGGCATACATATCGAATCGTCCGGCCATCAATTTTTTGAAATTCGAAACGTTGTCATCTGTACGTTCTAGATTTGTAAATCCCGCCTTGGTCAAGAATTGATCACGGATATCATCCCTGTAAACGCCTATTGAACGAATTTTTTTTGCATCGTCTAGCTCGGTAATCTTTATGGTTGAATTTGCCTTCGCATACAAAGCGAACGCAGTTTCTGCTATAGGCCCCACCCATTGAAATAATTGGTTGCGTTCTGCTGTTCGGGCCATGGAAAAAAGCACGGTGTTGGGTGTATTGGTAACCTCATTCAGGCCTCGGGCCCACGGTACCATTTTTATGGGATCTGAATTACCTACACGTTTTTTAATTTCCTGTACAATTTCCACCGACATTCCTGTGAGTATTCCATCCGCTCCTACAAATTGCATTGGCCTATCATCTTCGCAATAAATATTAAGTTTTTGCGCGGAAAGCGCAGGCAGTTGCATACTAAAAAGCAAGGCGGTAATGATAAGTATAATTTTTTTGTCCATGGTTGATTTCCTTTCCTACTAATTAGACCGAGCGTTTAGTCGATCGCAGTCCTTTTTTCGCTTTTGATTTCGCTTTCGGTTTTGTTTTCGATTTTTTGATTGCAACTACTGCTAGCTTTGCTGGCCTGTTGATTTTTTTCCCTTTCCCTTTCCCTTTCTCTTTTTCTATGCCCTTACTACGCTTACTGCGAATACGTTCACGCATTAAAGGTGAAAACTTGGAAGAAATGACATTACTATTTATTACATCATCGTTGTCGTTTTTTGCCATATCAATTTGAAATAGTTTTTGCGCATCATCACCTCTGATGATCCTAGATCGCTTACCACCAATCTCTTTACTATCTTTAATATTTTTACTATCTTCGGCCCTTCTATTTAATTCATCTTTTACACCGGTCAATGTATCTTTAATTAACTCTTTCATATCGACAGTTCTTAGAGTGAACAGCAGCGATGGATCTTTATCTAGACGCGCGCCAACGCCATATAGAGTAGCAGCAACATGCTTACACATGTCTGCCCAATCAGGACAACTGCAAGAAAAGTTCATCGACTTTGGTTCAGGAAAAAGGCCAGTTCCAACTGAGGTAAAGACGGTTCCTACCTCTTTAGGAAATTTACCTAAGAGTAATTCAGAAAGGTGACTTAATTTTTTAGAGCAGTTTTTTTTGATTTCTTCCCATATGGAACTTTTTAATTCGTTAATTTTTATGACAACTTTGTAGGGGGTGGAACCGCTCCCCTGTACCATAGAGCGGATTTCACCCTCCTTTATTTGTAAATCCAATACCGCTCCATTGCGAACATAGGAGCGTCCCCGGCCTACTCTGTTTTCATAGTCTGCATATTTTGTAAGGTTATCGTTCCAGGCCTTTCCCCACCAAGTGTTGGCCAAAGTCCTTCCCATTCCCTCGATTACTACAGGAGTGAGATTGGGATTTTTTTTCTTAAGCTTCGCTAGTGCATTCGCGGCAAGTTGTTGTTTTTTTGCTTTAGAGACATAGGGTCTAAATTTAAAGTGGTACCACGACATAGTTCGCACCGCTCCTTTTAATAATAAGTTTAATCATAAGTTTGATTATAAGTTTAATTTGAATAAATTAAATATTTCGCTATCGCTCATTTCTGTAATCCAATCTTCACTGCCACCTTGAATAATCTCTTGTGATAGTTTTGTCTTTTCTTCTATCATTTTATCGATCCTTTCTTCTAACGTTCCGCGCGAAATAAATTTATGGACCAGCACTTTTTTACTCTGTCCGATTCGGAATGCCCGATCAGTGGCCTGATTTTCTACTGCTGGATTCCACCAACGGTCAAAGTGAATAACATGATTTGCCGCAGTTAAATTAAGCCCCACGCCACCTGCTTTCAATGAAAGGATAAAATATGGAACGTATTGTGCATCCTGATTTTGAAATTTTTCGACGATTTCCTTTCGTTTATTTGATGGAATAGCACCATGTAAAATCACTCCGTCTTTGTTAAATATTTTTTTCAAGTGGTTGTTTAACGCGGGAATTATTTCCGTAAATTGGGTGAATATCAATACCTTCTCTCTTTTAGCATAAATTGTCTCTGCTATTTCTATTAATCTTTGAAATTTGCCACTATCTTCATCAACGTATTCGCTGTTCCCTAGGTATTGATCTGGGTGATTACATATCTGCTTGAGTTTGATTAACGATGCAAGTACTAACCCCTTGCGTTTTATCCCGTCCTGACATTCCTGTTTTTTTAAATCTTCTTGCAACTTTTGCAAATAGTCCTGATACAAAACGATCTGTTTCTTACTTAGATCAGCATAACTTTTCATCTCAATTTTGTCAGGCAAATCGGAGATAATATTTTTGTCACTTTTTACTCGTCGAAGCAGGTATGGCGAAACCACGTTACGGAGCCGTGACCAGTTAGCGATGGTCACATTTTTACTGTGCCCGTTATTACTGCTTCCATTATTGCTGCTCCCATTGATGATTTTTTTTGTATACGAAGAAAACTCTTTACTATTTCCTAGCAATCCTGGATTTATAAAATCATATATGGACCAAAGATCAGATAGTCTGTTTTCTATTGGGGTTCCGGTTAATACTATTCTGTTGTTTGCCTTGAGTGCTTTCACTGCTTTTGTCTGTTTTGTGTGAGAATTTTTTATTGCCTGGGCCTCATCCAATAAAATGTAATTCCAGTTGTGCTCTTTAAATTCTTCATAACGATGGACTAATCCGTAGGTAGTAATTACCAAGTCATACTTTAGTGTTAGTGCCGTGTCTAGCAGAATTTTTTTGCTCTCAGGATTTAATCCCATATGAACGATGTGATATTTTAGTTTTGGAGAAAAACGTTTAATCTCATTCTCCCAATTGGCAATAAGAGAAGTAGGCAGTACCAACAATGATGTACCAAGGCCTTTTATTAAATCCAAAAATGCCAAGATTTGTACGGTTTTACCTAGTCCCATATCATCTGCTAAGCATCCTCCTAACTTTAGTGTGTGCAATAGATAAATCCAATTGAGCCCACTTTGTTGGTATGGTCGAAGGTTTGCTAAGAAATCCTTAGAGGGATTGATCGTTTTAATTAACTGCGGATTTTTTAGTTTGTTGAAAATTTCATTTAACCAATCACTATGGGAAATTTCAATTTGTTCTTCTTCAATCTGTCCGCCGTCATTAATTTTGCCCAGCAATGATTTTTTAGTCCCCAACTGTAGCTGTAGCAGTTCCCGAAAACTAAGACCATTTTCTTTCTGCGCCAATTTTTGGGTACGATCATAAACCGATAATATTTGTTTTAATTTATCATGATCAACTACTGTCCATTTTCCCTTGATGAGAGTTAATCCTTCGGTCGCAGCATATATTTTACGTGCTTCTTCTAATGAGATGCTTTCTCCATTTAATAATATTTGTGGATGAAATTCAAGAATGCTATCGAGACCCAGAAGTCCTTGATTTTTGGGGCCTACGTTAATTCCAACTTTGAGGGTATTTGTTGTTTGCGTTCTCCACCAATTAGGGATTCTACATAAAACTCCCGCATCTTCATAAATTGCTATTTCTTGTAAAAATTGAAATGCATCACTCGCGGTAAATGATATGGGATGGAAAATTTCTCCGCTGTCTAACAATTCTTTAATGAGTAAACTATTTTCGGCCGCTCGATGGACAGTAACGAGCAAATTCAGTAATTTTTCACTGTCATCACCATATTCTTCCAAAGCATGCTTTAGAGCTAAATGAGATGTCCCTCCTTTTTTATTTATGGAGTGGGAGTAAGTAGCTAGGAAAGCAAACGGGTATTGGGTGTTATCTTTATTTTCAACAAGATGAAAGAATACCTTTCCTACTAAATAGACATTTGGGTTATGGGCATGGAAAAAATCCTCGATACTTCCTTGGAATTTATCGATTTGAGATATTAACTCAATATTTAGCTCTTCCCAAAGTTGGGACATAAAATGTAAATCGAGTATTTCTCCACCTATTAAAAAAGGGGCACCGCTTTTTAATAGTTCTAACTCTTCTTCTACAATGGGTACACAAAGGTTATCCAACTTATTGCGAAAAGATTCAATATCAGGTATTGATCTACATTTTTCTATAAAACTTTGCGCGAATTTACGGAAGAAGGCCAATGAAGGAGAAAGTGTTTCTACACCGCAAGAAAATCCCAAAAAGAGAAGAGTACTAGAACTTAAATATCCGTCATTTTCAAAACGCTTAAAAACTTCTGTCTGAAGGGATGGGGCATTTTTTTTAACGTTTGCGTTTGTGTTTGTATTTGTAAAAACAGTTTCATCTTTTAGACAAGGAGACCACTCTAGGGAGAGACAGGGAACTGTTTCTCTGTTTTGTATCACAACAATCAGCTCAGTATTGGTTTCCATATTAGAGATTCACCCCTGTGTTGTATGCCGTATTATTATACTGTATAATTTGCTACCACAAACAATACGTTTTTTATATGGATTTAAATAGATTCACAAAGATATTTATTCCATAAGGAGTTTGCGTTATCATACAAAGAAAAAGTCGCGGCACAACTGGATAGCGAAAGTACTAATAAATTAATTTTATTAATGAAAGAAGCAGTGAAATGCCTAAGACAAGAAATGAAAAAACCAACAATTTTTTAGAAGATCTTCATACAATAAGACTTTTTTCTTAATTTTCCATTTTTCTTTCTACAATTGAAAAAAGATCGCTGGAAATTTATCAATTTGTTTCCGATGCCCGGTTAATAAATTATATTATCCACCGATTTGTGATAAAATCGCCGCCTTTCGATTATTTTATTTTATTTTATTTTATTTCATTTGATTGGAGATTTACATGTGTAATAGAAATGCGCGTTCCAAAATAAAGATATTATTTTGGTGTCTATTAATTGTCTTTTCTGCAGGTTCACGGGCAGATGCATCCTTTTCTCACCTTCCTAATACTCCCGAGTGTGCTGATTTTGAAAGGGAGATATTACGATCTTCTCCAAAGTCGGAACTTAAAACAGAAACATTTGCTGTTGCCACTGGGGATTCGCTGTTTTTCGAATGGTATGGTGATTTTTTCACCAAGGACAGTAAGCAGTGTCTTTGGTCAGGGAGCAAAACCATTATTGCGATTCTTGTTGGTCATGCGATTTTACAGGGAAAGTTGACTCTAGAAACGATGATAGGAGACGTCGTTCCTCAAAATGAGTTACTAAACCCAGATTTTTCCAGGTTTACCGTTAGAGAATTACTCAATATGGTTTCAGGGATTAGCTGGAATGAAAGTCGTGGAGATGATCTTCGTGATTCATCTCTTATGGACATGCTTTACGTGAGCAGTTTTCATGATAGTGCCAGTTACGTTCAACGACAACCAATGCGCAAAGACAGAAGATGGAATTACAGTAGCGGTGATTTTGTGTTGTTGACTGTGATGTTAGAGAATGTTTATAAAGATAATCCTCGATATCCGTGGGAACTCCTTTTCGATCGGGTGGGTATAAAAAATGTGACTTTTGAGAGAGATTCTACAGGAACATATTGGGGTGGTTCTCATCTTTTTCTTACCACAAGGGATATGATAAAAATAGGACAACTACTTTTAAATCGTGGAGTTTGGAATGGAGAGCGAATACTTCCAGATTGGTGGGTGGATTTTATGACGACAGTTTCTCCGGGGATCTTGGAATTTTCTACTGAAGAATTAACTAATCAGGGAGTGTATGGTGCAGGGATATGGACTAATCGCTCGGTAAATAACTCGATTCCTTTTGTTCCCAATATGCCGCAATCGACTTTTTTTGCTTCCGGGCTTTCTGGGCAATACATTATCGTTTCACCTGAGCAAAATTTAATCATAGTTAGAACCGCTAATGACAAGATAAATTCAAGAAAGATGTCATATGTTATAGATAAGACTTTGGGGTGTTTTAAAAATGGTGGCAGTGACAGTGGTATCAATACAGGACTGACGACAGGACTGGATACAGAAAAAGGCACCTATGTCGATCATCCTACTCCTAAACGTTCGTACTCTAAGCAGGAGATGTTATATGCAATCAAGTCAGGTCTTCTTTCCAATATGCTAGCAAAAGAGTTGTGCTCCTGTCACTATGTTACAGGACTTCCATTCTCCGAGTGTAGAAAGAGAACTCAGTTGCCGTCAATTGTTTCTAAAATAGTAAAGGTCCTGAGCATAACAGACTATTCGATGGGGAAAGGGCATCCGATTTTTAAGATAAAGATCGCCCCCACTGTACTAAGTTATCTTTCAGTGATAACGAAGTCACCCAAAGCAGTTGCCAACTACGATCCATTACACCCAGAGTTGGGGTGTATGCTCGAATGAGCGGCCGGCCAATCAAGCGGCAGTGCTACTCACCAAGACATTTTGTTTTTTTGGTGACGGATAGACCGAATAGACCTTGAATTCCAACGGCCTCTATATAATTGGCCAGTTCCAATACAATAGTCCAATATTGAATAATAACTTAGTGTTATAACTAAAATTGTGTATTCTCATAGTTATTATGTATTATTATGACCAGGAGGAATAATATGCCAATAATTACTAGTAGAACCAGGGAAAACGGTAGAGTAAAAATTAATTACAATTTGTGTACAGTCTGTGGGATTTGTTCTTCGATTTGCTCTATGATTGTCAACGAGAATGGCAAAATGGTTCCCAAACCAGATAGTTTTTTTGGATGTTTTGCTTGTGGATCATGTGCGGCGGTTTGTCCTCGTGGAGCAATAAGTATTGAAGGCCGCTGTTTTTCCACAAAGGACTTAATTGATTTACCTCGAGAATTTGCTTCGTATGAACATATGTATGGTCTGATGCTTAAACGAAGAAGTACTAGAAATTTTCAAGATAAACCAGTAGCTTCCGAAATAATTAATAAAATAATTCTGGCCGCAGAAACCGCTCCCATGGGTATCCCTCCATCGGATGTGAAAGTTTTGATTTTGGACAATAAAGCAAAGGTTCGTGAATTTGCCTTTGATTATCTAGGCGCAGTTGAAAAGATGAAATGGATGTTTGGTCTCATTAAAGTGTTAGGTATATTCATGAGCAAGGAAAAGCGAGAGGCCTTTAAATGTTTTATTATTCCTCTGTTTCAAGAACTCTTAAAGGGAAAGAAACAAGGTCTTGATTATTTATTTTATGATGCTCCTTTAGCAATGTATTTTTATCGAACGCCTTATACAGAAGATGGCGATGTGATGATTGCTGCTACTTATGCAATGTTGGCGAGTGAGTCTTTAGGACTTGGTTCTTGTATGATTGGTAGTGTGGCCCCTTTGATTCAACGAATGCCGAAATGGTTTAAAAGCAAGTATGGAATAATCAACCAAGATTCCGGCGGAATAGTAGTAATATTTGGTCATCCAAAATATAAATTCCAAAAGGCCATAAAGCGCACTTTTGCAGAAGTTAGAAAATAAATCTAAGACGAAAAGATCTGATGATCAGTTTATCGGTTTATCAGCTTATCAGTTGGGGGGTGAAATGCGTATTTTATTGGTTTCATCAAACATGCACAATGATTTTCGGTGGAAATTGCCACATGGTGTGGTTGCCCTTAGTGCGTACTTAAAACGTTATCAGCATCAAACCAAAGTCGTTGTTGTAGAAAAAAAAACTGACATGAGAATATACCGGGAGGCATTAAAACAATTTAATCCGGATGTGGTTGGGATAAGTATAAATTTTACTGAAGAACAACATTTGCCAGTTTTAGCAAATATTGCCAGAGAGTTTGATCAGAAGATACCAGTAATTGTTGGTGGTAACTACCCCATTTTAGAACCAGAAAAAACGATTATTATTCCTAATGTTGACGCTATTTGTATTGGCGAAGGGGAGGAAGCGCTTTTAGAATATCTACGGAAATTAAATACACATGACATTGAATCAACAAATATAAAAAATATTTGGTTGAAAAAAAATGGAGAGATCATAAAAAATGATTATCGTGAGTTTATAGATGATTTGGATGGCCTGCCTTACATGGATAGAGATGCAGTTGATTTTCAAAAGATCATAGATCAAAATCATAATACATTAATTACAACAGTAAGTAGAGGATCCTGTTTGTATAAATGTACATTTTGTATAAATGCTGTTTTTTCTAAGGCAGGAAAAGGACGGTGGGAAAGAAGACGTAGTGTAGATAGCGTGCTCGATGAACTTGCTTTTGTGGGTAAAAAATATGATTATAAAAATATTAATTTTTTCGATGAACATTTTACATCAGATCGTAATTGGATAATAAATTTTTGCCAAAGGTATGCAGAACAATTCAAGTGGACGTTTGATTGTTTTTCTCATTGTAATGGACTTGACCAAGAGGTAATTGAAAATTTAGCTAGGGCAGGTTGTCGGCACGTTTTTATGGGACTGGAATCGGGCCATGAATACATTAGAAATAAAGTAATAAAAAAGGGCATCGATATTGATAGGTTTATTCAAAATGCTGAATTACTTAATAAGTATAAAATAAAGGCCGTTATTTCTTGCATGATAGGTCTTCCTTTTGAGACTCCTGAAATGTTTAAGCAGACGGTGGAAGTTTGTCGAACGATACACAAAAAACAAATCGTATTTAGCTCTTCTTATGGTGCAGGTCCTCAAATATTTATTTATAACCCTGTTCCAAAGACAGATCTATATAATGTATGTGAAAAAAATGGGTGGTTGCGAATTACTCCCAAATCTTTTAGAATTTACAGAGAGACTTGTTTGGAAATGCCTCAATTTCCCAAAAGTCAAATATATCACTTGAGTCGTTTATTCCGTTATCAAGTGTACAAGGATAGTTATCCCCTTTTCGCTTTATTGTTTCGCATATACGATATGCGATTAACTCGTTTTGTTACAGAAAATTTACCGGAGGTGATTTTCTCAAAGATCCATCTACTGTTATCATTTATATCACTGATAATGAAACCTAGAATTGATAGAGGAGATGGAATAGATAAAAGAGATGAAGTATACTAGTGTAATGATTCCAATAGGCTTCTTTTGAAATGTTCGAACTCCTGAATGCGAATATTGATACCAGCTTTTTTTATACAGTTTTTACCTAGACCACTCAAACTAATGAGAATGATACCTATTCTTTTAAAGGCGCCTCCTTTTATTAAACCTAGAGCGGCTGAACACCAGTATTTCCAATTGCGAAATCGTAAAATGCCTTTTCGGTAATAATGACTTCTGATTTTTTCTAATTCTTTATATGGTATATTACCAGTAGTACTTAATCCTAAACGATAATCAATTGTTTCTTTGTAATCAATCATTTTTCTATAATTTATTGGTTCTATCTTTTTTTGTAGTTCAGTTTTATTAAACGGAGTTGCCATAAAGATTAATAAATAGTTTAATGGCCTTTTTAACATTGAGGACATTGAATCTATAATTTCATCATATTTTTCGTCAGGGAGCCCTATCATCAAGAAGCCTCGGGTATGGATTTTGTGTTTTTTTAGTAAATAAATAGCTTCTTCCACTTTTTGCAAATCTAAGTTTTTTTTAATAATTTTCTGCATTCTGTAAGAGTAAGTTTCAATAGGTATGGATACATGCCAACATCCTGCTTGTTTTAAAAGAATTATTATCTCTTCATCCAATATGTCAGCGCGCAATCCGTTAGGAAAAGCAATTTTTATATTTTCAAATTTTTCTCGAATACCCTTAAGGATTTCTTTGGCCCTTGCTAAATTAAAATTAAATATATCGTCGACAAATTCGAAATTACGCAATCCATAGTTATTGTATAGTAAGTCAATTTCATCAAGAACATTTCTGACGGATCTTGCTCGAAAATGTTTACCGAATTGATTATGGCAGTAGATGCACTTATATGGACAGCCGCGAGAAGTGAGGATGGTTGCGCTCCAGCGGAAATAATCTGCCATTCCTGAAAAATTCTTATATTGTTTTAAATCTATCATTTCCCACGCAGGAAAGGGCAATAGATCTAAATTTTCTATATAGCTGCTTAGAGGAACCTCAATCACTTTACCTTCGGCAATATATGATATACCTGGAATTGATTCATAACTTTTTTTTATTTTGATACGCTCTATTAATTCCATGAACGTCTTTTCACCCTCTCCTAAAACACAAATATCTACTAAACCCTTGATTAGAATTTCATGGTTATCAACTGTCGAATGTGGACCACCTCCAATAATAATAGCGTGAGGAAGTTCTCTTCTAAAATACAGAGCGACGGTTTCAAAGATAGAGGAGTAAGGTGAGGTTGCACTTAATCCAATTAAATCTGGTTTCCATTCAACACTATCTATTAATGCCTGTTTGGTTTCATTTATTGAGCGAATGGATCGTAGGTTGATAAGTTTAACCTTATGTCCTGCCTGTTTGGCAACAGATGCCAAGTACATTATTCCCAGAGGAGCACAGACGCAGTCTTCCATCGCGGATAAGCGTTCGGTAGAGATTAATAATATTTTCATTTAACGAAATCCATGTTTGTTTTTTATGTTTTATGTTTTATGTTTTATGTTTTATGTTTTTTTCAATTTCGTAAATTATTTTCTATAATATAGTTGTTAATTTTTATTAAATCGAGCGTATAAACTCCGGAAGAAGTATTGAAAACAAATCGGTTGCCATCTTCACTTATCTTTCCTAATTGAATGCGATGAGTGATTTTATCGCTGAACATTTTTTTTCCAGTTTTTCTATCAATTACTGCTAACTCCCCATTATAAAATGATCCAGCAATAATAAAATCCCTTATTGGGTCGTAATAAAGCATTCTTGAATGAAAGACCCCCTCCTTGATATCAGTGATTTTATTTTGTTTGAGGTCAATATAAAATATTTTTCTTGTGAAAAAACTGGGAAGGTATATGTAATCATGATGTTTATCAATGGCAACACCTACAATAAGTTCAGGTAAATCAATTTTTGCGATAACATCCAATGTTTTTGCATTCAAAATGTAAAAAACATAAGTATCTGGAACATCTGCTATCATCATTGTTAAATAAATTTTTGAATTATCGGGAGATATTAAAAAATGAGCTGGCCCAATAGGCATTTTTGTCAAACCCTCTTTGGTGAGATACTTTATTACGATTGGTTTCCACGAATCATAATTAATGCGAGCAATAATTGGATGTTCAGAAGCACTAAAATATACACTGGACCCTTGTTTTTTAGCGGTAAATAGTTGCCTTACGCCAAAAGAAGATAGCGATATTTTTTTTGATACTTTGAATGGATTAGTAGAATATTCAATATAAGATCTGCTATACCAACCAGCTCCAATAATTGTTGAATGATCAGATGAAAATTCTATATACCTCATTAGATCATCACCCTTATTTTCTTGTTTTCCGCTTTTGAGATCAATTTTTAAAAGACCACAAGTTGGGCCCCAGGAAATATACAGGATCTCTTTTTTTTCATCAAAAAGAAGGTCGCGATAATGTATAGGAGGAATTTGGGGATGAGTATTCACCGGAAATATTTTGGTTAGACCTGGAAATTGTTTGTAGGAATGAAGAAAGGAAAAAGGGATTATTCCTAGGTAATTTAAACAAGGGAACATAAAAATTATTCCCAAGAAAAAGGCTCGTCTTTCCGCAATCTTTTGTTTTAATAGGCCAAAAATCATTGAAGCGATAAGAGGGGGAGACATCATTCCAAGAATTTTTAATGCATATGGTATATTGATGATCGTATATAAAAATGACCAAACGAGAAGCGTTATGGAGAACCACAATGTATTGAAGGTTTGTTTTCCTTTTATTTGACGGATAATGGCCCCGATAGAAAGAAGAAAGTAGACGACACTGTATTGGTAATTGCTAACAAAAAACCAAAACCAAACTGTGGGTAATATATGCCATTCTGATGGAAACCATCCTAGAGTGAAATACTCATTTGTAGTTTTCGCTGCGTTAGTATCCATTTGTTGTGACAAGTACATAAGCAGGGCAATTATCACAGAACAAAAAATAAATGCCAAAGGACCAGATATTAATGAAAATTTTTGAATGCGTTTGCGATAAGACCAAAAGTAAAAAATGACAGATATAATTGAGGCAGTAAAAAACACTGTTATTAAATACAGATGGGAGTATTTATTTATTTGATGAAGTGCTGCTGCATCTATTGTAAAATAGAATGATATTACGAAAATGACAGCATCAATAATTCCAATGAATAGATATTTTTTTTGGGGGTTGTTTGCTTCCATTAAAAATTACCATTTCCTTTATCGTTTTCTTCACCGTTTGATCTATTTTGATCTATTTTGATCTATCTTTTTTTCGTCAAAATTTTTGTGAATATAGGCGCTAAGTTCACATTGTAACAATTATGGTCTTTGATTACGAGATCGACCAGCTAGTTACTAAATCGCCTTTGCTACATTAAATATTAGGATTCATCAATTTGTTTAATATAAGAGTGTTTAAGTTTGTAGTAGCGTATTTCCATGCCTAATTTAGCTCAAAAAAGGGAACTTGGTGATTAAATACCCACTCATAGTGAGGGCAAAAATATAAGGCCAGACAATGGCCGATGAAAATGTTATGTTATGGATTATATAAAGCATTTTAGGTGCTAGTTTAATCTTCCTCAATCAAACACATTGATCGTCAATTTATTAGGATATACAACAGGATACACAAATGTTTATGTTTAAAAGCTCGAGACAAAATATTAGAAGACAAGATCCATGCTGCTTATGCAAAGCAGAAAAAGGGAATATCGTAGGCAAGGTGAATTTTATAGGCCTAAATCACTATACGAACGTACAATGTCCTAAATGTGGCCTAATAAGTTTTGATCCGATTCCAGAAGTTAAAACTACGGCCGATGGATGCTCTCTTCTCTATCAAATACAGCAGTCAAAAGAACCATCGGCCAAAATTATCAGAGGATTTAAGCGATCTTATCGCAGAGGAAGTTATTTTGCTCGACGATATTTAACAAAAACCATAGAAATGAGCAAAGAATCAGAATTTAACATTCTTGAGGTTGGTGCGGGAGATGGGTATTTTTCTCAAGGAATAAGAAAGATTTATCCCAAAGCTAAAATCACGTATGTTGATATTGTTGCAGATCTTATATCCCACTATAAGAAATACTTCGATTGTGAGGCCTATGAGGGAGAGTTAAAACAGAATATAATTCCTGGCGTCAAAAAGTTTGATCTGATTGTTATGCGGGATCTTCTTGAACATGTGAGAGATCCTTTTAGCTTTCTGAATGATATAAGATACTTTCTTAACCCAGAAGGACATATTTTCTTTATCACACCAAATGGTCTCGAAGATTTTTGGCCTTGTCATCAACGATTTATTAATAATGGAGAAGATGAACATCTTATTTATTTAAATCATTTTCATTATTATCTCCCTAAGACCTTAGATGAATTGTTAGCTAAGTGCGGTTTTGAAAAGAAAATATTCTTTAAATTTGGATTGAAGCGCCATCGCCAAGGTTGGGGTGTTAAAGATTTTATATCATTTCCTATACAAACACCTCCTACGCTTGATGATGCTTACAAAACAACACCACTGGCAACATATTGGAAGCATAACCCCCTAAAAGTTTTCAATAGCTACCTTCATGGGAGAGGACCAATAGCTAGGGGGTACAGTTTTTTTGCTGATCGTGAAAAAGATAAAGTCGACTACTATGATAGGAAGGGGCATGAATTTTTTGTTTTGGCAAAGAAAATGACTATGTCGTAATTATACCATAATTGAAACAAAAAGTTTTGTGCAATCCCAAGCAAAAAATAGAGTCTTTACATAATTTTGTTTATAGCAAATTTTACATGTGTTTACTGATGTGTGTCCATCTTAAATTATTTAAACAACATTGTTAATTATTACCGCATTCTTGCTTTCTATTGCGGTTTTTTGGGGGTTTTTGGCCTTTCAATATAATTATGATAAGCAACAATCAGGCAGTTGCGAGATACGATCAGGAGAACGTGGCAAAATGAGAATAGCTTCTTTATTTTTTTTTGGGGAGGTGTGTACAGAAAAATCCAATATATTTTTTTAGATTTATGGGTTAAGGAGGATGGCATCACTGATAAACGATTGGACGAAGGAGCTTTTATCGGCCTCATCTTGATTTTTTAGCAGGAGATCAATTTGCTGTTCCCCCATTGCACCTTCAATTTTTGCTAAGATTTTAAATTTGTCACTAAATGACAACAATTCACTGATTACCAAAATATCCAAATCACCGCCTTTTTTGTGTTCATCAGTTCTTGATCCAAAAAGATAAACTTTAGCATGAGGGTCAAACTCAAGGATGCAAGAAATAATCGTATTTTTTTCTTCAGTAGACAGCCTCATACAACGGTTCTCTTTATGTATGTGTCTATTTTATCAACTGTAGACAACACTTCTGGTGTTCGGCGCATAATTTCATCAAAAAGCGCGATTAAATTTTCTTCCGCATATTCATGCGCAATCGAATTTCGCAGCAGTCTAATCTCCACAAAATTATTGGCATCACTTATCAATTCTAACTTTTCGCCCATATTAATAAGGTCGCGCACGGAGCCTTTACGTGTATTCAAATTCAGATATTCAATAAGCGGCAATATCTTTTGAATTATTATGTCTGTTGTCCTTGCAAAACGCGCACAAAGGGCCTCCATCTTTTCCAATTCATCTTCCTGGTAATCATCAATTACCCGTCTCTTCACCACCTTTCCGCACTTTTCGTAAGATCTATCTAGGTATTGTCTAGATTTTTTTAATCGATCGCACTCCTCTTTTAGTAACCGGCCGTGTTGTGCCAATTTTTCATTATTTTCGCTCTTCTCGTTCATCACAACTCCAGGTAACTCTAATATTCCAAAATCGATGTTCCGATCAGACTACGGTGTTTTCAAGTTTTTGTCAATGTCAGGCGACTTTTTTTGCAATTCAAGAATCAACAAGAGGAGTAAGCGAATGAAATATTTGTATACCTTTTTAAAAGATCTGAAAGTGTTAGCGCTGGCGCGACGATTGTCAAATCGATATCTGACCCGTTCCGGTAATTGCCTTTTGCGCTTGAACCATAGATGATGACATGACGCTATCGATCTGTGAATATGCCTAATACCGATTTGAGAGCATCGACAGTTTTGGGTTGTAGTCCAAATTTTAACGTAATGAGGGATTCATCTCCACCTAAATTTCAAAGCTAACGCAATGAAATTTTAGGTGAAGAATTCTCCTGGATCTGGCCAATCGTATTTTAAAGGAGTATTTGCCTAAAGGTTATGTTTTGAATCATTATGATTGTTAAGGGCAAAGAAAAATTTTCCATAATCCTAAGATAAAAATATTGCTTATTTTAGGATAAAACGTTATCTTAAAATAAGATAAAAACTTATTTTAGGATAAACTAGCGACTATGAAGAGAATTACTGGCAAATATCTAACTGTTTCTACCGTTGGCGAGAAAGTTAAGGCCTTCATTCCCAACTCGCTACCTCCCGATCCTGCCATAGAGTGGTCACCAAAACTGCGAGATAAATTTGAAGAGGCCTTAATAGCACTTGGCCGTCTGGACAGTGTTTCCAACCTACTGGCCGACACTACCCTATTTCTCTATATGTATATTCGCAAAGAGGCCGTGCTCTCTTCAATGATCGAAGGCACACAATCATCGCTCTCAGATTTACTTCTGTTCGAGTTAGGAGAGGAACCTGGTGTTCCGCTTGATGATGTAACCGAAGTCAGTAACTATGTGGCCGCTCTAAAACATGGGATGAAGAGATTAGATCGCGGTTTTCCCATATCTCTTCGACTCATTAAAGAGATACATGAAGTGCTACTCTCCAAGGGACGTGGCCAAGAAAAATCGCCAGGGGAGTTTAGAAGAAATCAAAATTGGATTGGTGGTACTAGACCAGGAAATGCGGCCTTTGTTCCTCCTCCTCCAGATAAGGTCATAGATTTGATGGGAGAATTGGAACACTTCCTTCATGATAAACCACATCCAACTCCAATACTGCTAAAAGTTGCCTTAGCTCATGTTCAGTTTGAGACGATCCATCCCTTCCTCGATGGTAACGGAAGATTGGGGCGCTTACTCATCACTCTGCTGCTCTATGATCAAAAAGTATTACATGATCCGATCTTATACTTGAGTCTATATTTTAAAACCCACAGGCAATACTACTATGAGTTGCTGAACGGTATTAGAGTGAATGGGGATTGGGAAGCGTGGTTAATGTTTTTTGCGGAAGCAGTAATAGAGACATCAATCCAAGCAGTAGCTACTGCCAAAGAATTAAGTGCTGTGGCCACTACTGACAAAAGTAAAATTGAGGAACTTGGTAGGGCCGCTGCTTCTTCTCTCACAATCCACCATGCAATGTGTGAGAGGCCTATCGCTACCTCCAGCTGGTTGGTTAAGAAGACTGGTTTAACTGCCGCCACAGTAAATAAGTGTTTGGGACATTTAGCTGATATTGGAGTGATAAAGGAGCTAACGAAACAGAGGAGAAACCGTTTGTTTTCTTACTCCAAGTATATTGAGATTATGAATGCCAATTAAAAGTTGAAAATCATCGTCATTACCGCTGCTGCCAATCTCCCAAAAACATGTAAGTTTAATCCTTTCGTAGATCGTACTTTCGACGCAATTTGTATTCCGGTCTTCTCGTTAATCCAATTAATAAGAGATTCGATCGGTTGTCTCCGTCGACTAATGTCAGCAGAATCCATTGCTTCAAAAATATTCAACTCAATTCCCTTTGGCTTTTTATTAGGGATAATCATTTTTAGACCACGCTCTTTTACTACGCCTGTTGCATCGTCATCAATGTATGCTTTATCAGCATAAAATGGAACATTACAGTAGAGATGAGCAATGTTCCCTCTAAAAAACACGAGATCATGAATATTGGCCGGAGAGATTTGGGCAGTTTCGATGAGAGGCAGTGCTCCTATGCGCCTGCCACCAACCAAATGGACTTTTACACCACAGTAGTATTCAGCTCTGGATGCACAATATCCTTTGGAGGCGACATCTACACGTATCTGCGGATGTAACTTCTGAAGGCATTCGATTAATGCTGGAAATATTTCAGCAAGCGCATTAATTCGATAAACAAAATCCTCATATCCTCTTATTAAATGCGGAAACCACTCCTGCATGTGAGATTTTGTGTAGTTAAAAATGGCCTTCAAATCTCTACGTCCCCTTATAATACCGTTTAAGAAAATAACAACAACTTCTTCATCAGTTAATTTACTTTCGTAGTTACTATTTTTTTCTATCAGTAAAAACAATTCTTTATTCCAAATATCTACGATGGTAACATACATTGAGATTAGTGCGGTTTGCCAATCCATTGGTGATCCCTCCGAGGATTATTTTTTGGACAAAATAATTTTACTCGGACTCATCTCACTTAATCTACTAGTTATTATTAGATTAAAATTGTATGTTTTAACTTTTAATTGGCATTATAGTGTGAATAAGTATGATTCAGGAAAGATCTTGAACCGTTTACAACCTAATAATTAAGAGGTTAACCATGAACGAAATAATATTTGTAATAGAAGTTGCTCCTGAGGGTGGCTATACGGCCAGGGCATTAGGACAATCCATATTCACAGAGGGCGACACTATAGAAGAGCTTGAGACCAATATTAAAGATGCTGTTATTTGTCATTTCGAAGAGAAAGACCGGCCAAGAATGATTAGACTGCACTACGTGCGTGATCAGGTAATTGCTGTATGACTAGAATACCCAGAGATATTTCAGCGACAGATTTGGTGAAAGCGCTTAAAATTTTTGGATATACCATTATTAGGCAGACGGGTAGTCATATGCGCCTTACGACTCAATCTAATGGTACTCATCATATAACGGTTCCTAATCATAAGGCATTGAGGTTGGGAACACTTGCAGCAATTGTAGATGATGTGGCCCAACACTTTGCAGTGTCTAGAGATCAAGTCATTAAGGAGTTGTTCGAAAATTGAGGTGGAATGTTATCCGTAATACTTATTATAGAAGAGAGCGACCAGGGTGCGGGGGTGGCAATGCGAAGGTTGAGAAAAAAAGGAAATTATGACCTACATTGATCAATGGAAATTTTTTTTAAAAACCAACCACCAGTATATTCTTGATCAATGCATTAAGCACATAGCGCCGCCGATTGCAGGAGAAATTATTTATCATATTATCCATAGTCAATCCTGGATAGATGATCTAGAGCTAGAACAGAGAAACGAAGTAAGCACTATTCCTTATTATATTAATAGTGAAGGAATTACTAGCAGTGGGAAAGTAGTAAGAAAGGTAACTAGATTTTACCGAAACAAGGAGGTTGAGTTCTACTATGTATTAAAAAATTGGAGCGAAGATGATCGTCTTGAAAGTTTTTTTGAGTGTTACCAATTTTGTCAAAAATGCGGTTTTGGCGATTGGAATATTCCTGATACGTGGGGTGATTTATTTTCAGTATGGTTTAGAGAAAATGATCCTCTTGTTAAGCTGGATGAATACTTTTATGCCCACTTGAAATTCGATTTATATAATTTTTTTAAGCATCAATGTTTTCCAGGAGAGATTCAGGGACTCAGTCAGAGGGAAAGCTCATGGGACAACTACCATTATGACTATAAAAATTTATGGGAATACGTTTGTTATAATGATATCGATGATGGAACTTTGTGTTTTTATTTAGATGATTTAAAAGAAGATCTTTTAGACTATTTCAAAAATTTTAGTATTAAGGATCTTACCAGTTTATACATATTAAATTACAAACAACATAGTAAATTAATCGAAGAGCAAGCAAAAGCGGCAAAACTGAAAAGAGACATCCAACAAAAAAAATACGAAGAAATGATGGAATTAGGCAACTCGCTGATCCCAGAATTTAAACGAAAATTAAAAGATAGATTCGATTTGTGTCTTATGAAGGAAATAAGATTTGCCAAAGATCAACCCCATTGGAATGAGTTGAAATCAATCCTCGATACCTTTAAGCCCCGTGAACAAAGAGCAATTATCGCGATATCTAATTGTTCGAATAAAATTAAAGAAATGTATTCTTGACCAAGAACTGTCACCCCAGTGGACGGAAATTTGCTTAAGGAAATCTTCGGGCCATCCCGAACATTATACAAACCACTGTTTCCTCCACCAAGAATACATCGAAAAAAGCCTATCGATAAGGCAAATTGCCGCTAAAACTTTTTCCTCCAAGGAGGCAGTTCGGGCCAATTTGATTGCCTATGGCATTCCACTGCGAGAGCATGGTCAGCGTCATGGACGACCAGCAGAAGTCCCATTCGGTTATCGTATGGTCAAAGGTACGCTGGTTCCGTTTAAGAAGGAGCAAGCGGTGGTGGTTAAGATTAAGCAGATGCGAGTGAGAGCGCCAGGTATGACTTTACGGAAGATAGCGGCCAAGTTGAATGAGTGGAAGATTCCAACAAAATGTAAAGCTGAGGTGTGGCATCCAGAGATGGTGAGGAGGGTGTTGCTAAGTCAATATAAACCAAATATAAGGGGATAAGAAAAATTAAGAATATGTCTTATCTAAAGGGACAAAAATGCCATCTGCAAGAACGATTACTTAAGTGGACCCCATTTCAAGAACGTTTTTCAGGAATCCGCTCTAGAATTTCTTGCCAACTCTTTTGATATGTTCAACGACATCAGGATTTTCAATTAAATGAAATAGCGACAAGTCCACTTTGTATGGCAACATGAGTTCCTCTATGTCATCTTCAATTTTTAAAAGATCTGAAAGTGTCAGCGCTGGAGCGACGATTGTCAAATCGATATCTGACCCGTTCCGGTAATTGCCTTTTGCTCTTGAACCATAGATGACGACGCTATCGATCTGTGAATATGCCTTAAATACTGATTTGAGAGCATCGACAGTTTTGGGTTGTAGTCCAAATTTTAAAGGCGTACTCATTTGTTGCCAAGTTCCGTCATTTTGCTTAAGAACGATGCGAAGAGATCAGAATATTCACATTGAATTTTATCAACAATTTGATTGGCAATATTTTCGTTGTAGGTGTGGGAAGTTTGGTTTCGACTCTTAATCATCTCCATCCACAGATCGCCATTTTGGATGAGTCCCTTGTTAAAGGCTTCCCTGGTAGCATCCCGTGATCCAGTTATCGAATTACCACCTTGATAGTCAAAATAATCCTTGAGTACGTTCCACGCCAATTCGTGAGTGAATTCAAAGGCCTGAATCATTCCCTGTTTTTCTAATTCACTTAATTTTCTTTGTTTTGAAATTTCTACTGCTGACTTAAGCTGATTGTAGGCACGGATGTAATTGCTAAAACGCTGTTTCCATCTGATGTCGGTCACAGGTGAGTCTGACATCTACATCCTCGAAAGAAAAATGGCGGGAGCGAAGGGACTTGAACCCTCGGCCTTCTGCGTGACAGGCAGACGTTATAACCAGCTTAACTACGCCCCCGGAATAGGCAAATTCTAGAGAAAAAACACAGACGACTTAACCAATCACGCGTCAAGCGTCTAGTTATTTATATTCGATTTCGGTGAACTTATCAAGTATTTGTTTGGAGTAATTTAAATAATTTAAATAATTTTTGCGATTCACCTCCCTGAGGGGGTAATAATGGCCCTTCTGTTAACACATGAACGTGACTTGCAGTGTATGCAGAAAGAGTGGCCACCAGTAACCAAAAGATGCGTTGCTGGGGGAGCGGAAATTAAAATTCCTGAAGTAGATTTTAGGGGGTGCATGAGATAGCTTGGCCTTGCCGCTAACTTAATTCCAATTTTTTCTGGTTGTAATTGCTCAAACAATGCTTCTTGCGAGCGAATGTGCCACCCACAATAACCAGGAGAGTAATTAATGGTTATGTCAGGGCGCGGATTGGTGGTGTTGACTAGTTTCTCTGTACACAGTTTTTCTGTATAATTTACTGCTCGCTCCACAGTCAGTGAAGCTAGAGCATCAAGCAAATATCCGTCCACCCACTCTTTTTCGTTCATCAAACGTTCAATGATTTCACTGATTTTTTCCCCTAGCGTGAAGGCGAATAAGGCGAATAAATAAGTGTCATTAATTCCATTAATTCCCTGAATTCCCTGCATCAAAATCTGGGCCAGGGGGGCGTCGTCGGCATTTTCCTCTTTGGCGAATGAAAAAACTGCGAATGCTTCTTCTGTACTGATTTTTTTTATTATTCCACGCGGCGCTACTGATTGCGCCAATATTTCTCCAATTTTGGGCAGTTTATCGAGCATCCGTCGCCCCTTATCACTCGATGGGTTGATTCCTATACCTGATAATGTCTGCAAATTTTGGAGATCGGGCAATATTTCTAAATGGTCATATTCTAATTCCATTCGTATTTCTTAAGAAAATAATGGCCGAAATGCAAGAGATAAATTAAATGTAAATAATTAAGTAATAACTTGGTATTAAACAAGACAATGCCTCAAACAAGGAATGATCGATGACGATGACCATGGATCTTTTACTAAAAGAAATCTCTCAAGAGTTAATCAACGGTGAAGCGGAGCGGGTGGTGGAATTGGTGCGCAGTGCAGTTAAAAAATCTATACCGGCAAAGACAATATTAGAAGACGCCCTAATTGCGGGAATGAATGTTGTTGGTGAGAGGTTCAAGGAGCATGAGGTGTTTCTTCCGGAAGTCCTGATGTCTGCCAAAGCGATGGATTCAGCAGTAGAGGAGATTCGGCCGCTGCTCGCAAGCAATGCCGTTCGTTCGCTTGGCAAAGTAGTTCTGGGTACGGTTCAAGGGGATTTGCACGATATTGGGAAGAACTTGGTTTCGATCATGTTGAAAGGTGCGGGTGTGGAAATCATTGATTTAGGCAAAGATGTTTCTCCGGAAAAATTTGTTGAAACCGCAAAGATTGAGAATGCCTCAGTGATTGGCATGTCGGCGCTGCTGACCACCACTATGCCAGTGATGTCCAGAGTTGTAGGCCTGTTACGTGAACAAGGCCTTAGTGGAAAAATAAAAACAGTAGTAGGTGGCGCACCGCTTACCAGAGAGTGGGCAATGGAGATGGGTGCGGATGGATATTGCGGCGATGCTATTGGTGCTGTGGAGGTAGTAAAACAATTAATTGTTTGATGATTTTTAATGGGCCCATAATGGAAAAAGTGCAAACTGTATCTTCTTTACTACAGACCCACCTTCGCCAAATCTTGGAAGCGAATTATGAACTGGGAAATGTGCATGAAATTTATGAAATTTTTGGTGGGTATATAAATAGAAGTTTTGGGATAAACTGCAAAATAAAAGATAACAACGCTCAATCGAATAGATTTTTTTTACGTAAATATAAAAAAGGAATTTCTGAAAAGGAAATTTTGTTTGAACATTCCTTAATTGAGTATTCAATAGCTAACGGTTTTACCTGTAGCGCTGCCGTAGTAAATCGGAAACATGGTGGTACTATCGTAAAGGTAGTTGCTGCCTGTGATGAAGAAATTGATTACTATGCATTGTATCATTATTTAGACGGAGAGGATAAGTATCCATGGGATAATCCAGTCCTTAATAGTGAAGAGTGTGCTAGTGCGGGAGAGGTTCTAGCATTATTTCATAGATCGACCCAGGATTTTAATCCTCAAGGATTGGAAAGAACAGAAGCAAAGATTATGGATCTGCTCTCTACAAGGAGCGCAGTCTTCAAAAAATTTGCTGCATCTGCCTGCTCGATTAGCATTAGTAGCAAATTTCATCATTATTTTTTGAAAAAATTAGAAGGGATTCTCGATGTTATCGAGAGGACAATTCTTCCTGCAGATGTTTGGCAACAAATGCCTCAGATTCCTTGCCATAACGACTATCATCCCGGTAATTTAAAATTTAAAGATAATCAAGTTGTAGGGGTTTTTGATTTTGATTGGTCAAAGATCGATCTGAGGCTTTTTGATCTCTGCTTAGCAATAGTTTACTGTTGTTGTTCTTGGGATGATCGACAAGACGGAGAATTATTGCTTGATAAGTGTGAGATTTTTCTTAAGACTTATCAGGACACTTTGAGCAGAGCAGACAGAAGTCTGCTGCTTACACCCGAAGAAAAACGCAATTTTTCCACACTTATGGCAGCGGCCAATTTATATCTGATTAATTGGGATGTGTGTGCGTACTATAATGGAACTAATTTAAATGAATATGAATATTTATCGTATCTTCAGCATAATGTTCGGTTGATGGAATGGATTGAGTTAAATAAGAGACAACTTGATCAATTGATTATGGCCCATTTACCTGGTACTTCCGGTATTTGCGGTATTTGCGATACTTGCGGCACCGGCCAATCTCTGTAATTCCTGTTTGATCATCGGATCAAGTTCTTTTGCTCGGTGAGTAGTCATTAATTTTTGAATACGTTCTTTGGCGCGGGCATTAATGTCTTTTTTGCCGGCCTTTTCCCATTCATCTCTAGTGAGGCGATTCATAGTTTTCGCGGGAACGTAGTCGCTGCGTAAGTATTTTACGGTAGTTTTGTCTGCCATATAATTCCCGTTGATCCCTATTCTTTTTATTGCATCTATTGCCAAACGATCATCATCAAAGGGAATTTCTTTGAGCGATCTCAGCGTATAGGAGATGAGTTCTTCATCAATCCCTAATTGAACGGGGCAAAATGCAAGGCCTTCTTGAATATCGCCGAATCCTGCGATGAGCGCAGTCCCTGATAGGGCCGGAAGAAGAGTTTGGAACGTTCGTTCTAACATTGATTGCGAGTCAGCGATGTAGGTATCAGACCATGGGCCATGAACATCGACTGGTACGCCGATAATTTCATTCGCAACTTGAATTGCTGCGGAAGTAATCATCGTTGATTCAATGGAAGCAGAAAGCGCCAGCATAGTATGAAAATCCATATTCATGGCCAATGGATGCATAATCAGCGGTGCACCGGGATAGGCAGTTTGACAAATCACCAATGAGGCCAATAGCTCCGTGTGCAATAATTGTACCATCCCTGCTAGTGGATATGGACCAGTTGCTCCTGCGATGGGCAAAGTTGCTACGAAGAGGGGAATGCCATATTTGCCTGCAGTTAAAAATACGTCGACAGTTAGTTCAGGAAATTTTAACGGACTTATCGGAGAATCGAAGAGACTAAAGAGCGGGCGTTGGCGAAAATTATTGCTGCCACCAGCAACGATCGCACCCATTTCCACAAGCACGTCGAGATTGGCCTTACTGAATGTCCGTATATTGACGTGTTTTGATGTATGTGTGAATAGTGTTTCTAGTACTTTCAAATCGCGATCTGTTTCTGGAACATCATGAGGATAGAGCGGTGCTACCATGTTAATACAATCGAGGGCGTCTAGGGCCGTGTAGAGTTGTTTTGTATCCTCCAATTGCATATTTCTTAATTTGCCGTTTTCCATATCGATGATTTTATCTACTCCGCCACCATTGCGAGTTGCTGGTATCGCAGGATTTGCGATAAGCCGAACATCACGGGCAGGATCTCGTGCGCCCATGACAATTTCTTTGGGGGCTGTCTTTAAGCACTTCTCTACCAAATCTGGTTTTATTTTTACCATTTTGCTGGAGAAATCAACTACTGCTCCATGTTGTTGCAAAATTTCACATGCACCATTATGTTCTACTTGAATGCCATGGGTTTCTAATATGTCCAGCGCATTTTGATGAATTTTATTAATTTGATCTTTCGAGAGATAACCGATTCGTAAGTTCATAATAATTCCCCGTTGTTATAAGGTCTGTTTAAGTTATGCGTTGTTATCTAAGTCCTAAATATTTCATTATTTGTCTTTGACATCCTCACCTGCCTAAAGGCAAATGATTCCCCTCGTGCTTACGCACAAGAGGTGGTTCTTGCTTCATCGACCCAACTAACGTCGGCGTCTCCACAAGCACTTCCCCGATGCCCCCGGGTGAAAATATTTATCGCTGCATTGTAATCCGCATGTAGTTCAAATCCACAGTTTTTACAGCAAAATTTTTCTTGGGTTAAACGATTACCTTTTTCGATGTGACCACAGTGGGAACATTTTCTTGAAGTGTTTTGAGGATCGACATATTTAACATACCCGCCATACCAATGACTCTTATACTCCAACAAAGTTTGGAAGGTATACCACCCTTGTCGCAAGATACTTCGATTCAATCCCGACTTAGCATTAACATTGGTCCCAGGATTTTCTATCGTTCCTGAAGCAGATTTAGACATATTCTTTATATTCAAATCTTCAAGCACAATATAGCTGTGGTTTTTAGCAATCTCCGTGGAGATCTTGTGATGAAAGTCTAATCTTATTCGAGAAATTTTCCTATCCAGCGCAGATATCGATCTGATTCCTTTGATCCAATTTTTAGAAAATTTTATTTTTTTACAATTTCTTTTCTGTAAAACAGATCTCCTTTGTTCTATCGTTTTTATTTTCCCTATCGGCAATTGGTATATCTTTCCTTCCGATGTTACCAAAGTATTTACAATCCCTCTATCTATTCCTATTTCAGTTCTCTCTTGCACAGAAGCAGAATAATCATTCTCTACCTCGCAGTTTAAGGATATAAACCAATTTTTCCCCTCACGCACTACCGTACAATTTCTGAGTTCCCCTTCTACATCCCTAGATAAATAAAGTTTTACTTCACCAATTTTAGGAAGTTTAATTACCGCTTTAGTGTCAGATACTTTTTTTAATTGAAATTGAGATGGATCTGGAAATCGAAAGGCATCCACCGATTTTCCTTTTTTCTTGAAACGAGGAAAACCAGCAGCTTTACCAACTTGACCATTTTTTATTTTTGTAAAAAAATTTTTGTACGCTTGATCTAAATTCATTAAGGACTGCTGTAATACTTGGGCAGGTGCCTCACTCAACCATTCAGTTTCAGGTAGTCTCTTTAACTCTTTTAATTGTGCTGCTTGCGACACATAAGAAAGATGGCCATTTTTTTGCTCCCATTCTGCCTTCCTGGCGGCCAAACCCCAATTATAAATGAAACGACAACAACCTGCCCATCTAGAAAAGTGGGCATCCTGGTCCTGACTAGGAATTAATCGATATTTAAAAGTTTTAGATATTTTCACTATGTCGTAGTATCAGTATTTACTTTTACTGTCAATAGGTCTATTAATTATTTATTATGAATAATTTAAATAGTAAGAGCGCAATTATAGAAAGAAAAATGCCACAAATACGGCATAATCGCAATTGTGTATTTCTCATGCATGTGCACTTGGTCTTTGTAACTAAATATCGCAGGAACGTATTAACAAAAATGATGCTATCTCGATTAAAAGAAATTTTTACGGCCATTTGTTTACAATTTGAATCGGAGTTAGTGGAGTTTAATGGAGAAAACGATCATTGCCACCTCTTAATTAATTACCCACCGAAAGTATCTATTTCGATTTTGGTTAACTCTCTAAAAGGTGTCTCCTCACGATATTTACAAAAAGAATTTACTCAGGAAATTCAAAGAAAATTATGGAGAGGAAAGTTATGGAGCCCTAGTTATTTTGCTGGCTCCTGCGGGGGAGCCCCCTCTGAAAGGATCAGAGAGTATATTGAAAACCAGCAGTAAAAATGAAATTTTTTGGCCATTCATCCCCGCCATAAATGACGGGGTTTTCTGGCTTGATTAGGATAAAAATTGTAAGAAAATTAGTACAACTTTTATTAACATGAATTGAATTTGTTAAATTTGTTAAACTTGGTTAAATCCGTGAGGTGATTATGGACGGTGTAATAAATACAAAAAAAGAAAAAAATTTTTTGCAAAGGATTAAATCTGGAGAGAGATTGGTATCCGACGGGGCCATGGGGACGATGTTGTTTGAACGTGGGCTGCGGCCAGGAGAATGTCCTGAAGAATTAAATTTATCTCGCCCCCAGATAATTCAAGAGGTAGCGACGGCATATATCAATGCTGGTGCGGATATTGTGGAGACTAATACTTTTGGAGCATCCTCTCTCAAACTTGCTGATTATAAATTGCAACATCGTGTACAAGAAATCAATCGCGCGGGCGTAGATATTGTGCGCCAAGCAGCAAAGAATACTTCAACCATTACCTACATCGCTGGTACTATTGGACCGACAGGAAAGATACTGAAACCATATGGGGATACAGATCCTGCACTAGTGCGAGAGAGTTATTTTCAGCAAATCATGACGCTTATTAGTTCTGATGTTGATATTATTCTAATGCAGACTATGAGCGATTTACAGGAGATTTCCCTAGCGGTCTCTGCTTCCAGGGAAGCGATGCAAGAGTGGCATAAAGATATTCCATTAATTGTTTCTCTTAGTTTCAACTCTACTCCTCGTGGTTTTTTTACGATGATGGGGGTGAGTATTGAGAAAGCGGTAAAAACTTTGAGCGAGTTGAAAGTGGATGTTGTTGGTTCAAATTGTGGAAATGGTATAGATACTATGGTGAATATCGCTGCAGAATTTAGACGACACACGGATTTGCCGTTGATGATTGAATCAAATGCAGGTCTCCCAGATACCAAGGGAGGTAAATTAGTCTATCATCAGTCTCCGGAAATGTTTTTTCAGAAAGGTCAGGAGCTGATTGATTTGGGGGTTAATATCATCGGCGGATGCTGCGGAAGCACTCCTGAACATATTATGGCCATAAAAAAATTATTGTGACCTATTTTCTAGATTACTTAAACTGCCCATCAGAAAGCTCATCTATATGAGTCTGCTGGTATCTAGTTACTCCTAGTTATCTTTGCCGTTATGCTGATCTTTTGAGGAAGAGCTATCGATCTCATCGTCAGTGCTATCCTTAGCATTTTTTTCAATTACTTTTTCTTTTTCGTTGTTATCAGTTGTCTGTTGATCCTTATCGAGGTCTTCTGTCCAGTTTCCAGAAGTTTCCTGATTGTTTTTTGAGTGATCATCATAACTATCTACAGCGCTTGTCCAGTCGTTACTAGTGGATCCGCTACTCTCCGAAATATCTCTTTTTAATTCAAAATCGTTGGTCTGAAAGTTTTGACTATACTCATCTTCTCCATGTGCAGCTGATACTTCAATATCTCGGCCATGGGTGGGTTGAGGATCTTCGTGTTGTTTTCCGTTATGGTCGTTAGAGGTTATTTCCGGAGTTTGAGTAGGATCTGGTACTGGTTCTGGAACTGGTTCAGTGGGTATGGACGGAGGTGTCTCGTCTTTGTCATTTATATTAATATCGCTGTCACCGCCCCCGCCCCCGCCACCGCCGTGAGCGGAAACGACTTCGCTATCTTGTCCATGGGTGGGTTGGGGATCTTCGTGTTGTTTTTCGTTATGGTCGTTAGAGGTTATTTCCGGAGTTTGAGTAGGATCTGGTACTGGTTCTGGCACTGGTTCTGGAGTTGGTTCAATGGGTGTGGCCGGAGGTGTCCCAACTTGGTGTTGTCTTTCGTCAGGGGCCGAGGCCATTTCTGGTATTGGAGTTGGCGCAGTGGGTGGTTCAATATTTGGTTCGGCGGTCGGTGATGGAGGAATATCAGGAGGGAGATCTGGTATCGCTGCGGTGGTTCCTGGGATTTGGGGCAGTGACGTTTCTACTGTGGTGGTTTCTGCGGTAGTTCGTGTATCTATTATTTCTGAGGTAGATTCTGATAAATTTTGAGCAGTTGTCGATATAGGCAGAGGAGACGAGTTCTCCACATGTCTCGACAGAGTTGCAGCGTCGCCATCGCCTCCTTCCACGCCAACGCCAACGCTTCTGCCGCTGCCTCCGCCTCCTCCGCCTTCTCTGCCGTGTCTGCTCTCATCTAACTCAGGTTGCAGGTCGGTTAGATCAAATTTTTCGGTGATATCTGCCTTGCCGCTTTTTTCATCGATCACCTTCTGCGGGGTTGTTTTAATTGTGGTGTCCGACGCTTTAGTGAGATTGCTATCGCTACCTTCTGCATTGTTGTTCGGAGTCACTTGTGGTACAACTCCGGCCAATACATCCTTATCATGCAACGGTTCACTGCTGTCTGCGCGGATTCCTCCAAATTCTTTTGCGGAAAGGTCTACTTTTTGTTGTGACGATTGATCCAGATCATCATTAGAATTATCGATAGTTCTGTCTTGGCCGGCGACAATATTTAGTTTTGTTAACAGGGATTTAATTTTTGTCCAAATCATGATTATTGCTCATTTGTAATATTTTATTATCGTTCTCGCAGTGCTTCTTTGGCGGATGTGTATATCGGTTTTAGGAGATATTCCATGATCGTCTTTTCACCTGTTTTGATTTCAGCGCTTAGGGTCATTCCAGGAATAACTGGGTGTTGACGAGGATCATTTCCTATGTGAGTTTTTAGCAGACGAACTACTCCTCTATAATATGGCATTCCATCGTTGGAAAGCAGAGTGCTAGCAGAGATGTCCTTTAAAATTCCTTCAATCCCACCGTGGCGACCATAATCATAAGTAGATAATTTCAGTAGTACTGGAGAATTGATGGTGACATGTCCGATATCCCTACTGGAAATTTTTATTTCTGCGACTAATTTTTGTTCTTTAGGAACAATTTCCATAATTGTTTTGCCGGGTGCAACCACCCCTCCGACTGTGTGCAACTGCAGTCCGTGGACGTATCCCTCTACTGGAGAAATAATTAGTTTGTTGGTCTTCATCCTTTCGGTCTTTTTTAGTGATTCCCTTATTTGCGCTAAGCGGATATCTAGCTCATTAAGTGCCGCTTTTTGGGTTAAAAGGGTAATCTTTGAACTTAAACCCTGAGTTACTAAATCTTGTGTGATGTTCAATTGTTCAAAGAGAATCTTTTGTTTGCTTAAAAGGTTGTCTAATTGATTTTTGTTTTCTTCCCATTGCATTTGTGCTAGCTCAGAGTCTAACTCTAACAAAACTTGTCCTGCCTTTACCAAGTCTCCATCACCTACCAAAATTTTGCTGATAGTTCCACCATCTAGATGTTGAACGCTTTTTATATGGCCTAAAGGGATTATTTCCCCGGGGGCGATGGCCACTTCGTCTACTTTGGCGACAAATGCCCATATCATGAAAACCGTCACCATTAATGCGGTAAACCAGAGCGTAAAACGGTAAACCAGGGGATCATTCCCGTCTTCCAATAGTGAGGTGGGAGAAGAGATAGTTATTGTTGAAGGACGACTACTTGTATCCTTGACTGGTCCTTTCATTGGTGTACCTCGTTAAATTCTATTTTTTGTACTTTCCCTTGATCTAGATAAATTATTTGGTCAGATATTTGAGGAATTTTGTTTTGAAAAGCAGTGACAATGATGGTTGCTCGTCCCTTCAGCTTTTTTAGTGAGTTCATTACAATTTTTTCTATATCATTTGTTAAAAAAGTAAATGGTTCATCCATAAGTATAATATTTGAATTTGATCTTCGCAAAAATACCCGGGTGATTCCAATCAGTTTACTCAGTTCGTAATTAATGTAGTGAGTCGTGGATATTTCTATTGGTGTTTGCAATCTCAATGGAAGATTTTTCAAAAGAAGATCTAGTCCTGATTCTTGGCAGCTGAGCTCAATTTCTTCTGTCGTTGCTGTGGGATTGGCCAAACGGAGATTGCTCTCGATCGTTCCTTTGAAAAGGGAAATTTGTTGTGGAAGATAAGCGATGGCCTTTCTGATTTTTAAAGGTTCTAACTGCCGGATATTAAGGTTATCTAGGAGCACTCTTCCCACCTGAGGAGTGTATAGTCCCATAATCATTTTTATAATTGTGCTTTTTCCTGAAGCCCCATGACCACTAATTGTAGTGAAATTACCTGCATCGATGCTAAATGATGCATTCAGCAATGCAGGGATTGCATCAGAAGTATAGCGAATGGATACATTTTGAAATTTTATATTGCCATTTAGCTCTCTGCTAATGATCATTGCTGATTCTTGCACTACTTCTTGCGGCATTCCCATAAAACGATCTAGTTGTTCGATGCTTCTTTTGGTTCTTCCAATCTGTGTTGCAATATTGAAAATAGTGCGAATGGGAGCAAGAATTCTCCACACTAAAAACATCACTGCAATTAATACCGATGGTGCCATTTTGTGTTCAATCACCGAAAGTACACCAATAGTCATCGTTCCGAGTCCTGCCAAAGAGACAATACCGGAGGAAATTGTACTAACTGTAGAATCGATATTGGCAGATCGATATGAATAAAGTGAACTTTCTGCTGAGAATTGGCGGTGACGCTCATGCCAAGAGTCGAGGGATCCAGAAAATTTAATATCTCTAATATGCGTCAGTGTTTCTAAAATATAGTCTGTGAGATTTTTTCCAGTGTCTGCCAGAGAAGTATTGGTGCGTTTAATCACTGGAATTACCATTATTCCGAGCAATATAAATAGAAAAATTGAAAATAGAGCAATCAAGGCCATAGAAACATCGACCATAAAAAGTGCCGTGATCATAATTATTAGAAACGGGATTTCAAGTAAGGACGCAAACAAGGGACCTGCGAGAAATTCACGTACTGAATCGAAATCTTTTATACGAGAGATTTGTGATGAGAGCGATGCCATTTCAGTGTACGAGGGAGGGAGATAGAGAATCCTGCGAAAAACTTGGTAAGATACGTTAATTCCGATCTTTATCCCCAGTTCACTCATTAAGAGCGAACGCAATATTTTTAATCCAAGATATGCGGTTAAGTAAATGGCCACTCCGATTCCTAGATATAACATTGTTTCTGTTGATGAACGAAGCGAAATTCCGTTATAAAGTGCAGTTATTAGTAGTGGGGGAATCAATGCTAGTATGCTGACGATAAAAGTTAGTCCCAACGCTGCAGAAAAATACTTTCCATTTTTCTTGAATAGTTTTAGCGACCAATCTGATTGGGGAAGCTGTAGGTTTAATTTTGTCTTACTATCGATACGATTTAATACTAGAATTTTCCCTTTTAAAGACTTGAGTGGAATTTGTTGGTATAATCCGCTTTTTCCATGATAGATCAGCATTGTTTTGCCGATGCGACGAATTAAAACCATTGCCTCATCGTGTTTGCCGATAAAAAGTACTGGCAACAAATTTTCATTAACCTTGTTTAGACTAGCGCCATGGATGGTACTGGAAAAATTTAGACGAAACAGGGTTCTTTGGAGATTAAATAGGTTTAAATGATCGGCGTCCTCCGGTAATGCCTCAATAAGTGTTGAAATTTCTCCCTTCCAGCCGACAGCATCCAAAAGTGGCATCAGCGATTTTGCTATTGCGGTTTGGGGATTTAGAAGCGTTTCTATCTGACCACTGGTACTCATTTGGTGATTTCCTCATTATTGATAGCATATCGTTCTTCGACAAAGGTACGATAATCCACAATATTTGTGTGATTGAACCACTGCTCTAAAATTACCGCTTTTAGGTGGTGGATGCTGGCCAATGCAATAAATCCAGATTCAAACTCTGAATTTTTTTTGAGGAGAAATTTACTAATGCGTTGATGTTCTTGTATGTGATTATGGACATTTGGGATATTTTCCTTTTTCATGATGACTTCTTCGCGAGCGAAGTGAGCGATGGCATATTCCACCATCTCTTGAAACAGTGGGACGATCTTGCTGAGTGCTGTTTCTGGATCTGCTTGGATTAACTGGGTTAACTTAATGCAGTTTTCAACGAAATAAAGGTGATCGGTGTCTATTTCAGGAATTCCTGTTATTTTTAATATCCATTTTATTTCTTCAATGTTTTGAGCTGACTCTAAGATTCTAGGTGCCCAGGAAGCGATAGAAAAAGTCGCATAGTCAACATTATTAATGTGGTTGATCCACCAGGTGATAATAAATTGACGAAATTTTTCGATGCCTTCCAGTTTGTTACTTTCTTTAATTGCTACTTCCAGACTATTTATAGTTGTCAGAAATTGTTTATGGTTATTGGACTGTTTTTCTAGATTAGGTATGTTGTAATTTTTGATTAATTTTTCTTCATAGATGAAGTGTTCATGCAGTAGTTTTTTTAGTAATGCTACCTCGTTTACAAATGAATCTAATAAATCTAATGAATCTATTGTTATTGCTCTATCTTTGTTCATTTGTAATATTTTCAATGACTGCTTAGTGATCACTTGATGTTGGTCATCAATTTCACTAATTCCTACTCTACGAATGATATCATTAAAGTCACTCCAAGAATGAGCATTGAGGATGAAGTAGTTAAAATGTTCAAGTTTAAAAGTTTCCATATCGGTAGAAATAACGTGAATTATTACCCACTCCAGCAGCATCAATTTCAACTTCTGAGTAAACGCTAATCTTCCAGATTTAAAATTGGTTAGTAAATTTTCAAGTTTTTCAATAATTAATTGATGTTGCTCAATTTGTTTGTCGTAGAAAGGAAGATTGAATTTTTGAATCAATTGCTCCTCTCTAGAAAAATGTTCGTGGGTATAATTTAGAAAATTTTCAATTAATCTACTACCGTTTTTAATTACCTCAATATCGATTGCGCCATTACGAATATTATCAATCATATTATTTAGTTCGAGAGCGTAGGTAATTAGTTGACGATGGTCGTTGTTGACCGATTCCACCATACAAAGTTTTAAGACCGAAGATATGTCTGCAGGTGTTTTAGAAGTTTGTAATACCCATCGCACCCAGCGATCCTCTATGTCATCAGGCAGGAAATTTTTTTCATATTCTTTGTCAAAAGAATCTGTATTATTGTCTAGTAGAGGTCGGTGTTCCATTTTCCCTCCTGCAATTTTTGGTCTTTTATCGTCAGTATTCGATTCGCCAGAGAAAAAAGAGCGGGATTTCTAGTGGCCAAGACCATTGTGCATTGATTTTTTAATTTACTTAATAAAGAGCGAAGGTAAACAAAACTTTCAATATCCATATAATGGTCAGTACGATCAAATAATAAGATCCTTGGCCTATATACTAGACAGCGGGCAAGAGCGATACGCTGAATTATTCCTTTAGGAAATAAGTTGTTGGATTGCGATTCTAGCTTGGTCTCATAACCTTTGGGTAATTCCCCAATGAATTTATCAATACCCAGTAGAGCGGCGGCATCCATTGCTACTATCTCTAAATCTGGATGAAAAAGAGTAATGTTTTCTAATACTGTCCCTTTAAAGAGCACACCTTTTGAGGGAGAGTATTCAATGACACCTTTTAAATTGGATAAATTAAAATTACTGAGGTCATATTCATCAATGAGTACTCTTCCTTGATTTGGCAACAGTGCACCACGAATTAATTGTAATAGTGTGGTGATACCTGCTCCAGGAGTTGATAATAGCATTATAGTTTCACCCGGATTAATTCGCAAATCGATCTCTCTCAATAATGGATCTTGGCCATCGTAAGCAAACGTAACATTTTCTAGAATGACTTGACCGGAAATATCGCGAGGGAATGGTGGATGATGTAAATGGATGTCTACAGGTAATTCTTTTAGTGAATCAATTTTGGAGATCGCCAGTTGAACATCGGCAATTTTCATTAAAAAGCTACAAAAGTTTTGTAAAGGCTGCATCACTCTGCCAGATAACATGGTGCATGCGGTAAGTGCACCTATGGTTAAAGTTCCTTGGATTACCGCATCAGCACCAACCCAAATAATGCTAAAAAGTAATAATTGCGAGAATGCTGCCCCGAGATTTGTGGGAAGTGATTCGTAAAAATTATAAGAGATTAGTTTAGAACCTACTCGATCCTGAATGTTTTCAAATTTTCTGAGAATCTGCTCTTCTAAATTCATTGATTTGATAGTGTGTATCCGCTCCAGAAATTCGATCATTCTTTCGAATTTTTGATTTTCTGCATCCAGTTGTTGTCGCCGAATACTTTTAAAACGAAGTTTGATTATTAGGACTAATAAAACAAAAAGAGATCCAGCAGCTATAGTGATCTGCGCTAGTGGAGGAGAAAGATACCAAAATGCATAAATGAAAATAATAATAAAGGGAACATCAAGTATTGCTTGAAAGAGTTGGCCGGAATAGAAACTGCGTAATATCCCGACCGCATTGAGACGATCTAAATGCTCAGCTGCTCCTATTGCTTCTAATTTATCAATTCGTCCACAGAGGATTTTTTTTATCATAGCGTCGCTTGCTAAGTGCCCAAAACGTGCTGCCAGCCAATTGCCGGTGTAGGAGCGGATCAAGCGTATAAGGGTTTCCAGTAGAATGGCGGTAATGCAACCACTTACTAGCCAGAAGAGAGTTTCTTTGGCGTTATAAGTGATGATTCGGTCGTATACCTGCATTAAGGTGATGGGCATTGCTAGCGAAAGGATGTTGATAACTAGTGTTGCTATCCACAGATCAAATAGTGAAAAACTTATATGTGGAATATCGGTTAGTCCACTTATGCTATACCAGTGAAGTTTTGATTCTTTACTCACACCCCCTCCTCGACGAAGGCATCTGCTGACAATCGACCTATTATTTGTAAATATTCCAATTGGGTTTTTAAAAGTTGATAACGATTTTGGATCAGTGCGCTCTCTGCTTCAAATAAAATATCCTGTGCATTTAATATATCCAACGTGGTGCGGGTTCCTGATTGAAATTGAGTTAAAATTCCACTTCTGGCCATTTGCGCATGAGTTACAGCTCTTTCCAACTCTTTTTTACTTGTTGATAATAATTGCAGTTGTTGTAATAATCTTTTTTCTTTATTAGTGTTGTCTCTTCCGACATATTCTAATGCCACGTTGGTTATCATCTTTCTTTTTATACTTTCGTTAACTCCTGCGCTCACTGCATATCCATTAAAAATTGGAAATTCGAGACGAATTTCGACACTAATGTCGTTTCTGTTGTTATTGACTTGATGAAATGTTTCATACCAACTGCGAGATAGTGTTCCTTGCAAATTTAGTTTGGGCCAATGACCTGCTCGCTGAGTAGCTACAGTGATTTCATCAGCGTGAATCCGTTCCTGAAGGATTTTTACCTCTAAATTGTCTCTTGTTGATATTTTTAGTGCCTCATTTTTTATCTGTGGTAAACGCATTGCTCGTGACCCCGTTGGTGGTTCTGATAGAGTTATTGTGAGAAATAAGGAGCGTTTTTCTTCAATTAGTGCCAATGAGGTTAACCATTTGGAACGAATAATAGAAAATTTGCTTTCTAGGTTTTTAATATCAGTTTTGGTAGCGTCACCAAGATGAAAACGCTTATTAAATGCTTCCAGATACCCTTCCATTGATTTTAGACTTTTTTTGTTCACACTTTCTTGCTCATATGCCGACAACAACTCAATGTACACGGAGCTAATTTCGGCCACTGCTGCTTGTCGCTCTCTTTGTACTTCCAAGGTACTTATGTTCTTATTGACCTCTTCTCGTTGATAATTTTGATGCAAGGCCTTATTAAAAATAGGAATGGATGCATTTATTCCTATTGAGGATGGAAGGTTGCGGTTATTGTTATACTCGTTTTCAGGGGGATAATGTTCCCAACCTTGGGATGCATAAAATCCGATTGTGGGTAATAACGCTGCTTTGGTAATAACTTTGCGATCATCTGCAATTTTTTCTAGTAGCCGAGCACTTTTGAGATTTGAATTCTTATCTAGTGTGTTTTTTAATAGGGTAGCTAGGGTAATCGGGGTTATTACGGTTTCGTTGGCGTCTAAGCTAGCGGTGATCAAAGATGATAAAAAAAATATACTTACGATAAAACGCCATAATAGATTCTTAGATATAATTATCATATTGATTATTCCCACTTGAGTAAGATTGCTGCATCATCGTTTGTTCGGATTTTCTCGAATATGCTTGAATTTTTATATTGAAGTAAAATAGTCGTGTTTGTATTGTATTCTTGATGCAGAAACTATAAATTTTCATCTGACCGAGCATATGCCATACCCGGATGCCATATCCAGACGGTATACTAACTATCACAAGGATTTTTTATGAAAATATTTAATCGTGGAAAATTAAAGATTATAAGTTGGTGCAATGCGCCTGAAGAAGATTGTTTGCAACAGGCCGCCAATTTATCTAACTTTCCTTTTACTTTTAAGCATGTTGCATTAATGCCAGATACCCATACCGGATATGGGATGCCTATCGGTGGAGTAGTCGGTCTTTTGGGGGTTATTAGTCCCAATATGGTTGGAGTAGACATTGGGTGTGGAATGTGTGCAGTAAAAACCTCGCTTCAAGGCGATTTGAGAGATAAAGATCTTAAAGATATTTTGTCATTAATTCGGCGCGCAATTCCAGTAGGATTCAAACATCATAAACGCGACACTCTTCCAGATTATGATTTACTACCTGCTCTTCCCCAAGAACTGGTCTCATGCAAAGAGACGGTACTTAGACGTGAAGAGAAGGTTTTGTTAGAACAGTTAGGAACTTTAGGAGGAGGAAATCACTTTATTGAAATTCAGCGTGGCAGTGATGGGCATATCTGGTTTATGTTGCATTCGGGTTCTAGAAATTTGGGTCTACAGGTGGCCAATTACTACAATAAAATCGCGATTCGGTTAAACCAACGAATTGCACCCCAGATTCCTAAAGAGTGGCAGTTGGCCTATTTGCCACTCGATTCGGATGAGGGTGTTGTTTATATGCAAGAAATGCAATACTGCCTGTCATTTGCGGCGGCCAATCGCAATGTAATGGCGATGAGAATTAAGGCGGCCATCTCTGAGATTACAGCGGCCCAATTTTTGGATGAGATCAATATTCACCACAATTATGCGCGCATGGAGAAACACTTTGATACTCAGTTGATGGTTCATCGTAAAGGTGCCACTAGCGCTTTTGAGGGAGAATTAGGGATTATTCCCGGTTCGCAAGGGACACCATCGTACATTGTTCGAGGAAAAGGTAATGAACAGGCCTTCAAGAGTTCTAGTCATGGGGCAGGTCGCAAAATGGGGAGAGAGGAGGCCAAGCGACGACTCAATTTTGAACAGGAGAAGCGGTGTCTTGATGATTTAGGAATCATTCATTCATTGAGGTCGGTACGATCTCTAGATGAGGCACCTAGTGCTTACAAGGATATTGATGTTGTGATGGAGGAGCAGCGAGATTTGGTGGATATTGTTTTGAAATTGACGCCACTGGCAGTGATCAAGGGTTAAAAACAGGCCAATTTGCCTACCAACGTGGCACTACCAACGGTATCCCAGTCCTAGCAGTAGGCGTGGACCTCTTGTTACCTTAGTCCAGTTTTTGCTGTTTCCTGCTATGACGTAATTTTCTGCTCGTTGATAGTAATCTAATAATCCGCGCACTCCGAAATTATAACCAAAATAATATTTGAGTCCTAGTCCTCCCGAATAAGCAGTAAATTTTCCTTGTAGTTCGTGGGATTCGTAAGGAGTAGAGTTGTCTTCTGTGATTGATGAGAGAGTACTTTTGTCTTTAGCATTACCTATAGAGAAGGTGGCACCGATATTCATAATTAATCGCCCAACTGCTAGCGGAGATGCTAACATGTGCCAGTTAATTCCCATTCCCAATCCATAATTACTAGTTCCCATGGTATGTCCTTGAATACTGCTGCCATCTTGCTTGTTATAGGTAAAGAATGGATAGAAAGACATTTTATGGAACCAACGTTCTTGTGTCGAAAAATATTTTTCTATTCCCAGAATGAAGTCGAAATTTTTTTCGCTACCATCGGTCCCTTGACTACTGCCTGGGGAGTTACTGGTGGATAATGATATGAGATGAAGAAAAGTGAATATTTCAAGCGTTTTATCACTGATAAAAGGAACTGCGTCTGCCAGATTTTTTGCCATTGCATTCAAGTGCTTTTTTTCTTCGTCGCTAAGTTTTTCCCCTTCTTGATCATCAGCACCTTCTGCCAAAGAAATATTTTGAGGGATTTCGCCGGAGATTTCATCTCTTTCAAGCATTTTGCTAGGATCGTTAGTCAATTTAACTGGGGGGGTAATTTTCAGATTCATGGCCTTATCTACTGTCAATTCTTGATCATTTACAACTCGATATATTGACCAAACTGAGCGAGTGGGAGAAGCTTTGATTAAAACTGCTCGGGCCACCACTCCGCTGGTCAAGAAAAACCGTGCATGATCCCCGGCCACTAGACCATCTTCTATCCCTCGATTAATTAAAACTGTTTGTTTGGATTCGGATAGTTTTAATATACGCAGCGGAAGTTTTTCATCTACGCCGAGTGCAAAGCTAACGTTAGGTGATAACGAGAGTATGAACACGAATATGAAGATGAATATGAATATGGACATGAATATGCGTCTTAATAAGGATAAGGTCAAAGCGATTTTTTTGCTCATAACGCAGACTCCGTATAATTATTAACCTTACTCTTTATCCTCTCAAGGCGAAGGGCCTTTTGTGTGTCTTTTTGGTCTGGAGGAGGAAAGAGATCTTTTACTGCGACTGATTTGGGATCAACTGATTTAGTATCAACAGATCTGGTATCAATAGACTTAACTTGCACAGACTGTTCTGCCTCTTTCTTTGCTTTTTGAAGTACTGGTTCTTCTAGCTCAACTACTCCAAAATCTTCCCACTTAGAGATTCCTGTCGAAGGGATCGAAATAATTTTTGCATTTAATCTACGTTTAAGGGCCTTTATCCTCTCTTCCCTTTTCGCCTCCGTTCTTTTTTTTATATCATTACTGAATATTTCACTAAAGTCACCATCATCTTTATTTGGTAGAAGATCTAATTTTATGGATGTACTGTCTTTATATGGTTTTCTTATGAGATTAAGTGGTTGGTCATTATCTTCACTGTCTTTTATTTCCGAAAGCTTGTATTTAGTCTTATGTTTAAATACGATTACTTTTTTATTTATAGGATCAGTTGTACCTGGTTCGTAATAGCGAAAGATAAAAAATACAACCTTAGCGTTTTTTTGTATGTAATTAAATGCCTCGGGTAAAAGTCCCTGAAAATACCAAATGGAATAAGTAGGATATATCTTGGATACCTTAGCTGTTCCTATCTCCAGCATTGCATTTTTCAGTACTTTATAGTCTTTAGTCTCTAAATAGAATAATGCTTCATCACCCATTTTTATGTTGTCGTTATTACCATGGTTTAATAAAAAGGTACTTTTACTATTAGATAACTCAAGAACTCTTCCTTCCTTCTGAGCAACTGTGCTGTCAGGGAATGCTAATAGTAAAAAGATCAGCGAGAAGATCAAGTATATCTGCTGTATAGGCCGTATAATAGGTTGGAGATGGATTGGGCGGCGTGGATGTAGCGCGTGAATCATTTTTTCCCTCACTAGCTGGACTATCCTCCGTTTTTATAATAACACTAAGCGTACTCTTTTAGATATCTAGGTAACTAATAACTGGAGGCATGTTTATGGCCAAGAAAAAAGAAAAAAAAATCTACTCTTACGAATGTACAATTACGGGTGAGTTTTTTACCACCACCCGGGAGGCCTTGAACCCTCAAGATCTGATTTCCGTTGACGCTTACTATGAATTAAATCCAGATAAGGATGATAGGCCACAATACGTAGTGAAAAAGAAGGAATTAGAGCGGGCAGCGCGTGAAAGCTTGCGCGCTGCTGCTGCTAGTCTAGGCGCTGGTGGCGCTGAAGGAGGGGGCGCTGTGATTATTCCTAATACTAGTGGCGTGACTCTGAGTGGGAGTGGTAAAGATGCAAAAGGTAAGTGAGGCCAATTTGCCTCTTAACTGCGACATTGCGATCATCGGCAGCGGGCCAGCAGGGTATACTGCGGCCATCTACACTGCTAGAGCGGGACTGGCCCTAGTGGTTATTGAGGGTGCTCAACCAGGTGGTCAACTTACCATGACCACCATGATAGAAAATTTTCCGGGTTTCCCCGAGGGAATTATGGGCCCAGAATTGATGGATAGAATGCGCTCCCAGGCCTCTCATTTTGGAGCAAAATTCATTTCTTCGCAGGTAACTGATCTAAACGTAAACCAAAAAATTTTGATTTTGGATAATGGTCAACATTATGTATATAAATCACTGATTATTGCTAGTGGGGCCAGTTCTCGTTGGATAGGTCTTCCTAACGAACAACAACTAATCGGTCGGGGGGTTAGCTCTTGTGCTACTTGTGATGGTTTCTTCTATCGAGATAAAATTGTTCACGTGGTGGGCGGGGGTGACACCGCGTTGGAGGATGCAATTTTTCTGACTAAATTTGCGCGCAAGGTATACTTAGTACATCGTCGAGAGGAATTGCGTGCTAGTAAATTTATGCAATCGCAGGCAAAGGCCAATCCTAAGATTGAATTTATTTGGAATTCTGTGGTTGATAAAATCTTGTCGGATGAACAGGGCGTGACTGCTATAGTGATCAAAAATCTTAAAAGTGGAGAAGTAAGTCAACGACCGACTGACGGTTTGTTTGTGGCGATTGGTCATATTCCCAACACTACTTTTTTGCACGGACAACTAGATACAGATTCCAATGGTTTTATCATTACGCATCACGGAACAAATACCAATGTCGATGGAGTTTTTGCTTGTGGAGATGTTCAGGATCCACATTATCGACAAGCAATTAGCGCTGCTGGCAGTGGTTGTATGGCGGCAATTAGTGCGGAAAAATATTTGTCAGCTTTTCACTCGCAGACAACTTGACGATATTGTTTGGTAAGGATGTTCTGCAAGTCGAATAATTTGCAGTTGGGGATGGAGCTTTTGTGCCCAATCAATGGTTTGTTTAATCAAACTGTTGTCGCCATTTCTAGGTGCTACATAGATCTTTTTTAAGTTGCTATCCTGATTAATGAAGGAAGTTACTTTATGCCATTTAGGTAAGTCAAGAAACACGTCGTCGCCCACCAGTAATGAGTAAGATTGAGGAAAATATTTTATCCAAGTGCTGGTGGGGTTAGTGTGTTCTAAACCACAAAAACCTGGATAAACCCAGCAAGGGATATCCTTCAATTTTGCTGACAATAATTTGTAACTGGCCCAAGCACAGGAAGTTGGAAGGGATAGAGCGCTTCCGAGGGGCTTGAATGGGTTTTTGTCGGGGACAACAATAACTCTTTCTGGATTTGGGCATAATTTGATGCAGGCGAGGTGGCCCTGATGTAACGGGTCAAATGTGCCACCAAAAAAAATCGTTTCTTCAGTTGATTGATAAAGGCCTTCGCTTGGTCCTAACATTTTGTGGTTTTTATCTACTTGAAAGTTAAGACCATGAATGGTCGGCCATTTCCAAAAGGATGCAACTGCCTCGCATAAGATGGCCCCATGATCAAAGGCCAATTCTTCAATTTCGGACAATGATTGCCAGGTCGCCATGCTGGCATCATCTCCACCATTTATTACAGGGAGATCGTTTTGCTCAAGTATCACCAGGAAAGGGATAGTCACAGTTGGCCCACGCGGATCTCTATTAGTAGCTCCGCGCGCTTTAAGTGGAATTACCTGAGAAGGAGAGATATCTAGAGATGTTTCTTCTTTTAATTCACGTACTATCGCTGACGGTGGTGCCTCATTGGCATCAACAAAACCTCCAGGCAAAGCAAGTTTCCTAGCGTAAGGGGGATATTTTCGCTCCACTAAAAGCACACTAGGCTCACGATGCTTCAAAAAACAGATAACAACGGCATCAACTGTCAGTGAAATTGTGTTCATAGAATTAAAAAAAACATCCCTCATGCTCGAACACGATACTCACGATACGGGGGGAGGGAAAACTCTTCATGGAGGATAGAAAAGTCTATCTGCTACAAGTTGAAGAAGGAAGGGATGTTTTTATTGTGCTCGAGTCTTCTTCACCTACAGTCAAATCTATAACGTAAAGATTTCTTTTTGGAAATATTCTAATTAAAAATAATATGTTTTTTTGATCACGTGAATGTTTTTCGTTTGATTCTTGGATACTGCATGACCTAACTATTCGAAATTATGAAAAATGTTCTTTTTCACGTGAACAAGGATGAATTAAAGATAAGTTTAAGTTAAGGACAAAGTTGTAAAGTTCAATTATTTCAGGGGATGACGAGTGATCTCCTTCCTGTGTTAGAATTGTGTTATGCCAAAACTTAATCGTGCAACGTAATCGTGTCAGGCAATAGCTTAAGTAATATGAAGGAGATTAAAAGGAGATGAAGATGATGAAATTAGGGTCGACCAAAAGTATTTTGTCGTCCTGGATGTCGCGAATATTAGCAGTGGTGATTTCCACTTGTTGTTGTTCCGTTTTCCACCTTGGGAATGCCGCGCCTCCTATCAAGACCGATACCATTAGTGCAAAAAGGGTCGAAGAGTTACGTGCAAAGATTGCGAGGTTGTATGCGACTAAGGCAGAAAAAAAAGATTTTTCAAAAATACGTCCGCGGTCACTAAATGATTTAGAGATGGCGGTGATTGCAAACGATGAATTACAGGTGGAAGAATTGTCTAAACCAGCAAATTTGAGTATGTTGAATCCTAGCAACACTGAAATGGGTTTTCCCTTGATGTTCGCTGTAATTAACGACAATCTAGTGATTGCTGATATATTATTGAAGAGCGGTGCCAAAGTTGATACCAAAATGATGGGAGGCATTACATCAATTTATGTGGCAGTGATGCGCAATCAGGTTGGGATGGTGAAGTTGCTTTTGCGCTACAAGGCCAAT
>JADGBS010000001.1:0-21509 GCA_015231325.1 Oligoflexia bacterium | reverse complement strand
CCACTGGTCGCCCGGAAATTGCTGATATACTAAAGCGTGCAGGGTTAAAAGAAAGTCCATTTTTAAAGTAGGTATTTTTAAAATTTGTGAAATCCCTTTATATTCATTTCCCTTTTTGCAGTAGCATCTGTAATTACTGTGACTTTTATAAATTGTCTGTCGCAGGGTCGTCTTCAAAAGAGCGCAGGCGTTTGTTTAATGAGTACGCCGAATATTTGAAGGCATCTTATCTAAAGTTACAACAATTATATTTAGGTTCGGCGCTGGCGCCACAGGAGTGGGGGGGGGACCCCCTAGAAACCGTTTATATTGGTGGAGGCTCTCCGATTCTTTGGCAAGAAGCGGGTGTTGCTTTTATAAAAGAATTTTTCACTACTTCTGGTCAATGCCTTGACCTAGTAAATGGATATGAATTTACTTTGGAGATCAATCCTTTTTATACGGGTGACGCCAATGGAGACGGTGATAGCGGTAATATCGAAACGCAGTTTGGTGTTATTGAGCAATGGATTGATGTGGGGGTAAATAGATTTTCACTAGGTGTACAAACTATCGATCCAGAACGCTACAGCTATTTAGGTCGGAAATATCGTTTAAAAGATGTTTTCAGAATCATGGACTTTTTTGCTAGGCATAAAATTAACTATTCGATAGATCTTTTATTAGGGATTCCTCTCCATACCTCTTGTTCTTTCTCTCCGTATCAAATGAAAAATCAGTTGGATCATCTGATGGAGTTTGCGCCGAATCATATCAGTGCTTATATTCTCACTCCGCCGAAGCATTATCCGGATAATCTTTTACAGCGGTTACCCACCGAAGATTATATTCGTGAGGAGTATTTATTTTTGTCCGAGTATTTGCGGAGTAAGGGATATCTTCACTACGAGGTTTCAAATTTTGCGTTACCTGATAAACGTTCTCAGCACAACCTAAGATATTGGCGATGGCAGTCAGTTGCGGCCATTGGTCCATCTGCTACTGGTTTCTTGGTACTTAGCGAATCTAAAGCGCAGGCCATTCGTTACAAATGGCAAAATAAGTGGCGAGGTGAGTTGGGGCCAGATGCGATGGAAATTGAAATGCTTTTTGATAGTGAGTCTTGGCTAGAACGTTTTTATTTATGTTTGCGGACTGATATGGGATTGGACCCTGCAAAATTTTTCGAGGGAGAGGAGTTGCAAAAATTTCACGACCTCTTAGAGATGTGGGAAAAAAGGTCCTATCTTTGTAGTAGAATCCCTCTGGTAAGGTTGTCTCCTCTGGGGTATTTGATGTTGGATTCATTGATGGATGAACTTTTCAGTAGGTCGATAATAAAAAAGTAATTAAAGTTTCACAAAAGTTAGGGTACAGACATTGACGGCCTGTAGGCCGGCCCCATCTTTGTGAGTAGAAGTTTCTATTTTTGCAATTTCTGTCAAAAAAATCGATAGAGTTTTGTTCAGGTGTTATGCCATTAGTACAATGTTTTGAAATGTAGGAGTGAAGATTAAGATGCATGAGTGTAATCACGATAATAGTAGTAATCATACTGCAGACGTTGCAGACGCAACAAATAATGAGATAGTTGAGACCGAGGAAACGCCTAAGGAACCATCCAAAGAACCACCTGTAGAAGAAGATTTCAAAAGCAAGTACTACTACTTGGCCGCAGAAATGGATAACATGTGCAAGCGTTTTCAACGAGAAAAAGAGAACATTATAAAGTTTAGTAATGAGCGTTTGTTAGTAGATTTATTGGAAGTAGTTGATAATTTTGAGCGCACCATTACTGCCTTGCAAAAAGATACTGCCGGTGACAGCAAACTCAAAAATATCGTAATGGGTGTAGACATGGTTAGGACTCAGCTTGACGGTATTTTGGCCAGATACGGATTAGCGCCAATTAAGGCCCTAGGTGAGATATTTGATCCCAACTTTCATGAGGCCGTTTCTGAAAAATCGGCCGCTGAGCTTGTAGGGCCAGAGACTCCTGAAAATAATGAAAAAAAAGTAAGGGATATGCAAATATTGGAGGAGTACCAGAAAGGTTATTTATTACACGGCAGAGTGGTTAGGGCATCGAAGGTTGTTGTTTGCCGGGTTGATTAAGATTGTTAATTTTTATTTATATTTTTAGTATCGGGAGAATTTTATGGGTAAAATAATTGGAATCGATTTAGGTACAACAAATTCGTGTGTAGGCGTCTTAGAGGGAAAAACTTACAAAATTATTCCTAACTCTGAGGGTAATAATACCACTCCATCAGTGGTAGCATTCACCAAGAATAATGAAAAATTAGTAGGACAGATTGCTAAGCGTCAGTCGGTCACTAATCCAACTCGCACTTTTTTTGGAATCAAACGTTTGATTGGACGAAAATACGAAGACGCGGAAGTGAAAAAATTCAAAGAGGTGTCCCCATTCGAGATTATTGCGAATAAAAATGGCGATGCTTGGATACGGATTGATGGCCGAGATGTTGCACCACAGGAGCTCTCAGCTTTAGTTTTAGAGAAGTTAAAAATATCGGCAGAGGATTATTTAGGTGAGAAAGTTACTGAAGCTGTAATTACAGTTCCTGCCTATTTTAATGATTCTCAGCGGCAAGCAACTAAGGACGCTGGGAGAATTGCGGGTCTGGATGTTAAGCGTATAATTAACGAACCAACAGCTGCCGCTTTGGCCTATGGACTCGATTCCAAGAAAGATAAGAATATTGCTATTTTCGATTTGGGCGGAGGAACTTTCGATATCTCAATTTTGGAGATTACTAGCGATGGCGTCTTTGAAGTCAAGGCCACCAATGGAAATACTTTTTTGGGTGGTGAGGACTTCGATTATCGAATTATTAATTATTTGGCCAGCGAGTTTATGCGGGAAAACGGCATCGATTTGCGCAAAGATACGATGGCCTTACAAAGGTTAAAAGAAGCAGCGGAAAAAGCGAAGCATGAGCTTTCTTCAGCAACAACTACTGAAGTGAACCTACCTTTCATTACCGCTGATGCATCTGGTCCAAAACATTTGACAATTACGCTTACACGTTCAAAATATGAGACGTTGATTATTGATTTAATAGATCAACTAGAGGGACCATGTCGTATTGCGCTGAAAGATTCAGGTCTTTCGCTTAATGAAATTCATGAGGTAATTTTAGTTGGGGGAGCGACCAGAACCCCGATCGTGGTGGAAAAAGTTCGTAAAATTTTTGGAAAAGAGCCTGGCAAGAATGTTAATCCTGACGAAGTCGTGGCCGCTGGTGCAGCGATTCAGGGTGGCGTATTGGCCGGTGAAGTAAAGGATGTATTGTTGTTAGACGTGACTCCACTTTCACTAGGAATTGAAACCCTAGGCGGAGTTTTTACAAAAATTATTGAGAAAAACACCACCATTCCGACTAAAAAGTCCCAGGTTTTTTCTACTGCCCAAGATAATCAGCCGGCAGTTAGTGTACATGTATTACAAGGTGAACGGGAGTTTGCTAATGACAATAAGACCCTTGGCCGTTTTGAGCTTACTGGAATTCCGCCAGCACCACGAGGTGTTCCTCAAATAGAGGTAACTTTCGATATAGATGCTAACGGTATTGTGCATGTTACCGCCAAAGACTTGGCCACTTCTCGTTCTCAGGATATTAGAATTACTAGTAGTTCTGGACTTTCTGAGGAAGAGATTAAGCGTATGGTCAGAGAGGCAGATCTTAATCGAGATTCGGACAAAAAACGTCGTGAATCTATAGATGCCAAAAATCATTTAGATGGATTGATTTTCAGTTGCGAGCGTCTTCTAAAAGAAAATGGAGATAAGCTGCGGCCTGATATGAAATCAGAGTTGGAAGGGGCAGTTGCAGAAGCAAAAACTAAATTAGAAAGTGATTCAGCAGAAAATTTGAAGGCCGCTACTGATAAATTGCAGAGTGTTTCCTTCAAAATTACTGAAGAGCTTTATAAGACTACTGGTGCTGCCGGAGCCGGAGCTGGGGCCGCTGGTGGTCCAGACGCTTGTGGTCCAAATGCAGGTTGTTCGGGCGGTGCCGGAGCAGCAGGTGCTGGCAGTGCTGATTCTGGTCGTGATAAAGATAAGAAAAAAGATGATGTTGTAGATGCTGATTTTAAGGAAGTGTAGTGTTATTATGCCCTTAGATTTTTGGGGATTGGTATTTTAGGTATTCTCATTTTTTGTCATATATTGGCATAGGGGTGTTGGTTTAATTTTAATGAATACAAATAATAAACGCGATTACTATGAGGTTTTAGAGGTCCAGCGAGGTGTGAGCAAGGATGAAATAAAGAAGGCCTATCGCAAGTTGGCGCTTAAGTATCATCCTGATCGCAATCCTGGCAACAAAGAGGCAGAGGCCAAGTTTAAAGAGGCCTCAGAGGCCGCAGAAGTGTTGCTGGACGACGATAAACGCGCTAAGTATGACCAATTTGGCCACGCAGGAATGAGCGGTTATTACTCCAATGGGGATGGTTTTAACGCAGAAGATATATTTTCCAATTTGGGAAATATCTTTGGGGATATATTTGGGGACTTTGATTTTGGGGGCAGTGGTGGACGTCGGCGACGTGGTGGCCGTGGTTCGCGTGCGCGAGGTGGTCAAGATTTAGAAATGTCTCTAGCGATCAATTTTGATGAAGCGGCGTTTGGTACGGAAAAGACTGTCTCAGTAATGAAAAATATTGAATGTAAAACTTGTCATGGACAAGGGACCCGCCCAGGTTCTGGAGGGCCTTCGGTGTGCGATCAGTGCAACGGACACGGAGAGGTGCGTAGGCAGCAAGGCTTTTTTGCCATCGCGACTACTTGCCCTAAGTGCTATGGTAGTGGCCAAATTATTACGGACCCCTGTCGAGAATGTAATGGGCAAGGAAGAAAACGACAAAAAGTTGATTTGCAGGTGAGGATTCCTGCTGGGATCGACTCTGGCCAGCGGCTAAAACTCAGTGGTGAGGGAGATGCAGGCACTGGTGGTGGGCCTAGTGGTGACCTTTTTGTATTGATCAATATTCAGAAACATGAGATTTTTGATCGGGAAGGAATGGATGTCTATTGCACTGTTCCGGTCAGTTTTTCTCAGGCAGCGTTGGGTGCTGAGATCGAGGTGCCTACCCTTAAGGGAAAGGTTTCCCTCAAAGTTCCAGCAGGTACGCAATCTGGAAAGCGTTTACGGTTAAAGCATAAGGGGATTCCTCAACTTGGGGGGTATGGAATGGGCGACCAAATAGTCAATGTTCAGGTTGAAACCCCCACCAAATTGACCGCGGATCAACGTGAACTTTTCGAAAAACTTGCCTTACTGGAAAAAAAAAATGATTCAAATCCCATCTCTAGTGGATTTTTTGAAAAGGTAAAAGATCTCTTCTCTTAGATCCAGCTGAAATCTGAAATAAGGATAGTGAAAATGTTGAATAAAACCCGTCGGTCCTGGGTGTTTCTGTTTTCCTCCACCATCTCCGTCTTCCTAATCATCAGTGTTGTTGGCGTTAGTTGTTCGCAGATTACTCCTGCTAGTAAAGATCGTCGACCAGCACTTGGTGTTGATCGCAATAAAGATGCTAATTCGAACTCTAAATTGTATGGCGAACCTTTTTTGCGGAAGATCCAAGATATAAAAAGGATTTACGAATCAGGAAAGAGGTCGTTGGCCTTGAAGCGCCTAAATGCCATCAAGGATTCTGGTCTGAATAACAGCGAACAGGCATTTAAATATAATTTGAAAGGAGTCATCTTTTTTTCCGAGGGGAAATATGAGAACGCTACTGCTGTTTTCAATAAAGCGTTGGAGACTGTTGGAGAGAAAGAGATCGACGAGGTTTTGCTGGGGCAAATCTATATAAATCTGGCGAGCTGTTATTACAAAAATACTGGTCTTAAGGATCACCTAAATCAGGCGCAGGATTCTTTACGCAAAGTTAAAGTGGAAATGCTAAAAGATGCAGAGATTTTTAAATATCATCGCTTACGTTTTTTACTTTCGGATGCGGTCGGAGATGGAAATACAAAAGAACAAGCTGACATTCTCATTGATTATTTTTCGGGATACAAGGACGTTTCCGCATATAGTGCCGATCCACTCTATCCAGCACTCTTGGAGCGCTTTAATAAACTAGGGCGACAGCAGCAGAGCGATTTGTTATTGGAGAAGACCGAACACAGGTATTGCTTAGTAGTAGCGCAGTTAGGAGTTATCTTGGCAGAGAAGATTTTTTCAACTGGAGATAAGGATGCTGCGCGTTCGCTGCTGTCACGATTGTTGTCGCAATTACGAAGGAGCGAGAATACGGCTCCCGCTGCAACGGCAGCTACGGCCGCTGCTATAAAAATGTTGACCGAAACAGAATATCGTCTGGAAAATTTTTATAAAATCAATGCTCTGCAAGTAGGAGTTGTTCTACCGCTTAGTGGTGAGAAAAATCGTTTTTCGCAGCAGGCCTTGGCGGGGATTGATTGTGCCTTTCGACAACTGATTGCTAGTAAGGCCCCAGGATCTAGGCCAGTTCCTGGTTTTAATACCTATTCGGACGCACTGACAGGGCTGGTTTTTAATGTTCGCGATAGTATGGGAAGCGGGGTGGTTGGTGCGGAAATGGTTGAAGAGCTGGCCAAGAAATATTCTGTGTCTGCCGTAATCGGAGGTCTTTTTCCTGAAGAGGCCGAGAAAGAGTATTTGGCAGCAAAAAAGCAAGGAGTGTTTTTTATCTCGCTGTCGCCAGTGTATTTACCTAAAAGTCAGAAGGACTTCTTGTTGTTGGAAATTCCAGGGTCGGTTGAGTCACAGATAGAAACATTGATGAATAGTGATTTTTTGCATAAGTTTGGTAAGAGAGTGGCGCTGTTTTATCCCAATGACAGTCGTGGGCATGCTTATACGAGCGAATTTTGGGATATGGTCCGTAATAATAATAATAATAATAATGCTAGCGATCCGTCCGTCCCCAGCATTGTTGCTGCCCAATCCTACGATAAAGATCTGAATGATTTTAGAGGTCCAGTCAAAGGAATATTGGGATTAAAATTTGAGCGTGAGCGACAAGAGGAGTTGGACCTGTACTCTAGCATTGTTGCACTTAGTGCCAAACCGGGGCAGCGTCAGGTGCAAAATTTGCCGCCGATAGTAGATTTCGATTGGGTGTTTACTCCTGCATATCCAGATGAGGCCCAGAAATTTGTTCCGATTTTTAAATATTACGATGCATATAAAATTAGGTTTGTGGGTGGTCCTAGCTGGCGAAATCAAGCTTTGGCAAAATTTAGTGAAAGACAGCCGTTGTTCTTCGTAGGAGAGGTCTTTGATAAGGGAAAAGGAGAAGACCTTTTTAAGCAGTTCTTTTCTTCCCAATATGGTCGTTCTCCCAAGTTGATAGAGACATTGTCGTACAATGCAGCTAGAGTTTTGTTTAAATTGCTTGGATTGGGGGCCGTTTCGCATAGAGGGGAGTTTATTGCAAATTTATTGGCGGCACCGAAGATTGAAGGCATCGGTGGTGACTGGAGACTCAAGGGAAATCTTTGGTTTAAAGAGATGGGCATACTAAAACTGAGCAAAGGAAAGATAGAACAGTTCGATTTCGCCGCTGCGTCTACCTCTGCGTCTGCTAGAGATTCCTCTGGCAGAGATTCCACTGAAGAAGATTTTGGTAGTAGCTTGGATTATGGTCTGAATATAAGTGTGAGTGAGTGAATTGAGGATGGAAAGAAAGCGGCCTGCTGTTAAGCAGCAGCTTTCTCTTTGCTGATTAGTTTTTTTATGCGCGCCTTTTTTTTTGCTTGTGCCTTTTTCCGTTTGATTTTGAAAACTTGATTTTTTCTTCCTCGTCCCATAGTGAAACCTCATTTGTTGCGGGTTGAATAATAAAAAAAATTAAAATAGCAAAATTAGTAATAAAAAATAGTAATTAAATTCAAATTTAATGACAAGCAGTGTTTAGGTCAAACTGATCTTTTTGCATCTTTTCGTATCTTTTCATATCTTTTCGTATCTTTTCGTATCTTTTCGTTAAGCACATATTATACTTGATATTGATTGTGACTTTGCGAAAATAATTTTTTTGTATTATAGGTGTGTAAAAAACTTGATCTAATAACCAAAACTAAAGTACAAATATAATTAACCAAAGTTAACCAAATTTTATAATTTTGGTAACGGGGGTGTCTGTTTTAGCTTTATGTTGCATCGGTTATTCGTTATAGTTTTAGAGACGTAATTACAATCATGTCGTTATAATTTTATTAAACAGTAAGTGAGAGGGAAGGAACATAATATATGTGGCAGAAATTTTTGAACTGGTTCTCTAATGACCTGGCGATTGATTTAGGGACAGCAAATTGCTTAGTCTATGCAAAAGACAGAGGAATTATTGTCAATGAACCTTCGGTGGTTGCTGTCCATCAAGAGATAAAGGGTCATCAAAAGGTTTTGGCCGTAGGTAGAGAGGCCAAAGATATGTTGGGAAAAACTCCGGGATCTATTAAAGCGATTAAACCGATGAAAGATGGAGTTATTGCTGACTTTGAGGTTACTCAAGCAATGCTAAGCTATTTTATAAAGAAATCAATAACAGGTTCAAAGTTAATAAAGCCCAGAATCATTATTTGCATCCCCTTTGGAATCACTCAGGTGGAAAAGCGTGCAGTCAAAGAGTCTGCGGAGCAGGCCGGTGCACGTGAGGTTTACTTAATTGAAGAGCCTATGGCGGCCGCTATTGGAGCGGGGTTGCCTATAACAGAGCCCTCAGGGAACATGATTGTGGATATCGGTGGTGGAACCACTGAAGTGGCAGTAATATCCCTCGGTGGGATTGTCTATTCTAAGTCAGTGAGAATTGCGGGAGATAAGTTTGATGAGGCAATCGCCTCTTACATCAAGAAAAAATATTCTTTGCTTATTGGTGAACCTACCGCGGAGAAAATTAAAATTTCGATTGGTAATGCCTACCCCTTTGAAGATGAAGTCAAGACTTATGAAGTGAAGGGAAGGGATCTGATTGCTGGTGCGCCCAAAATCATCGAGGTAACCTCTGATGAGATTCGTGATGCACTTGCTGACCCTATCTCGGAGATTGTGGAGGCGATAAAGGTTTCTTTAGAAAAAACACCGCCCGAATTGGCCTCAGATATTGTGGATAACGGAATTATATTATCAGGGGGCGGGGCGTTGCTTGCCAACTTAGATATTCTTATAAAAGAGAAGACGGGACTTCCGGTTTCTTTGGCCGAAGATCCACTCACCTGTGTGGTGCGTGGTTGTGGTACAGCGCTGGAGTCAATAGATCTGTTACGGCAAGTTACAACTTTGACATAACCAAGGGGGTCTATTTGGGTTTTGCTTTGATAAAGGTTATATTCCAACGGCCTCTATTCTCAATAATGTCATTCGTGCTCCTATCTTCTTTTTCTTCTTGTTCAGTGTTCACTGCGAGGAATTCCTCTGAAACTTCTAGCGAAAATGATGGGCGTATAAAGAGCGGAACGGCCACCTATCGCTATCATGATACTAGCGGTGATTATCAGTTGTTCAAGGAAGTAGGTTACCTCAAAAAAAAGAATATATATTTTGTTAAAACAAAAATTTTACCAGAATTCGGAAAGGAAGGTGACCTACTAGAAAAAAGTTTGACTATATCCACTCTTTCTAAGCTAAAATTGGGTGCAGAATCTAGAACCGTTGATCTTTTGCGTCCCAAAACATCACAATATACTGTCTGGTTGGACGGAAAAAAATATTTTTCACAGCTAAGGGTAGATCTCAAGTCCATGGGTTTGGAAGTACTTGCTTTCTCCCCAGAACAAAAAATGCCAAAGAAATCGAGCGTTAGATTGCCATCAGGAAATGGAGTCTACTGCTTTTTCTCCCAGCTAGCAGAATGTATAAAGATTACAGGATTTTTGTCCATGGCCAGAGATAAACAGTCGGGGACAATGTCATTGCAGTTAATTTGGGACGGGTATCCATTTTATCATTTGATGTATGAGAATTTTACGCCTGAGGTGGTTTCGACGGCGATCTTCGAATATGATGGAGTGAGCGAAGATGGTGCCACTCGCTTTGAGTTAAAGACCGATAGGGAACAAAGTATCTATTTTCATTTCGACAAAAATAATGAATTGGTCAAAAAAGTTTGGGTGGCCCGAGGTATTGAACAAGAACGTAATGGACAAAGCAGTGGTAGTAGACGTGGTGGAAGTGGCGGAAGCGGCGGAGATAAAGTCGATGACGATAGGGACGACCCGTCATTCAAAATTGAGCAATTTGGACCGATCAAGGGGTGAGACGGTGTACATCTCGTGGGAATAATGCTGCCTCTTTCACATTGTTGATGTTACACAGACGGGCGGTCAGGCGCTCTAGACCGATGGCCAATCCTCCGTGAGGTGGAATTCCGTATTTATGCATCTGCAAGAAAGAATCAAAATCATCGGGGTTTAATCCGAATGTCTTGAATTTTTCAACCTGTTCTTGATAATCGTTGATTCTTTGACCACCGGTGGTGATCTCGATTCCTCTAAATAATAAGTCGAATGAGCGAGTTTTTCCTGGTGCAGCGGGATCGTCTTTGGTGTAGAACGGTCGTTTACTCGATGGATAGTGAGTAATAAACATCAGCTCGGATCCTAGCTCACGGGTCGACCAGTCAGTTAAAAATTTCTCTTCTTCGGTGGCCAAATCTGGTTCCTGGCGCATGTCGATTTTTTTCTTTTCGAAGTACAACTGATGCGCCTCATCCAAGGTCATGGCCGGAATTGATTCACCGATCATTGGTAATTTGATCTCGAGTAATTCAATTTCGTAAGGGTTATGTTCACGAATATACTCCATCATGTAAGCAAGTAACGCTGCTTCCACATTCATGATATCGAGATGAGACTCAATAAACCCCATTTCGAAGTCCAAGGAAATGTATTCGTTTAGATGGCGATTAGTATTGTGTTTTTCTGCACGAAATACCGTACCAACGTCGTAAACACGACCAAAGATTCCTACTCCGAATTGTTTATAAAATTGTGGCGATTGTGCTAAGTATGCCTTGCGATCGAAATATTGGATTTGAAAAATATTTGCTCCGCCCTCTGCGCCAGCAAAGACTATTTTAGGAGAAAAAATTCGAGTGAACCCGTTGTTACTTAAAAAGCTTTGAAAGGCGTTCACAATAGACTCAGATATTTTAAAAATTGCACGTTGTTTGGGGTGACGTAACGAGATTGGTCGCATATCGAATAGGACTTCGCCACCAACGTTTAGCACTTTTTTGGAAATATCGAAAGGTAAGATGGATGAAGGAGCATGAATTGTGGTTAACTCGCTCACCTTGATTTCGATGTCTCGAGGAAAAATAGTCTTATCGCTAAGTTTGGCGGAAGAGACCTTTCCCTTCATGCGAATAAAATCCCCTTCTTTTAGGTGATCTGACTTCAGAGGTGGTTCAACTACGCTTTGAATGCAGAAACGCTCTCCGCGTAAAATTAAAAAGGTTACTTGTGGTAGCACACGCAAGCGATGAATCACTCCTGTCAGGGTAATTTCTTGATCGATTTTTTGAGAGATGCTATTGTAATCCAACGATAGCAATGAATAATTCAACTTTGTTTCCACACGATTGGTATTCATATTGTTTATTAATCCTGAAATTGTTATACGTTGTTATATGGCGAAATAAGTCTAGGTTCATTATATTTGCTTTTGTCGTTCGTGGCAAGGCCTATTGCTAATGACAAAGTTGACGATGTTTTAGAACAATTTTTGAATAATGGTAACCACAGTCTGGAGTGCAATTTTTTTCCATCGCTGGTAAGTGATAAATATCGGAGCATCTTCTTGTTTCCATAAAACGAGAAAAATAATCATAATAATGATGGTTCCCAATCCATTGCAGATGAAGGCAAACCTGGCATGAATATGCTCGGCGATCAGCCCCGTTATAAAATTTCCTAAAGGAGTAGTACCCGCAAAAACCAGAGTATAAACACTCATCACCCTACCGCGGTATTGATCTTGGGTATTTAATTGCATTAGCGAGGTTGCGGTGGTCGCTAACCACATACTAAAGAGTCCACATAAAAATAATAAAATTATTGAATAAGCATACTTGTTTTCACTGCCACCAAAATCGTCGAATCCGATCATCATCAACGTAATAGACATCAGGATGGCATAGATCACGATTGCTTTGATAGATGGTCGAATTATAGCATTAATATTAGAAGCGCAGAGTGCTCCTAACAAAGAGCCTGCTCCTAATGCGCCCCAAAGCACCCCCAGTCCTTTTTCACCCAAAAACAGAATATCTTTAGTTAGTAGAGGGATGAGGATATTGAAATTAAATCCCAGCACTCCCAGAATAAACAAAATTACAACGGAACGATAGAGCAGTTGATTTGAATAAATATATAGGAGGCCATCTTTAATCTCGAGCAACAAATTTCCTAAACGAAATTTTTTTCTCAAAGATATTAAAGAGAGTGATGGCCGATTTTCGGGGAGACGTTTTCCTATTCGGTGAAGGCCATAGAGAAAGGCGGTAAAACTAAGCGCATTGAGTAAAAAACACCAGGCAATGTCCATTTCCGCCATGATTACACCGGCGAGAATTGGTCCTGCGATGCGAGCAAGATTGAAGACTGTTGAGTTGAGGGAGATGGCGCTGATCATTTCTTTTTTGTTTACCAATTCAACGATATAGGATTGACGGGCAGGCAAGTCGATAGAATTTATTATCCCTAAGATAAAAGACAGAAGCAGAATGTGCCAATACTCGATTATTTTATAAAACGTTAGTACGGTGAGTAGGATGGCCATGAGCATAGAAATGAATTGAGTAACGAAAATAATTTGTCTTTTTGGTAGGTGGTCGATGATTGCTCCTGCAAATAGTGAAAAAATCAGAATAGGCACAAATTGGGCGCTTCCCAACAGACCTAATTTTAATGGAGAATTTGTCATAGTTATTACTAACCATGACTGTGCTGTATACTGCATCCAACATCCAACGATCGAGACCAGAAGTCCCCCCCAGTAATAACGAAAGTTACGGTGGGTAAAGGCAGAAAAATTTTCTAAGAAAATCGCTTTTTTGTTACTGCCAGTGTTCTCCGTGTTGTTATCCGTGCCCATGATTCCCCCCTGTTCCTGACTTAAATAGGCAAGTATTGACCCCTATCGTACTTTTATCGGCCGGGGTTGAGCGTTTTATTGTGGTATTAACTTTAAGACTTCATTTCTCCTCTCCATGAATTCTTCCAATTCGTACTCAGAAAGATATTTGCTCAAACTATTTTTTATTTGTTCTTCATTTAGGTTTTTTAGGTGTGCCAACAAATCGATGCTAGGGGTATAACTAAAAGGTGCTAGTAGTGTTGTGTCTCGGTGTTCACGTGCGTTTATTTGCTCTAGACGGTTGATGCAAGGGCCATCATTGAAGGCCATTCCATTATCTATAGCAATCTCTTCTCCGCTTATCCTTGAATAAATAATATTTTTTTCATGACGATCGCAATTGCGAATTAAATAGTCAAAAGTTAGCAGGTCAGCACTTTTGGGGTTTGACGAGGGAATAAGGGGTAAGGCTTCTGGTTTCTTATCCATGAAAAGTTGGAAAGATCCTTCGAGTTGTTGCCCATTTGGGACTATCATGGAACGGATAATTGTGGGGGGAACACGATTAAAATTAATCAGCTTATCAACTCGGTATGCGGCCACTTCGTGCTGCATTTCATTACCCCAGGTTGGGGCATTTTGTATCTTTGTAGGATCAGGTTTGAATATTCCTTTAAGTCCATTGTCTAGGGTCACGATATACTTCGGATAAATGCCTTGACCAAGGGTTTCGAATTGAATAGGTTTTCCATTGATCAAACATTGTTCTAGTTGCTCTTGATTTAAATTCAGGGGAGCAAGATCAGTATAAATTCTAGGTATCGGAGGAAGCTGTCCAACAAAATTTAGTATAGAATCAATACTTTTCTTTAGATTATTGTGAACATCGGAAGTGGTGTTAGCAAGTTGACCATCAATAATTCCTCCAAGCTCCTTGGGATAGTTACACCATTCATGGACAAATTGGGATAAGTTTCTTACTTCTTCAGTAAATGTTGGTTGTCGTAATCCAAATGATTGGGCAAAGAGTTTTCCTTTTATAGGAATGTTTTTTAAATATTCGTTGATGATGAGATTTTCGATCGATGGATTTTTGATAAAATGAGATAAATTGGCAATGTCTGTAGCATTTAATTGGAATCCGTCTGTAGTCAACATTCTTCTAGCAATTTCAATATTTTCAAAAACTAGCGCTTGTTGTAAATGGGAGACTTGCATCCCTTGCTTTTTCCACAGATACATTGCTAGTTCGACCCAATTGTTTTTTATGCAATTGTATATCGGTGAGTTGTCTAATATATTTAAGGGGATTGATAATGGTGCACGTACTCTTTTATTTGCGATGTTCCATGTTCTATAATCAGCATAACCATTTTCGAAAAGATAGATAATTAATTTGGAAAGGGGCGCAGATCCTTTTAGATTAAGCTGATATTCAGTTGCAATAGTAAGCAGATCTTCTCTGCGAAAATTTTTATGGTCAGGGGTGGCACCCAATTCCAGTAATTTAAACGCGAGATTTTGTTTTCCCCTAGCGGTGACCGTCATCAGCGAAGTGTTGCCGTTTATACCGACTGCGTTTACGTTTGCACCATGTTCAATTAATTTAGTGGCCAGAGGTAAATAGTTTTTTTCTAGAAGGTTTTGTAGAGCAGTATTTCCTTGGGTGTCAACCTGGTTTAAGTTGATGGCAGGTTTTATGGAAAGCAGGGTATCAAAAATTTCCAACTGCAGACTAATATCGCTATTTCCGTTCTGAGAAAATGGAGGCAGTGATTTGGTTAACAAGGTTAGTGCATTATCGCCGGCCTTGCTTACTTGATGGGGATTAGCATTTAGCAAGAGTAGAGTTTTTGCCAAATGCCAATTATTCCTGAACATTGCCATCAATAGAGGAGAGCATCCATCATGATCGGGAGTATTGATATTAGGTGCTGGGTTGTGCGTCAAAAGTAGTTCAATAATTAAGGGATTGTTTATCGCAATCGCCGCTTTTATCGGAGTGGAACCGCTGCTATGTTTACCAATATTGATGTCAATGAGGTTACTTTTTAGCAACTCTCTTATTAAGGGAATGTTGTTGTTTTTGATGGCAGCATACAAAGGAGGAACCACTTCTGTGGTTGTGTTTGGAGCGTTACCAACGATAAATTCACTTAGAACGTTGGGGTTTGCACCTAACTTCAATAATGCGGCGACAAACGACAAGGGGATATCTTTTTGCTTAGTGGCCAGCGTCAATATCGTATCCCTTGCTTCATTTAATGGTGTGTTAATATTAGGGAGGTAACTAGCTAGTTGTAGTAACAATCCTTCTACGGTGGACTTGACGGGGGATGATGCTGTTTGTAGATATATAAAGTCGTTAAAAAGATGGAGAAATATTTTTGTACCAAAAGGTGCTCGGTACTGTGCTAGGAGAGTAGCAATGTCATATTGACGGTGTTTGATCGCCTTCTCTAACGCGGTTTCCTTGTGGCCGATACTACGAGCGTCGAGGGAAGCACTCAACTGTTCAGGGGTAAGTCCAGAGAGATATCTGCGGGTAACCTCGAATGATGCTCCTCCCTTACGCAGACTATTTACAAGTTCGTATCTATCGAACGCGGAACATGATGGAGAGGATTGTAATGCTAGTGCTATTATGATCAGAGTGAATAACGCTATAGATAGCGTGGAATATAATAATCGTGGCAATGATCCGTTACTCATAATTGATACACCTTACTGTTGCTTAGGGTTAATTAAAAGTGAACCGTACTGTCCTAACTTGTCAATAAAAGTAGGTGATTATATGCCATATTTTTTGGTCACAAAAATTTTTTCTATTTTGCGATATTTTAATGTACGGCGGTAAAAAGAGCGCCAACAGTCGTAGTCAGTCATAGACTTGGAGAATTTTAGATGGATAAGCAGCGTTGTTATTTTGTCTCACTTGGATGTGCAAAAAATTTGGTTGATTCAGAGGTAATGCTGGGCAAGATGCTCAAAACAGGTCACCAAATAATACAAGAGGTAGAGAAGGCAGACATCATTATTGTTAATACTTGTTCTTTTATCGATATTGCTAAGGAAGAATCAGTAGAGACAATTTTAGAAATGGCCCGTTATAAGGATCCGGCCGCAGGAAAATGTAAATTATTAGTAGTGGCAGGATGTATGCCGCAGCGCTATGCAGGAGAGTTGGAGTCGTTGTTGCCAGAAGTGGATCTATTCATTGGCACTGGCGAATATGCCAAAATTGACACCCATATTGAAAATCTGCAACAACTTCCGCAGCAAAAGATGCAAGTGGGCAAACCAACCTATTTGCCTAATAATGAGGAACCACGAATCAATACGGCCCCTCCATACATGGCATGGCTGAAAATTTCTGAAGGTTGTGATCGTCACTGCTCTTTTTGTATTATTCCCAAAATCAGAGGTGATTTACGTTCAAGGACAGTGCCATCTTTATTAGAAGAGGCCAATAGTTTAGTGAAAAATGGTGTGCGAGAGTTGAATCTGGTTGCGCAAGACCTTTCAGCATATGGTAATGATTTAGTACCACCTTCAGACGTAGGGAAAAATATTCCACTAAAGCAGCTCTTGAATTCTTTGCAAAGCGATGTTCGTCCTGATTGGATTCGCTTGTTGTATATTTATCCTGACCAAATAGATATTGACTTACTCAAAATGATCGCGGATTCGCAGCGTATATGCCACTATCTAGATATACCAGTACAGCATTTTGCAGATGCAGTTTTAAAAAAGATGAACCGGGGTAAGGGAGTGAGTGGGCAATTATTACTGGAAAAGGTTCAAAAAATTAAAGAAATAATTCCAGATGTTGTGCTGCGTACTTCAATTATTGTTGGTCACCCAGGAGAAAGTGATAAAGATTTCCAGATGTTATTAAAAGGCATAGAGGAAGGCCAATTTCACAATTTGGGGGCCTTTAAGTATTCCGATGAGGAAGGAACAGCTGCCTATAATTTTGAAGATAAAATTCCGGCACAGGTAATTAATGATCGTTTCAAAGAGGTATATAAGTTACAAAAAAAGATTACTGCAAAATTGAATAAGCAATATAAGGAAAAGGTTTTAGATGTTTTGATAGAGGGAGCTCATTCAGAGACCGACTTGCTGTTCCAAGGAAGGTTTTATGGTCAGGCCCCGGATATTGATGGTAAGGTGATTATCAACGAAGGGAGTGCTAGAGTAGGAGAAATAGTAAAAGTCAAAATCACTCAGGTACATTATTACGATCTTGTGGGCAAAATCTTATAATTATATAATATAAAGTGATAATAAAAAGTGATAATAAAAGTTAACGGGGAGTATGTGATGAAAAATAGATTGCTTTTTGCTGCTGTTTTGTTGATTTTTTGCAACATTTTTTTTACAACACCAACCCTTCCAACAACCGCTATGATAGCTACAGCTTACGCTCAACAGTATGCTCAACAGGAAGAAGAGAGTGAAGGTTTTTTCAAAAAAATATTACGTAAGTATTTGGTGATTGTGGAGAAGTTCATTGATTACCCATTAGCGGAAAAATTTTTGGGAAAAGCTCCTGATGATATCAGATTGCCGGAAATCCCAGAGATAGTGGTTGACGCTAAACAGGTAGTTGACCAAAAAGAAAAAAAGATTGATACCAAATTTTCTGTAGATGAGATGAATAAAAGCAACTACTATTTCGTTCAAGAAATCTATTTGGCCACCATCAAACGCAATCCTCGAGAAGAAGAATTAGATAAATGGTTAAATACCCTATCCCAAGGATCTACGCGAGAGGGTATTTATCGGGCGATTGTTTTGGGAACAGAATATCAGGAGTTAGAAAAATTAAAGGATCCTCCTTCTCCTAAATTAGTAACTTTTATGGTTGAGTATCTACGCATGTTTTTGGGATTGTCAGTTGATTCCAAAACTTTGGATGGGAGTTTATCCAGGAACGCAACCAATCTGTACATGCTTAAGAAATTTAGTGTTGAAAAGACTTTAGAGTTGATAGATATTTTTCTCGCCAAGGGGCAGGAACAATCCTTGTATGATTGGTATGCAGTATTTTCCGCATACCTTGCCGAAAAATTTCCCAATATTTGGAGCGGAGAAATCAGGAAGAGCATTTATAAAAAAGGGCATCGAGAGTGGGCCTCGAAGGTTTATTACGATTGGCTCAAAGCGGAAGTGATTATAAAGCTGCACCATGTTTTCAATTCATTGTCGAGTCAAATGTAGCTAAACTAATACCTAAATATAGAAAGGGTTTTCTATATTGGTGAGTGCCAGCAATAAACGTTCTATTCCTAGCGCGACTCCTGCCGAGGGGGGCAATCCTCTCTCTAATGCATCAAATAGAATACGTGGAGGGGGGAGTCTATTGCCATAGAGTTTCTCTTTTATGATGGATTGCTCAAGAAAGCGTTGTTTTTGTGTTTCTAAATCAGTAAGTTCGTTAAAACAATTACATAACTCGATACCGTAGAGATAAACCTCGAAACGTTCACATACTCGAGGATCACTTTGTTTAATAGTTGAAAGCGCATTTAGGTGATAAGGAAATTCATATAGCAGTAGGCAACTGCGCGATTGTAGTTTAGGTTCGATTTTATTGAGAAAAAGTAAGAAATAATAGTCGTCCCAATAAGGAAGCTGAGTCTGAGGCAAGGGAACCTCTGGGAAATTTTTTTGAATCAGCATACACAAATCAGTAGTGTCAAGAAAATCTAAAATATTGATCCCGAGATATTCTTGGAATAATTCCTGCACGGTATATCGTTCGTAGGTAAATTGCTTGGATGAAAGCGCGCTTGCACAAAAAGCGATCAACTCTTCCGTGTCTTCCATTATTTTTTCGTAGCGTTGTTGTGTCCGATACCATTCCAGCATCAGAAATTGATTGCGATGAATTATGGATGATGGTTCATCACGAAAACAGTAGCTAATATTAAAAATTTTATCAAATCCCAGGGAAAGCAATTCTTTCATGTGAAATTCAGGAGAGGTATGCAGATAAAGAGGGGTCATTTGTTTATTGACATCAGAGTATATGCGAAAAGCATGAATGTGCGCCTCATAACCAGGGTTTTCAACCATTGGTGGAGTCATTACATCAGTAAAATTACGGGCCTTGAAAAAATTCCGGATTAATTCAATTAATTGAAATTGTGCAAGCAAGCACTGCCGTCGAGATGGTGATTCTTGAGGTTTTTTCACGAGTGATACTACTTTCTTTGGTTCATTTGGTTAAAGCGTAATGCTAGGTTTATTTTACTTAACAGGATATCTTTAGTGAAGGGCTTGGTGATATATTCACATATTCCTTGCTCTAAAATTGAAACTATCTTTTGCATTTTATTCTCAGCAGTCAGCATTACTATAGGAGCAGTAGTTATCTTTTCGCTTTTCACTTGTTTTAAAAAGGTAGGACCATCGATAATCGGCATGGTCCAATCGAGTAAGATCAGATCAAAGTGTTTATCGGTTCGCAATAGATCGATTGCTTCCTGTCCATCGCCCACCCATACACAGGTATATTGTTCCTCCTTAAGCATCGTATCGATTACGGTGGCGACAGTTTTTGAATCATCGACAATTAAAATTCTCATCGCTGCTGGTTCCTTTTTAGCTCTTTTTAGCTATAGTTAAACAAAGGTTATGTTATCTTTAATGTTGAAATCCTTTGACCAGAATTGTAAGTATACTCGAGGCAGGCATAATAAAAAATGGTGTTGTCATTTTATATCTCACCAGGCCACCTTGCCAAGTAAATGGCCAATCCAGTCTAGAGTCCTTCTCGTCAGATTTTTGTATCTTTGAATAGGGATAAGATCAAAATATGGTCAGAACGGATTTAATGGCCACTTTTTGTTTTTATTAAGGATGGAATAAATATGGATAGTATCATCGTAAATAAGATCTATTTGCTTTTGTTAGTTTTTGGGTTTCTCAGTATTTTGTTGGCCTCGTTCTTTCTTATACGTCGTTGGATCTTATTACGCCGCCGCCGTCGCAGTACGGAACCGCCCGTCGCCGTCGCCGTACCCACAGCAGGTACCGGTACCGTGGTCGTGGCGCCGCCGCCCCCTCCTCCGTCCCCTCCCCTAGTACAAGTAACTTGGCACGAGCGTATGCGTAAGGGATTGGCCCGCTCGCGCACCGAAATTTGGGGAAAAATTGATCGCATGTTAGGGGGGCAGACTCTGTCCAAAGAGCACTTAGATGAGCTGGAAGGAATACTCTATGCTGCTGATCTTGGTCCAAAGATTGTGCAGGAGTTGATCAAGGGTTTGAGTGGTGCAGAGGTGCTAAGTGCTAGTCATAATCTTCTTGATCTAAAAAAATTTCTTTTTACATCTATTTCCCAAAAGATGGAGGTAGTGCAAAACACTGTGGACGATGAGATTTACAATTATAGCGCAAATGCTAGAGGCACAAGAGGCGCTCCGAAGGTCATAATGGTTGTTGGGGTAAATGGTGCAGGGAAAACCACTACCATTGGCAAAATGGCCCAACGTTACGCTCAGCAAGGAGCGAAAGTAGTGGTTGGGGCAGCAGATACCTTTCGGGCGGCAGCGGTAGATCAACTTGCGGTTTGGTGTGAGCGTGCTCAGGCCCAGATGATTCGTGCGAAAGAGGGAAGCGATCCTAGCGGTGTGGCCTATGAGGCGTTAGCAGTTGCACGTCGTGAGGGGGCGGATTATTGCATCATTGATACCGCAGGAAGATTGCACACGAAAGTGAACCTAATGGAAGAACTTAAGAAGAACAAGAGAGTTTTAAGCAAGTTAGATGATACGGCCCCCCACCACACCTTGCTAGTGATAGATGCCGTAACCGGACAAAATGCTTTGAAGCAGGCCCAAGAGTTTAACTCCACATTAGGGGTTACTGGTTTGGTTTTTACCAAATGCGATGGTTCCTCGAAAGCGGGGAGCGCTGTGGGAATTATTGATACGTTGCAGCTTCCTATTTATTACATTGGGGTAGGAGAGGGAGTGGAGGATCTTGATAGATTTGATCTGCAATACTACTTGAGTTCTTTGCTAGATATAAATCTTTGATTTTCATAGCGGTGATAATGCGGTATTTAATATTTAAGAAGTATCTTTATTAGCGTTTTTTTATTGTTTTTCAAGGACGGAGTACCCAAAGGATTTTTTGATGAATGAGGATTTTGAGATTTTAGGGGTACGGGTACGATACAAATCGTCTCCAAGCGGTGGTGCCATAAGCACAGCTACTGAAAACGTATTGGCCGATAGATTGGCAGAAAAAGCAGTGAAATTGCTAAATTCTGAAATAGCGGCAATGAAAGAACATTCACCCGAGTCAGGGCAAATGCAAATGCTGCTATTGGCCGCCTTGAAGTTGGCCGAGGATAAGATAATACTGGAAGAAGAGTTTAGAAATAGTATGGATAAGATGTCTGGGATGGCGAGG
>JADGBS010000019.1 GCA_015231325.1 Oligoflexia bacterium | reverse complement strand
ATAATAAATAGTTCAGAATATTCAGAATATTCAGAGTATAAGGAGACACCAATTATGAGTATTTTAGTGAATAGAGAAACCAAGCTAATTACTATTGGTTATACTGGTAAACAAGGGACTTTTCATTCGTTACAGTCTCGTGATTACGGTACTAACTTCGTTGGCGGCGTCACCCCTGGAAAAGGGGGGAAAATTCATGAAGGCCATCCCGTTTTTAATACCGTGTATTCTGCGGTAAGTAAAACTGGTGCCAATGCTGCCATGATATTAGTTCCGCCAGTTGCGGCTGCCGATTGCATTCTCGAATGCATTGACGAAAAGATACCCCTAATCGTCTGCATCACAGAAGGTATACCCATTAGTCAAATGTTAAAAGTCAAGGACGTTCTGAAAAAATCCAAGTCCCGCTTGATCGGCCCCAATTGTCCAGGAATTATAACTCCAGGGGAGTGCAAAATTGGTATTATGCCCGGACATATTCATATGCCCGGTCGTGTAGGAGTGATCTCACGCTCAGGAACCCTCACTTATGAGGCAGTCTATCAACTAACCCAGAGGGAAGTAGGGCAGTCCACCTGCATTGGCATCGGTGGCGACCCTATACATGGGATGAATTTTATTGATCTACTCGAGCTTTTTGAGAAGGATCATGGCACCGATGGTGTTATCATGATAGGGGAGATTGGCGGCAGCGCCGAGATCGAAGCAGCAAAATGGATTAAGAAAAATATGAGTAAACCAGTTATAGGCTTTATTGCTGGTTCTACCGCCCCATCCGGCAAAAGGATGGGACATGCCGGTGCAATTATCTCTGGCGGAGACGATACTGCAGAGGCCAAATTCAAAATATTGGAAGAGAATGGGATTAAAGTGGTGCGCTCTCCGGCAAAACTTGGTAAAGAGATGGAAGCGGTTTTGAAAAATTTGTCGCTTCCTAATGCGCGCTGAATGCACACTGAGGTTCAATAGCACGGGAAATGAGTGAGAAAGACAACTGAGGAGTTTGCATGCAAAAAGAGAAAACACTGTGTATAATAAAACCCAATGCTGTATCAGACAATAATATTGGAAATATTATTGCGCGTTATGAGAAAGAGGGTTTGAGAATCTCCGCTATAAAGATGGCGGTCCTTACAAAGGAAAAAGCAGAAGGTTTTTATATTGAACATAAAGAACGTCCCTTTTTCTCCTCTCTGGTCACTTTTATGACCTCAGGGGTGATTGTTCTAATGGTATTGGAAGGCGAAGATGCAGTAACCAAAAACCGCAAAATCATGGGAGCAACCAATCCTGTTGATGCCGCTCCTAACACTTTGCGAGGACTATACGCACGTTCTATGGAGGCCAACGCTGTACACGGCTCCGATTCCATTCCCTCTGCAGAAAGAGAAATTTCCTACTTTTTCACCCCCGAAGAGCTGTATAACCGCTTTTGATTAACGTCTGGTAGCTGTTTGATAGCTATTTGCTATTGGGCCATTTTGGGGAACCCATGCGCACGGGATTATTGAGAGTTTTTTACGCGTCAGCAGGATTCAGGAAGAATAAGTTTTGAGTAATTGACGTAGGAGTCGTCGTTTGACCTTGCCAAATCTCAGAATTTTTGTGAATATACTACCCTGAATTTAACGAAAGATCGAAAAGATCGGAGGCCAAGCGTATGTTTGCAATTGGAGATTTTGCCGTATGTCCCGGCCATGGGGTCGGCCAAATTTGCGACATAGAAGAGAAGCAGGTGGGGGATGACACCAAGGTGTTCTATATAATCAAACTTACCAACAACGGTCTGAAAATAATGGTTCCTACTGACAACAAAAGCGGAATCCGTCGGCTGGCCGGCGAAATTGAAATAACTAAAGTATTTACCTTGCTATCTAATCACAATGTGGAGGTCGACACTTCTACTTGGAATCGCCGTTATCGGGATTATATGGAAAAAATTAAAACTGGATCGTTGATGGAAATTGCGGATGTTTTACGTTCCCTCTTTTTGCTTCGTCATAGAAAAGGGTTAAGCTTTGGTGAGAAAAAAATGCTAAATCACTGCAAAGAATTGCTTGTTCAGGAGATCGCCCTCTCTAAAGGCAACGAAAAACAAGCAATCTCCAACCAAATCGAAGCCTGTTTCTCCATAAATTAGATAAAATAGTAAATTGTGAAATAAATACTAAAGTAAGTAGCGATAATACGTAGCAATAATATGTAGCAATGAGAGGAAGTGACCATGAGTTGCCGAGTACGTTTTGCTCCCAGTCCCACTGGTTATTTGCATATCGGTGGTGCACGCACTGCCCTGTACTGTTACCTTTGGGCCCGTGCCTGCAATGGTAGTTTTATTTTAAGAATTGAAGATACCGATCAAAGCAGAAGTAAGAGGGAATTTGAAGAGTCGCAAATAAACGACTTACACTGGTTAGGTGTCGATTATGACGAAGGACCAGGCAAAGGTGAATACGGTCCATATCGTCAATCAGAGCGTTTAAATATCTATTCTGAATATGCAAAAGTCTTAATCAACAAAGGCAATGCCTATTACTGTTTTTGCAGCGAAACTGAGTTGGAACGCAAGAAAGAGGCGTTGGAAAAACAGAATCTCGCTCCTCATTACGACGGAACTTGTCGCAATCTTTCTCTGGAAGAGGCCATCCGGCGCATCGAACAAGGAGAACGAGCTGCTATTCGCTTTAAAGCATATAAGAAAGCATATTCCTTTCGTGATCTGGTACGAGGTGAAATAACTTTCCCCGAGGATATGGTTGGCGACTTTATTATCCTGCGATCTGATGGCCTGCCTGTTTACAACTACTGCTGCGTGATTGACGACTATTTGATGAAAATATCTCACGTTATTCGAGCAGAAGAACACCTCCCCAACACCCTCAGACAATTAATGATATATGAGTCATTTGCGGTCACTCCTCCATTCTTTGGCCACGTCTCTTTGATCGTGGGAGAGGATAGACAGAAACTTTCCAAACGTCGCGGGGATACTTCAGTAGACTACTATCGCAAAGAGGGCGTAATTCCAGAGGCGTTAGTAAATTACCTTGTACAACTAGGTTGGTCCCACCCTCAAGAAAAAGATATATACAACATCCAGGAATTAATTTCAGTATTTTCTCTAGATCGCTTTTCTAAATCGCCAGCAGTCTTAGACCCTGCAAAATTGAAGTGGGTAAATGGACAACACTTGCATCTACAAAATGACGACATGGTGCTCGCCGAAGTAAAAAAATATATTCCTGAAAATCATCAATTTTATCAACAAAATAATGAGTGGCAACTTACAGCAATTTCTCTGCTAAAAAAACAAATTGAACTTTATCGAGAGATAAACCACTGTTTAGAATGGTTATTTAATCCTCAAGTGAATTTTACACCTGAGCTCAAAATGATTCTTGAACATGATGCCACACCTAAAATAGTCTCCTACTTACAAGAGGTATATAAAAATATTGGCACGCCTCCCCTACCCTCAGAAGTTGAAAATATTATCACCACAGTTAAAGAAAAGTTTAAGATCAAAGGATCACCGCTGTTTTTAGGTCTGCGCGCAGCGGTCACTGCTAGGGCCGCTGGTCCCGATCTTAAAACTATGATCGCGCTTACACCTGTCGATGTGGTCAAATCACGATTAGAACAAATTCATGGTTTTTATGCCAAATAAATATTGATCAAGAGTATTGACCGAAAAGGATTTACTTACAATGTTTAAAGTCTTAGTTACAACCCACCCCTTTGCGGAATATAACCTTCAACCAATAGAGATTCTCCAACATCATGGATGTGAGGTTATTCGAAATTCCCAGAAGGCCAAATTCTCACGTACCGAATTAATTAACATGATCAAAAATGCAGATGCCCTAATCGCGGGGGTGGAAAAACTAGATCAACCTCTATTAGAACATGCACCTAAACTTAAAATAATCGCTCGAGTAGGTATTGGACTGGATAATGTTGATTTTGATTATACCAACGCTAAAGGCATCAAAGTAACTTATACCCCGGATGCCCCTTCTCGCTCAGTAGCAGAACTTACTATGGGAATGATCATTGATCTAGCAAGATACCTCACTTTTGCCGATCAACAGATAAAACTTGGAAAGTGGCAACGTTATACTGGAGTTATTCTAGAAGGAAAAACGTTGGGGATAGTTGGTTTGGGAAGAATCGGACGCTTGGTGGCACAATTGGCCGCTCCCTTTGGAATGAAAATATTGACACACGATATCCTTCCCAACCATTCATTTATAAATAGCAACAATCTTATACTTGTCAGCAAAGAAGAGATTATTGCTAATTCTGACTTTTTGACTATGCATATTCCGCTATATAGCAAAACCATCAACTACCTAGATTATCAACAACTATCCGCAATGAGACATGGATCTTTTCTGATCAATACCTCAAGAGGAGGAATCATAAATGAACTCGCACTTGCGGAAGTTATGAGATCAGGACATCTCAGGGGAGCAGCACTAGATGTTTTTTGCGAAGAACCATATAATCTACAAAAAAATTCTCTACTAGCACAATTTCCCAACATGATATTCAGTGCCCATATGGGTTCATGTACCAGAGAAGGACGCTATTTAATGGAATATGGAGCAGCGAAATCAATTGTTGACATAATCACTGGAAAGAAACCTGAACACTTGGTCACAGAAGCTGGATATTGACTGTAATAGATTTAATTCCGTATTTTTAAGACCATATTTATTTTACATAAAAACGATGTTAACATTTCGTTATATAGTCTTCCACATAATTGTTACGGGCAGGAAGAATATAGTACCAAAAGAGAATAACCGGCGAAAAAAATTATGGGGCAAGCAATACTCGTATCCGATAATGAAGTGATCAATGACATCTACTCAGTAAACCTTTATGCTTACGTCGCCACCAATATCACCGTCAAGAAAAATCTAATCGACACCATTAATCTATTGGAGCAAAACCCTAATGTTGACCTTATCATCTGTTTTGCCAAAATCAACAAAGAGGCCATCGCTAAAAATTTGCAGAGCTATCTAAAAAAACGTAAATTACGTATACCTTTGATTGTTCTGGGTGATTTGAGTGAACAAAATAAAGAGAACAAACAGAACGCTTCTGTCGAAGATATCATCATGTTGCCATCTATTTACAACATTCGCGACTTAGTGAGATCGGTGGCCAAAATACTGGAGATTTCCTCGCAATATATGGTTTCACTACCCATGCCTGATTTTTTTCCTATTCCAATCAAACTTTTTTCTCATTTCAAAAACAGTGACAGTGATATCTTTTATCGGGTTGTAAAAGGAAATTTCGAGAACGAATATATTAGGATCATAGAAAAAAATTCAACCTTGGGAGAAAAAATCAACAACTATAGCGCTGAGGGAGTAACACACCTTTATATTCCCTCTGCAGAAAGGTTGAAATTTATCAACCAGATCTCCGGAATCATCGTTTCTCAATTGGAAAATGGCGACCTCTCTAATTCTGATCGTATGGAACTGACTGAACAAGGGGCCGACCTAGTTTATAACCAAATCTTTGAAAATAAGAGTGCCTCCGAAGAAGTGGTGAAAATCTCTAAGGTTTGTGCTAGTTCCATCAACAAAATCATTAAGGATACTCCACAGTTTAGTAGCATACTTTCAACATTGCTCCATAATAAAACTAAGTACGTTTATTTGCATTCAATCCTTGCATCCTACATTGCTTCAGAATTAATTAAAAAAATGCCTTGGGGAACAGATGAACACGCGGAAAAAATTAGCTTCGTGTTGTTTTTTCACGACATATATCTTTCACCAATATTCGACAAACATCCAGAAATCATGACAGAAGAAGAACTGTATTTTAATCCGACACTAAGTGGAGATGAAAAGGAAATTGTTCTCAATCATGCACGAATGGCGGCCGAACTTGTATCTTCATTTAAACAAATCCCCATCGGATCGGATATTATCATTAAGCAACATCACGGAACCACTTCTGGTGTCGGTTTTGCTACTGAATATAAAGATGATATCTCCCCTCTGGCGAAAGTTATCGTGATAGCTGAAGATTACACCATTAATATTTTAAGATCACGTTTGATCGAGAAAACGCCCTTTGATAAAGAAGCAGTGTTATCAGGGATTGCAGAAAAATTCCACCGCCACTCCTATAAAAAAATGGTAGAGATGCTAGTTAAGATAGCTACGTAGTTACTGAGTAAAAAATAAAACTAATAAATGAGGGATACAAACGATGAATAAACAGAAAAACGTCAATAACTCATCCGATGACTCTGCGAATAATTCCGCCAGTATTGATCCTCAAACAAAGACAATACTTGTTGTTGATGATGAACCAGATATCTCTTTGATCTTTACTAGTGAATTAGAAGAACATGGCTATAAGATTATGGTTGCATCAGGAGGAAATGAGGCCTACGAAGTTTTCAAACAAAATAAAGTTGATCTTATTCTTTCCGATATTCGCATGGCCGATGGTACAGGAGTTGACCTTTTACAAAAAATTACTGCGGATAAAGAGATAAACTCCGTTCCTTTAATATTGTTTATGACCGGCCATTCAGATATCTCATCCGAAGAGGCCTATAACATGGGGGCTTCGGCATTGATAACCAAACCCATAGATATTAACGAACTATCAAATTCTATAAAAGAACATTTTTGTAACAAAAAAACGCAGTTAAAGAAAAAGTTCAACAGTAAAGATTTGCATATAAATTTCGATATCGAATTTGATGGATCTGCGGTCACCAGCAATGATGTTCTTTCCAAGCTAAGTTTAGGAAATGGCGGATTTTTCACCCCGATACTAGAAGAATGTAAAATGCCAGAACCAGGTTCACTAATTAAATTCAGCCTCAAAGATACATCCAAAAATATTGGTATCATCGAGGGGGTAGGGTTAGTTAGGTGGGTAAGAAAAAAAATCATAAAAGAACTACGAAAAGGGATAGGCGTAGAGTTTATCAATCTTACCGATGAATCCATCGTGAATTTTTTAAATTTTTGCAACTCAAAAAAAACCTATCGATTTATTCCCAATAACTAGTTATACTCGGTGCATGACGATAGCAAAATGGGTATCAATATCATTAGTACTGACCATCATCAGCGGTTGTGCCTCTTTGCCTCTCGATCCGATGGGAGCAATAACCCCCATAAACAGGAACAAAGAGGCCACATATACCTATAATGGACCAGTTTATAGCGAGCCAGAATGGAACGCTCCTACTACGGAAACAACTTCTGATTCTCCAATCATAAATCCAGACATAAAAAGGATCGTCGTCGCCAGCACCAATGATTTGCATGGCAGTATTGATGGAAACATCGAAGAAATAAAAATCGATGCTTTGCCCAGCAATGATAGTGACCAAAACGGCACTAACAAAAAAGAGGTAGCAATCTCGGTAGGTGGTGCAAATATCATCGCTGAGTATTATAAGATTCTTCGAAAAAAATATGGCAATGAACTATTACTCTTAGATGCTGGAGATATGTATTCGGGGAGCCTAATTTCCGATTCCTTTAAAGGAGAGAGCGTTGTTGCTTTTTATAACTATCTAAATTATGACGCAGTCACTATGGGCAATCACGAGTTTGACTATGGTCCTGAGACGCTTGATCACTTCGTCCCCTCAGAGAATGAAGACGCCCAGGGGGCACTACGAAAACTGGTGAAAATATCCAAAGCACCATTTGTTGTAGGTAACATTGTGGACCTTTCTACTGGAAAATATATCTCCTGGCCTGGGGCAGTTCCCTATCTATTGAAAGAAATAAATGGCGTTAAGGTAGGTATCATTGCCGCCACCACCACCACCACTACAAAAAAAACCATCTCCGCGAGAATTCGAGGGCTTTACTTCGAAGATATCAATGCTGCTATTCTTAAAGGGGCGCACGCGGTGAAAGAGCTAGGAGCGCAAATTGTGTTGTTACTAATTCATGAGGGACACCATTGTAAGCAAAGCTCGAGCGGAGTTGGTCATCCTGCAGAAAAGTACGCCTCCGACAAGGGCACGATCAATACTGATAAGGTTCTTTGCGATGCTGGTGAAACTGATGGAGAATTGTATTCCATACTAAATAAATTGCCACCGCAGAGCGTTGATGCAGTGGTTTCTGGACATACCCACACCGGGTTATATCATTTTTTACATGGGATACCCACTATCCAGGCCTTTAGCAAAGGCCAGTATTTTTCCAAAATGGAATTATATTACGATAACAAAAACAAAAAATTCCTGCCAGAAAAAACTGTACTTCATGCCCCAATAAAATTTTGTGAGAAATTTTTCGCAAGCAGTAATGACTGCTATCGTCCCGATCCCAAAAAAGCAGAAATTGCAGATCAAATGATCCCCGCGCGCTTTTTAGGGGAAAAAATAGCGATAGAGGCACAAACCCAAAAAGAGGTGGATCAAGTATTGGGAACGTATAGAAAAGCGATTGAAAAAAAATCAAAGGAGATCATCTTTGACTTGAGTGTCGATCTTACATCTGAACCATCTCATCAAGAATCAGATCTAGGAGTAATGCTGGCAGATGCATTTCGTTTTGTCGCAAAAGCGGATATAGGTGTTATTAATTCTGGTGGTATCCGGGGAGGTTTTAACAAAGGTCCAGTAACTTTTGCTGACGTTTATCGCGCCTTTCCCTTTGCAAACTTACTAGCAAAACTCCCCCTTAGTGGAAAACAAATCGAAGAGTTAGTACGCATAGGAGTAGGTAAGGCCCCCCAGGGACCAGGCCTTTTTTCTGGGCTAAAGATTTGGCTCAAAAAAAATAGGCCTAGTAGCGAATCAGTGGGCATGAATGCGAACGCGGCAAATAGAGCGAGCGGACGTGTTCAACTAATCAAAGTAACACTGGCAGATGGAACACCATTGGTTCCTGAAAAAACATACAGTGTGGCATCTAACGATTTTTTAGCACTCTACCTTGGAGACGGTTTCGGTGGCGTATTCCAAGAAGTCAGTGATGACAAGAAAGAAATTTTTGCGGAATATACCTACCACGATGTTTTTATCAAGTATGTGCAGCACCTACGAAATACTAAACAACAATTTCACACCAGCGAACTCCCCTACAAAAAATTCACTACCTCCGAAATTATCTGGGTAGATTAAATAATATGTCCTTCAACCAACAGGATATTTTTTATCTCAGTAAGACCCTAGAATTAGCAGAGAAAGGCCGTGGGATGGTAGCGCCTAATCCCTTAGTGGGAGCGCTGTGGACCAGTGATGATGGCACAGCGATTTGGGGTGAGGGTTTTCACCAAAGATATGGAGGCGCGCACGCCGAAGTCTGGGCCATTGAAGGAAAAGAATCAGAAGGAGTCTCAGGGGGAACTCTATATTGCAATATGGAGCCTTGTGTTCACACCAACAAACAAACACCACCATGCGTTGATTTGATCATCCGCAAAAAGATCCAGAGAGTGGTCATCATTCTTACCGATCCCAATCCACTGGTTAATGGCGATGGCCTTAAAAAATTGGCAGAAAACGGTATCACCGTGTCGGCATTGGAAAGAATCGACCCTCAACACCATTTGGTACAAGCGGCCAAAAAACAGAACGAAATTTTTATTCACTTTATGCAAAAACAACGTCCATTTATTCATCTTAAATGGGCACAAACCCTTGATGGACAGTTGGCCACTAGTAGCGGTGATTCAAAATGGATTACCAGCGAGGCCGCACGTAAAGAAGCGCACCGTTTGCGGGCCAAATACCAAGCGGTCTTGGTGGGAACTAATACTGTAATCACAGATAATCCTAAACTTAATGTGCGGTATGGATTAGGTGATCAGCAACCATACCGGATCATTATCGGAACCAATAATCTTCGAGAAATCCCATATCCCCTACAAATACTTACCGATGAACTGAAAGAACGTACACTGCTTTTCAATCCTGCAGATTTTCCTTCACTCCATTGCATGCTGGTAGAGATTGGAAAGCAAAAAATCTCATCTATCTTAGTAGAGGGAGGTGGGTACACCTTAACTCAATTTTTGAAAGAGCATCTAGCAGATAAAATTACAGTATTCATCGCTCCTAAAATCATAGGAAAAGGATTGGGTATCGATAGCTTGGGAATAGAAAAAATGAGCGATGCTCTGGTCTTTCATGAGCAACAACTTCAACTGAAAATTCTTGATAACGATCACTTTATTTTTACAGGTTATCCGAAATATTAATTATATCTGTTGTATTGCTGTGTCTTCCGTATTAACAGTATTAACAGTATTAACAGCATTGATATTATTGATAGGGTTTAATCAAATTTGAACTAATGCTCCTTGGGTTAATTTTATGCTAAAAAAATTCACTATTAACACTACAATCTGTTTCTCTCTTTCAATCGCTTTGGCAACGCTTGCTCTTACTATAAGTGAAAGTACTTTCTCCGGCGATGATAAACATGATCAGCAACAAATATCCCAAATCTCCATCTGTCATGAGGATGGGACGGCATTCCCTTGGATGATTCCGCATGAACAACAAAATGCGACAGCAGAACCAACTGGAATTGATGTCGATTTAATCAAAAAGGCCTGCAGTAATCTAAAAATAAAAGTGCTATTTGTGCAACTTCCTTGGAGTAGGTGCCTGGAAAGTTTAAAGAACAACAAAGTAGATGGTGCCTTTATGGCCAGTTATAAAGCGGACCGCCAAGAATTTGGCACTTACCCCGAAAAAAGGGGAATTACACACGACCCCGATAAGCGTTTACATTCCGAAGGCTACGCATTTTATATACTAGAAGGATCAACATTTGAATGGACCGGAAAAGAGATCAAAAACTTAAACAAAGGAATCGGCATTCAAAGGGGTTTCTCCGCCAAAGATAAAATAGTAAAATTATTTTCAAATAAACAAGATGCAGAAAAATATATCAATGAAGGAGGAAAGGATCCTGTTCAAAACTTGTTACAATTGGCATCAGGATTTATTGACGCCTTCGCCGGACAGATCAAACGCACCGATTACATTTTAAGTTCTCAAAAAGAAAAAAGATTTTCAAAGATCGTACGTTATCCTCGTGCACTGGTTGAAGAACAACCCTACTACCTTATGCCTTCTTATGCCTTCGTTGGAAAATATCCACAGCTAGCACAAAAAATTTGGGACAACATTCAAACAGTCAGAGAATCTGAAGAGTACAAAATCTTCTCTGCTAAATATAATTAGTTGCCATACATCAAAAATATTTACGGAATATCGGTTTATACATTCGTTATACTTTTTGCTTTGGTCCACTCTGCGTATCAGTATAATAAATAAGCATCAACATTTTATTCTAGCGTTTTATTTCAACATTTTTTAGGAGTTCACATGAAATCTTTATTTTTTGGTGCTATTTTCATCATCCTTGCCATTTTTACTAACATTGCCAACGATGCTAATGCCGCTTCTGCCAGCGCTTCTGCCAGCGCTTCTGCCGCTGGATCCGAGAATTCGGCCATTAGCAAGACATTCCCCTCACCTGAAACTCTTGAAATTTTTAGACAATTGAACGTCGAGTACACAAACGACTTGGTTTATCCAGACCTGCTTTGTAGGGAAATGACTCTCATCACCCCGATGCAATTTGAAAGGTATGAGGTAAGAAGGAGTCTGCCTGAACCGGTTGTTGCTAAGAAAATATTAATTAAGGAAGTCCCCGAAATTCATGGATATGGAGCATTTGCAACCGAAGTAATTAATGAGGGGGAAGTTATCGGGATGTACACCGGTGAAGTTGTCTACCAACCGCAAGGAGAAATCAGAGCACTTTTAACGGAAAGAGTGGCCCAAATGCTTATCTCCTCAGGAGTTGAAGACCCAGCTACTTATATACTCAATACCTATCCGCAAAAATTACTTGGCAGTGATTCCACTCTAACTTCCAAATATTATTTCGGATACATGAGTTCCCTCTCAGTGGCCGAGACATCTCCGTTAGTGGTTAATAGCGCAAAAAAAGGTAATGAGATCCGTTTTGTAAACCACTCTCACCAAAACGCAAACAGCGGTGTCATCATGGCGGTCATCCCAACCTTGTCTCGGTCTCAAGGTAGTGGCGCCCAGCGAAAGTTTTTGTTGATGCCTACTTTAATTGCAACCAAACAGATAAATGCAGGTGCCCAGATACTATTCGACTATGGAAACGAGTATTGGAGAACACTAAATATTGAACCATTAGAAATTCGATAGAATTTCGATAGAACTTCAATAGAAAAAGTAAAAACTGAATAGACTTATTGTTATTGCCTCGGCCGTAATTGCGACTCTAACTCTAACTCTAACTGCAAAAAAGTGACACCGCTCAATAGCTTCCTTGGTACCGAGGGGAAAAATTTTTCTCGGGGATAAGCGGATAGTGGTAGATTTAACACATTTCCCTTTTTCATGTTTTGCAAGGGGAACGCCAAAGCGAAAGGCATTCCTTTTTTACTACTTTGAGCTATAACCTCTCCCATAATATATAGATGAAACGGTTTTAACTCTTTCTCAAGAAATCGCTTTTGCTCATAATCAGTTAACCAAATATTCAAAACCGTAATCCCTGAAATATGATTATTACTTTTACTGTAAAGATGTTTGTCACAATCATCATTACTTGTCACTGCTACAACTTTGAGTTCTCCGAGATCGTTATTCTTAAGATCTTTTTTGCCTGTAACATCACCATTGTACGCAGGGAAACGGTAGATTATACAATAACTACGACTTTCTCTCTCATTGACCAGTGTCTCCAATTTTAGTAATGGTTGCCAGCTACGCACTACTCCCGCACTGAATTTTTTATCTACATTGATCAGCAGCGGATTCAATATATTAACTTTATAAGTAGTGATCCACTCGCTAAAATTGGTCGCCTCGAAAAATTTAATCTGTTGAGAAGAGTCTACCTCACTCCGCTTACAACCATTGACCCCTAATGCTCCCAGTACCAAGACCGTCCCTATCAATATACCCAGCAAAAAACCCAGTACTTGTAAAAAAAAAGTATATTTTTTCACGCCCCATCCTTATTAACGACTTTATTCGTAACTTTATTCGTAACTTTATTCGTAACTTTATTCGTAATTTTATTAACAACATTAACAGTTTTCATACAACGAAAACCAACCGCTAGCCATCTCTCCAATTCATCGTCATCAGTAACACCTTTATCTAATGCATTATCGAGAGGAATAATGTCTGTAGGCAACTTCTGATTGTACAAGGCCGTAAATAAGTCCCTGCCAACTTTCACCTCGGGACCCTTCCAATAAGCGCGTTTAGTCAAAGCATGCCAGGGCGAATTTATACCTAGGTAAAATGAAGACAGCTTCAAATTCTCTCGTGGAGAGGCAGAATTTTGCAAATATTCTGGATACCCGCCCAATATCTGATTCATCCCCATCCATGAAGTAGACGTATTCGAATATGGTTGGTATTTAAAAAGCTGAGCACACTCGTATGAGTAAACTAATTGACAATTTTCTCTAGTCAAATATTTACCTAATTCTCGACGAGGAATTCCAGTATAGAGGAAAGCATCACTATTCTCTCTGCACCAAGGATAAAGTGAAGCAGGCGCTCCTTCCGTTCCTTCCGTTCCTTCGGTTCCTTCAACATCAACGGCCATCAGGTCTGGAATTACCTCAACTTCTTTTTCCTCGCGACCCTCGCGATCCTCGCGACCCTCACTTTCTTCACGATAGATCGAAGCTGCATCATAAACATTTGACTCCATCAATTGCTTTCCTCGAAACTCACAATATTGCTGCATCTCTTTAACCGTCAGATTAGTTGCCGGATAAGGAAAAAACTCTTTATTGATACCTGGTATTTTCTTCCATTTCCCACTGTAAATGACCCACTCCCAAACATCTCGATTGGATACCAGGTATTTGTCGACATATATATCACGATCATGATTACTCCAAGAATAGTAGACCCCTTCCGGCAAAAAAGTATTATGACAACTATCCTCAAGTATAATCTTCATAGAATACTGAGGATACTCGACAGTACTCAAACTCAGCATTACTCCATGGTGAAGCTCATAGTGAGGAAGTGCAACAATCGAGTAATAACGCTGCATGGGAGAATATGCGTTCACCGCTGGAAAAATATTTTGCACCACTACTTTAAAGAGTCGGCCCCTAAATCGAATATCTATACGCGAATCTCTCACTCCGGCCTTACCAGAGTAATAGCACTGCAAATAATTAGGATTACAACGCAAATATAGGTCTGACACAATTTTGCCCTCATTGTTAGCAGGCATAATCTCCTCAGGACAATTTAGCAGTCCCTTTTCCCAGTGTCCTTCCAAATCCCCTCCCTCCCATCTCTCGCGCACAATTTTGGCCGCCTCTGTGAACACCATAGTCAAACTTTGTTCCAATATTTTTTTTTCTAACAGCGAAACATTTTGTTTCAAAGTAATTATTTTCTTGTTCTGGAATTGAAAATATACATAAAAAGCGGAGAGAAATAAAAAAAGTCCAGTGATAGTGGCCACCAACACTCTTCGCCAAGAGAACGAATTTAATCGCGTAATTTTTTGTACAATTTTTTGCGTAATTTTTGGCGTAATTGATAAATTTAATAATTTAAGTTTCATAAAAAAACTTTTGTAAATATTTAAAAAATTCAAAAAAATTCAAAAAAAAATTATAACAGAATAAATGGCCAGGCATTTTATCGAGGCATAAATAATAGTAAAATATACTTAACAATACTTAACAATACTTAACAATACTTAACAAAGATTAAGCACTGCAAATAGTATAAGCACTTTCAGTTATACCAATTTATCTCCTAATCACCAAGAAGTAGTGAAGTAGTGGGGAGGTTTATTTAGAGGAGGTTTTAGCATGAGTATAGAATTTAATAAAAGCAGCAATAAAAGCAGCGAAAAAAAAGGAAAAAACGAGGTACCAGCTTCTCTCCTAGAGTGGGTGCACACTGTCGAACGGGAAAAAGAGGCAACAAATGAGATACTCTCCTTTGATGAATACTTAGCAGCAGTCAACAAAAATCCTCGTGCAGAATGTCGCCCTTCATGCAAATACCTAAAAGACATGTTCGACAACTTTGGTCGCACAGACAATGGTTTGTTTAAAGTTTACCTGACCTCTAGCACTAGCTCAGGGGCAGTATACGGCCATCAACGCGTCTTTGAACAAATTTACCAAAACTTGCTAAACTTCATTGAAGAAGGATTCAATAATAAATTCCTACTCCTGGTAGGCCCGAATGGGTCTGCGAAGTCTAGTATCGTACGTAAAATCATGGAGGGTGCAGAGGAATATTCCAAAACCAGAGAAGGGGCCTTATACACCTTTAGCTGGATATTTCCTATAGACTCCTTTATTCGCGGGACGTTGGGGTTTAACCATCAAAAATCCTCTTCTGCACTGGGAGGAGCAGGAACAGGAGCGGCCACAGGAGCAATCACAGGAGCAGGCACTGGAGCAGGAGCAGGAACAGGAGAACGGCATGGTAATCTTGAAACCTATGCTTATTTGGAAGATCGAGAGATCAGCTCTATTCTTACTTCTGAATTACGCGATCATCCCTTACTGCTGATACCGCCAATCCAACGGCAGAAATTGATTGATCAATGGTTAAAAGAGTACCCCAATGAATTAGAACTGGTTAAAAAGTCTTATCTATACTACGGCGACATCTCTAAGCGTAATCGAATGATTTTTGATGCTCTACTACAAAGCTACCAGGGACGTTATGCCGATGTATTGAAGCACATCCGCATAGAACGCTTTGTTATCAGTCGCCGTTACTCGGTCGCAGCAGTAACGGTAGAACCACAACTACATGTTGATCTTCACGTACAACAAATAACCATGGACAAAAGATTGGCCACGCTTCCCCCCGGACTACAGTCGCTAAATCTCTTTAGCGTTCAGGGCGAAAATGCTATGGCAAACAGGGGGATTTTAGAGTTTTCAGATTTATTAAAAAGACCCCTTGATGCTTTTAAATATCTGATTATGACTATGGAATCAAAAACCATTAACCTACAAGGAATACTAACTGAATTAGATATCTTTTTTATCGGTAGCTCAAATGAAATACACCTTTCTGCCTTTAAACAACACCCCGACTACTACTCTTTCCGCGGTCGTATTAACTTTATTCGTGTTCCCTATCTTTTGAATGCCGAGGAAGAGGCCAATATTTACCGTGAACAAGTTAATGCATTACGTGGCAAAACCACCGTAGAACCACGATCACTAGAGTGCTTATGTCTTTGGGCAGTGATGACCCGACTTCGTCCTAGTATGACTAAAAATTTCAAGGACAAAAAACTAGGAGATTTGGCAAATACGCTCACCCCCCTAGAAAAAGCATTACTCTATACCTACGAAATTGTCCCTCAACGTTTAGATTCCGAGGAAAAAAAGCTTTTAAAAGTTAATATCTCTGAACTTACTCGTGAATTCGAAAACGAAAATCTTTATGAAGGAAAATTTGGAGTGTCACCACGTGAAATTAAACAAATTATATATGAGCTCTCGGCCAAAAATAACGTGATTACCTTCGTAGAAATTCTCGATTTTCTGACAAAGTTTATAGATAGAAAAAACGAGTATGATTTTCTAAATATTGCACCACAAGGTGACTATGCAAACCCTGGCCGTTTCATAGAATTACTAAAAGATTATGAGCTAGAAATTTTTGATCAACACCTAAGGGACTCGCTTAATCTGGTAGATGACCGCTCATATGAGACCTATATTGCCAGATACATCCAAGATATTACTGCCCTAATTAAGGGAGAAAGATTAAAAAATAGCATCACCGGGCGCTATAACGATGTTGATCTATATTCGGTAAAAGAATTCGAAAATAATATTAAATTAAAGGAATCCCCCGAAATTTTCCGTTCGCATATGCTCACTACTTTGGGCGCATATTCTTTAGATCACCCCAATAAAAAAATTGTTTACACCGAGGTCTTCGCAGATATCGTTAAAATACTAAAAGAATCATTTAGGGAAGAGCAGAAAAAAGCTATCCTCAATATCGCCAAAAATTTGGTAATCTATCTTAGTGAAAACGAAGAGTTTGGTCTTATTGGACCTACTGGGCCTGATGGCCCTACTGGTTCGATAGGAGCGATTGGACCAGTACGAAATACCACTTTCTCTGAGGAAAATCGTAAAGAGATTGAAAATCTTTTCGAAAAACTGCAGGGTAAATACCGTTATTCTAAAATAGGTGCCCTAACTCTGGTAAGATATTTGATTAAAGAAAGGTATTGAGGCCGTTCCCAAGGCCAATACCAATCACAAGGTCAATTTAGTCCGCTTGTAAAATGGAGGTATCTTTGTCATTATCTCGATCTCAATCTCGATCTCAAAAAACATTCCAGCAAACGCATCTACCTATTCAACGAATATTCGGTGACGAACACTTCACTTATATCTTCACTGTTGATTCTGCAAGTGCAGGTATTCGGATCGATAACTTTACTAAAAGTTACTTGGGGGAGAGAATCTCTCGCGAATATATCAAACGAAAAATTATTAGTAAGGAACTGGTTCTAGAAAAAAATGACGGTCGTCCATATCCGGGAAATTTAAAGGCCAGTACAAAAATTGGTGCTGGTGACCGAGTACTAATGCGCGTATTGAAAAAAGAACATTTAAACGAACTGGAATCCGAACATTGGCGTGAAGAAAAAATTGAAATAGAAACAAATCCTGAAATTATTTATGAAGATCAAGAATTAATTGTCATCAACAAACCTCCATTCATGGCAACCTATCCCACAGGCAGACACTCGTTAAATTGTGCCACTAGGTACTTCGAAAATATCTATAAACAGACCATCTACAGCATTCATCGCATCGATCGCGAAACCTCTGGAATCTTGCTCCTGGGAAAAAATCCCCGCATTTCTAGGAACATTGCAGAATCGTTTGCCAGAGGAAGAGTCCGCAAGGCATATTTTCTCATCGCAAAAACAACCGATGCTCAGCAAATTGTATTTCCATTGGTTGCTAATCAACGTATCGATCGTGCAGATTCTAAACAATTTTCATCACGTATTCACATGCAGACATTCCCCGCTGAGTCGACAATTGGCAAGGAGGCGGTAACTGAATTTCGCCTACTCGAGTACTTTCCACCATATCTTCTGCTTCTAGCACTTCCTCAAACTGGGCGCCAACATCAAATTAGGGTACACGCCGCCGCCCATGGATTTCCACTGTTGGGAGATAAAATATACTCCATAGATCCTCAAATATTTATTCGTTACAAAGATAACCAAAATACTTTGGAAGACTATGACTGTTTGGAAATACCACGGCATGCATTACATGCAATAGGAATCTCTTTACCGGAACAACAAAATCGTCCATCTTCGTTTATTGCTCCACTCCCCTTCGATTTAGCGCAAATCATTAATCAAAAATTCACTATTAATTTAGCGCTCCTCCAACAAAAAATTCATCATGAGCTCAACAACTATCTAAAAACATCCTAATATTAGTCATAAATATCACCGATAGGTGGATAAGGTTCATATAGAAATAAGTTATACGGATATTGTTTATACGGAGGTAACTAAAAATAAAAACTGACAGCGCTACAGATAGGGAGTGCGTTATATGACCCAAGAAAGAACAGAAACTGATCTAAATATCGGCAGTAAATGGAATGGAATATCTATCTTGCTAGTCGATGATACAACAGTTGATACAGCAGACCGTACGGCAGATGATCTCGTCAACGCTGGATATACTGTCACAGTGACCAAAAGTTGCGACGATGCGTTGAGCAAAGTTTTAAAAAACGTAGATCCAGAAAATCATATAGAACCAACTGACCCACCATATGACATAATTATTATTAATTTACAGTCATCAGAAGTTGATGGTGTATTTTTGATAAAAACGATTAAAAATCATCCCCACTCTCTAATTAAAAATATTCCTGTAATCGTGGCAATATACATAGAAACCGAAATAAAAATAAGTTCATTACAAGCTATCATAAATTCCGCTGATGAATATATAAATAAACCATTTATTTTCAAAGAAATAATTCTCAGAATAAATAAGCTAAGAGAGAAACAAAATGAACAGGCACGCTATCAAATGCTATCAGACGCTATCGAAAGTTCCAGCGCTGGTATCGCAGTTTTATCAGCTAAGGGAACATATTCTTACTTAAACCAAGCATACGCCGCACAATTTGGTTATTCCAGCACAGATGTATTATCAGAGCAAGATTGGAGTGAACAGTATCAAAAACAAGAACAGGCCCAACTACAAAATATCTTAAAACAAACCCTTAGCAAAGGGTATTGGCGAGGAGAGATAGCATCCCTCAAAAATGACGGGAATGTCTTTTGTCAAGAATTAAGTACCAGCAAAATATCCAATGAACACATAGTGGTCTTTAGTGCAGATGTTACTAACAAAAAAAATGAAGAACAATTTTTCAATCTAATGATTAACAGCATTGGACAGGGCATCATTGCTATCGACCAACATGGAAAATGTTTGCCCAATTTCACCAGTGTCTGTGCAGAACTTTTTTCCATATCACCAAAAGATAAGTACATCTGGGAACTTTTAAAGATTGCTCCAGACAAGGTGGACAATTTCAAAAAATGGGTATTCGCTCTATTTGAAAGAAAAATTCCTTTTAATGATCTTGCTAAACTCGGTCCTACAAATATTCAAAATGATCAAAAAAAAATATACCTTTCTTACCACCCAGTACTTGATTCAAATAATAACATCACCGGAGTGGTTGTTGTCGCCACCGATAAAACTAAAGAAGAAAGCGCTAAATTAGAAGCAAAATACAACCAAGATTATGCGGAATTAGTAATAAATTTAGTAAAAAATAAAAAACAATTTATTTCTTTCACAAAAGAAATCTATCAAATTTTCAATGAAATAAAATTGATTTTAGATGACCTTAGCAAAAATAATAAACAAACAATTGAACCGCAATCTGAATCAATGGAAAAAAATTTATCGGAAATCAAAAATATCAAACGTCTCCTGCATTCCATTAAGGGAGGCGCCGGTGTATATTCACTAGCAGGTCTACAAAAATTCGTACATAAAGTTGAAGATGAATTGGAAGAATCGCGGAAACATCTCAGTGGTACTAATGAACAATCAAATGAACAATCAAAAGTGATAACAAACCCCACTGTTTCTTTTGATAAATTCCTAATGAAATTTAATCACGATTTTGAAACCATCAAAGATTTATTTAATAAAATTTTGAAAGAATTTTCTTCATTTTTAGGAGAATCTATTTTAGACCGTCAATTCAGAATAGAGCTACCAATAAATCAACTGAAATCTTTCTCCAAGGAGATAAAGACGATTTTAGGAGAAGATCATCATTTATATGCCTTTTTTATCGAAAACTTCATAAAAACCTCAATTATTCTCCACCTCCAAGGATATAATTATTTACTAAAAAAACATGCTGAACGCAAAGGAAAAAAAGTAGACGATATCGTATTTCAAGGAGGTGAACTTAAAATTGATGGCGATCATTATAACGAACTATTTGTAAGTTTAGAACATATTTTTATCAATACGATTGATCATGGTATTGAACTGCCTACAGAAAGAAAGTTGCAAAATAAATCTGAAAGAGGAAAAATTTTTGTCTCCATAGAAAAAACTCAATATAAAAACTTAGATTCGCTAAAGATAACGATCCAAGACGATGGGGCAGGAATTGATCCAGAAAAGATTAGAAAAAAATTAAAAAAAATGCAATATCCCTCTGACAAAATAGAGGATGATGATTCACTAGTAATTCAACATATTTTTGATGAATCCTTTTCTACTTCTGAAAAGATTACCCTAACCTCAGGAAGAGGCATTGGAATGACTGCGGTAAAAAATGCCGTAGAAAAAATTGGTGGGGGAATTATCGTCCACTCCGTTTTAAAAAAAGGCACACGAATTACAATTGCTGTACCATATCTCTAAGAGGGCATTCACTTCCGTATGGTTTTACCGAATAATACTTTTTGGCATGTAGTACTATTAATGCATGGTATTCCTGATACAGAATAGTTTCAGACTTTAAATTGTTCATAAATAATTCTTGCTGTTGATTATAACCTAATGCCTCTTTGTACATTCCTAAAAAAGTAAAAATTCTTTTCGTATAGGCATCTATCACAAAAATAGGAACACCGTAGGCATAAAGCAAAATCGAATCCGCAGTTTCAGGTCCAATCCCCCACAACGAAAGCAACTCTTCCCTACGAGGAGAAAGGGAAGGAATATGCCGATGATGTTGCAAAAAAAAATCACTAAAAATTTTAAGTTTCTTGCACTTTTGCCGAAAATATCCCGCGGATTTAATTGCTGTCTCTATTATTTGACAATCAGCATCGAGAAGTGTCTGCGGATGGTTGAGCATTTGTAGCTGATGTAGTGCGACCAATGCTTTCTCTACTTGCTTCCAACTGGTATTTTGTGTGAGAATTGCGCCTACTCCAATTTCAAACCGCTGCTGCCAATGATCAGGCACAGTGTAATCTCCGCAATGATATCCCCCCTTAGAAATAAGTGGCCACCAACCCTGGGGTCCATAAAGCTGTAACATCCGATCAAAAATAAGCTGATACAAATGATTTCTCTTCAATGTAGACTCCAGAATATACGCTCCAGAAGGTCATAGTGTTCGACTAAACTCCACGCCCTGTTGTAAATCATTTTCTGACTTTCGCTGTGCACGTTCAAATAAATAATCAAAAGCTAAGGCAACATTCCTTAAAAAAAACTTTCCCAGCGCAGTTACGCGCAGAAATGAATTTTTGTACTGCAATTCTATCAATCCATCTTTTTGCATATCATCCAATCGTTGTAACAATTTAGTATCCGTCAACTCCCCTTGCGACAAACTCACTAACTGCTCAATACGTACATTTAAATTGGAAACTTGGTGATAACACATAATCTCTTGGATAATTGTATCCACTAATAAATCCAGATCCCCTCTAGTATGCCCTCTTGCGATCGCCAACTGTCCGGCCATTAACGATTGATGATAGACAGCTAAATCCTTGTGGTTTTGAACAAAATATTTTTTCGATGAGGAGATTGAAGATGCACCTATTCCTAGGATCCCTATACTCGTGGGCACACCCGCGGCGGACGTGTTCGTGCCCACCGAATATCCCATGAAATTTCTAATTAGCTTACCTTGCCGATAGGCGTTGGCCAGCCGATCATCTTGTAAAACGTAATGATCTAAACCAATAGCAAGATATTTCAACGATTGCATTTGTTGAGCAACAAATATTTGCGAGGAAAATTTATCTTTATCGTCCATCATTGCAAACTCTTGTAATCGCTGCTGTAAGGGAGCATGGGTCGGAATATACGCATAATTATAATATGCAACGCTGTCTGGACGTAATCGCTCCAACTGTTTTATGTTGTAGTTAAAATCAAACAAAGTCTGACCCGGCAATCCACAAATTAAATCAAAATTTATCGCCTCAAACCCTTGCTTTCTGATTTGTACAACCAAATCCTCTATCAAATCGGCAGAGTGGTTGCGACCAATAATTTTTTGAATATGTGGATTAAAATCCTGTATCCCTAATGAAATTTTTTTAAAACCAAAGGATGCTAACACTTGAAAAAAATCATCATCAGTTGCTGCTTTTGAATTTGTATTTAGGGGAAGGTATGTGGGATTAATCTCGATTGAACCATAATCGCATCTAATTTTATGCCCTTTTTTATCTCTAAAAAATGAATCTAAAAATCGGGCCAACTGTTGAGCACTTAAAATATTGGGAGTTCCACCACCAATGTGCATCTGTACTTTCCACTTTCTTATATCTATGTCCCTTTCTTCCAAGGCATCAAGATACAGTGTCCACTCTCTAAGCAAATCATCAAGGTAATTATCTATTAGTTGTAGTTGGTTATCCACGGTCCCAGAGGGCAAATGGACGCGGTAGCAACCACAGTAAGGGCAAAGAGCGTGGCAAAATGGGATATGAACATATACCTGTACCTGAACTTCCTGCTGATTTTGATCTTTTTGATCTTTTTGATCTTTTTGATCCAATGTTAAATTCGCTAACCACTGTTGAGCAGTAGGAGTAATTTTCCAATACGGAACCGGTGGATAACTGGTATATCTGGGCACAGAAAATGTATATTTCGAAATTATACGTTCATCTATTGTCATCTCTAATCCCCTATCTGCTCATATTTACTTATATTTATTTATATCTATTTAAAAGTGAGTATTAATAATTTTAAAATTATTCCGAAAAATACCGTAGCGACCATCTGTAATATGCAACTAGTTGAAATTAAAATTATTTCTCAATAGAATACCACGTTGCCGTTATTTTGAGCTAAAAAACAGATTTCGCGAAACAATTAATTATTATCTATCCACATCAGGAGATAACATTATGTTTTTCTCTCACCAATTTTATTCATTACTGGTTTATTTAGTCTTCATCAGCACCATCGTAAGTAACAATGCACAATCTGCGGATAGAACAACGGGTTATATAGGCGAACTGTTACAAAAATTAACACCACATCCAATAGACCACGTACCACCACAAAATTCTTGTACTCAAAATACTTCCGTCTACGAAAGGCTAGCAGACGCGATATCAAGCATATCTAGCTGGCGCAAACGTAAAGTTAAGAAAGTTGAGGATGACGTCTTTTGTATCCCTTCGAGTACTGCTCCGAAAAAAAAACCGAATGGCCCATCACCCCTAAAAGTGGTGGGTGGGCGCGGGAATGATTCTCAGATTGAAAACTGTGGTGGTAATCCAGAGTGTAACCTTGAAAAAGTTTTGGAAGAAATCAAAAATCTAAAATCAAAAACCAAAAATAAAACTATATGTTTAAGAAACAAAGAAACTGGACATATTACTGTTAAGTGTGAGCAAGCGGGGAAGAAGATCGTCTTCAAATACAACAAAGATGATAATCCCACCAGTTCCTTGCTAGAAGCTACTTTTGGAGAACTATATCGTCCCCAACTGGGAAGAAATGCAGCGAAAGGGGCCCTTGTTAAAGACAAAGAGAATAATATTGTGGGAACTATTTCCTACTTCGATGAAGGTGGGATCTTCATCGATTTTCAAGAATTAAAGAGTCTCATTGCCGATAAAAAAAAATTTAAACAAAGATTAGGATTAGGATTAGGAGTAGATGATGACAAAATAGCAAACAAACTGATCTCCCAATTGCAATCAATCATAGGACAAGTTGAAAATGGACTTTCCGATGTACTGGTTTCCGCTTTCTATTATATGGAAGATGATCTACATCAAGGAAATTTTGGAGTACTTATCGTATTGAATCCCGACCCCGAAAAAATAAAAATACATGTGTACAGAATTGACTTCGATTTATCAATGACCCCAATTAGCTCTAAAGTTCAAAGGGGTCACGGCCGCGGAGAAAATCTGGGCCGCACTCCTGAATTTCCGATCACCGAAACAAACCTTCTCAATTTTCCCAAAACAGAAAACACTGGCTGGTTTAATCCCTGCAGAAGTAACAACTGGGTAGCATCAGTAAATCAAGTACCAAGGAGCTGGAGGGGTGATACAAGAATTGTTTCTCTAGAAGAGTCAAATGAATACTGCGCCCTCTCTGAAAACCAAGAATTTCAGGAAAAAAAATGGGAAAGTTTCATGAAATTGGCCCTGATCCCTGATGAGTATTACGACGAATTACTTGACTCAGCGATGGAGAATTGCAAAGACCTGGGAGCTGGTTGTCATGCATGCAAAGAGAGTATCGAACAAACAAGAAAAACAATTAAAGATCGTAGCACTCAATTAAAAAGAAGATTGCAGGGAATTTCTGAGTTCAGCAAATCAGATGGTTTTTTATGCAGAAAATTATGTAATAGTTCATGTGAAGGTTTTTCTGAATCATTATTTGCATCATATTTCCATGATATTGACAAGAAAGAGAGAGGTCTTGGGATAAAAAACAGAAACCGTTCAATCTGCACAGAGGCCGTACAGCTTACAGATAACCGCTGCTCTCTATGCACCAACAAATTCATGAAACGTCCTCCAACGGCACCAAAGATAGTACCAGCAATACCGGCGGGGGGAGCGGCCGCCATATCGATATCGGCAATCCCAACAACTTCAGCAGCTTCAGCAACTTCAGCAGCTCCTAAAACCCCACAAGCTCCCCCTGTAGCTGCTCTTCATCCGATTAGTGCGGTTAGACCAGCAACAACTACAACCACCGCGCCTGCACACAAACTACTCGAATTTCAAGAAATCAAGACAAGGATGGACAAAAACCGTGCAAAAAAGCAAAAGCTGCATTAGTACTTTAGTACTAAGGAATGAGAACGCAAATATCTGAGTGTAGTTGATTTGTCCGCTAGAGATAAAAATGACAATTTTGTTAAAAAAAATTTTTTTTTGACGAAATGAAGAGAGTGCCTCTAGAAAAATTGTCACGGGAAATACCGGTATAATTAACTTAAAAAACCAGGAGAAGGAGATGTTTATTAGAAGTTTATCAATCTCGATTTTGCTGCAATGTTATTTGTCTTGTTCATTAATCCTTTTTCTTTAAATGGATTTTGTGGAGGTAGTAAGGATAACCCGGCCCCGACCACGGATGTAGACGCAGCACTGACAGAAATTAAGAACTTGACGCCAGGTTCAACTGCTGCACAATGTAATGCTTCAGGTACATCTTCAGCGGTAGCACCAATGACATCCATATTTAATCCAACCAAATTAGAAGAAATCGTAAGGGAGTGTTGTAATAAAGAAAAAAAATGGCATGACCGTTGTATAGAAAGCATAAACCTTCTCAAAGGCAATGCGCCTATTAAAAATTTGGATAATATGGAATCCACACCTGGTGCCATAGCAACTTGGATCAAAAATCAACCTCCTGAGAATTCAGAAAAAATTTGTAGCATGTTGGATGCATATCCAAAGCTCAGACCTTTATTGAGTTGCATGTTAAAAGATAGTTATAACGAACAAAAACAATATTATGACGATTGGGTAGCATTAGAGGATCAATCAAAAACCCAATATGCTTCTCAGGAAGAATACTCTAACCGTACCTCTTGGCCTGATAGACATATTAATACAGACTCTTCTCGCATAAAAAAATACATTACTGACCACCCGCAACTAGAACGAAGCGTAGAAAAACTATTGAGGGGCTACGCAAATCGCAAAAAAGAATTTCTCCAAAATAAAGGAGACGCATCGACTATAAATGCCAGAAGCAATTATCAAAGAGAAGTCTCTATGAAGATGACCGAGTCGTTTTGTAACGACACAGTTAAGAGGAAGATATTGAATCTTTTTGCTGCTCCCGCTGCTGTTGCTCCCGCTGCTCCCACTGTTGCTGTTGCCAGCGAGAGGAAACCACCACTAGCACCAGCACCACGTATACCAGTAGTGGTTGCTGCCACCACCGCGGCCTCATCAGCAGCGAGTGGTTCTAGTGCTGCAAGTAGTCCCGTTAGTACTGGTGCCGCGGCAGCCGCTCCTTCTATTCCACAACCATCTGCTGCTTCCTCATCGGCAAGCAACACAGTGGCAGTTCCAAGAGAAACATCACCCTTAGAGGCACATATTGAATCTCTTATTAGTCTATACCAAGCACTTATTGACAAAAAGCCAAGGATGAAAGAAGATCTGGCAGATATTGTTATACGTTATGAAACAGCATTATGCACAGACGGAAAATATTTGTCGCAATTAGCAGAACTTAATGCAATACAAAATAAAAGTCAAGAGTACCAGAATCTTATCCGTGCTACAGCGAAAGTCATAAGGACTAACAACACACTGATTATAGAACCAAATGAAAAAAAAATAATCCGCCGAATCGAAAATGCATATGAAAACGAAGCACTACCTGTCAAAAATTCTTTCGACGATCTGATCGAATTTACTAAAGAACCAGGACGACTTTATAGAATCACAGCACCATATGGCAGGACTACAACTGGAGAAACGCTCTACCAAGCAAAACTAATGCTATTTGAAGGATGGAAACCAGATCAAAATGATAAAAGGGCCAGCAAAAAATACCAAGAGCTGCTAGGAAAATTTAGAGAAGCATGTAACTAACCTACTACAATTACAATAGGTTTTTATGTAACTCTCGTAATCACATTATTTTCTTCACAAACTGCACAAAAAATAATAATAGATGTGACAATGGGGTCCACTATAGTGCGTTATGTGCAAATTACTCGTATTTAACCAGCAAGCGGAGAAATTATGAGATTAGTCACCGTATTACTAGGGGTTTATCTTGTTATTGCACCAATGATATCTCAGGCAAATTGTTATACGCCTAAAATCGCACGTGATGCCATCCGTGCGATTGCATTAATTTCTGATCGAGCGATGATTACCGATCTCGTCGGCGGACTGGTATCATCAGTTAGCAATCAAGATTCCTATGTAATTTGGGCCAATTATCGAAATCATGGTTACTCTGACAAATATGAGGTAATCATTGAATCAAGAGAATGCCGCGTTCTTATGTTAAATCTTGTCGACAAAAATCTTCCTATTAAAGAACCCTTCTAGCAAAGATGGAATCCCGATAAAAAAATTAAAGTTCTTATTTGACGTACCGATTAGGACGAAATGGTGTCTGAAAAGGAGCGTTTATGGAATTTCGACTTCGTAAAAAATTACTATTTATCTTTCTTATGCGGACCGGTTTAATTATCGCAGCTTTTATCATGACTTTACAAGCACCCCCAGCATCTGCTAACAACGAACCCCAACCCCAAGAAAATGACCTGGCGAACGATAGCATTGCAGACATCAGCACGGCAGACAATGTCATCCTTGAAATGAAAACCTCAAGTGGTTCTTTGCACTCAAATATGTTAAATAGGCAGGACGGAATAAGGATTCTAAAGAGTGGTTCAGTTATCTCATTTGACTCATCAGACGTGTCTCTCTCTAACCAAATAAAAACCACAAAAATAGCAAACTTATCTCCATCCGCCATCAACAAATTGAACAAATTACTAGATGCCATAGGAGAAATACCTGTAGGAGAACTCGTATCAGAAAGTTCTGGTCTCGGCATGTGCTTAAATGCGCCCACAACTAATTACACCTTCACAGATAGCAACGGTAAAAAAATCACTTTCTCTAAAAAGGCAAATTGTCGCAATTACTACATGAATGGTGATAACAACAACTTGGGAAAAACTTTACGAGAGATACTAGATACTTTTAAAAAATTCAAATAGTTTATTTGTATTACGGATGACGAAGGTGGCCGCCATATGATTCATCAACGAAGAAAAATAAGCTCTTGGGGACGAATAACAATATTTAGATATATACTAATATCATGCATGTTTTTTTCAACAGCTGTGACAGCGACAGCATCTTCTCCTGGGTGTAATCTATTACCAGGCGCACCATACACACCCCTACAATCAACCATCCAAGAAACGCTCTTGCCTGCTCCAGAATATACTGGTTATCAAAGATTAAGAAATGCGGATCCTGCTGCAATTTCATTTGATAAAGATAGTCCAAATTGCAGGTTATGGCTTTTCGCCCAGACATATTTTCCGATGCTTTCCTCACCACCGATACCGCGCGGAGGATTTTCTTCACCACCGTTCGAACTATTGCCACAATTTCTTCTAGAAGGGACCAAGTATATCGATTACGCTACTTTTTCCCAAGAAATGAATCAATGCATCGATGTATTACTTGCTGATATCGGCGATGAAAGCTTTGTAATCGTAGTCGACGAAGAGAAAAGTTCTGAATGGTTAATGGCAAAATTTGAAGATCGGTTTGCTGGAAAAAATTATTCAGTAGTATTAGAAAGTTCTCTAAGTAATTTTTTGGCGATCCATCCAGAAGTCACCAATATTGTTAGAATGGATGATGGGATATACTCCGGTGAACAAATGAGTAAATATGCAAAGAACGTGAAAAAAATATTACTAAGTCAAGGAAAGAGGGGAACGCTCCATGTAGTGGCCCCTTACAGTAGTGAACATGGGAAAAGGAGGGTTCTAGCGACGTCCGCACAGGCAGCCACGGCCTCCCCCCACGCCAGCGCTGCTTCTGAAAACAGTTCTGCTAGCTTTGCCGTCAAATTCAACTCACGTGTCCGGATCAAAAGCATAAATGAACTTATTAACGAAAAATTTCCCGATGTCGAGGGCGGTGGTAACAATAGGGCAAAAGCATTGCTCCTAAGGGAATTACAGTCCATTTATCCCCCGGGACATCCAAATCTTGGAGGAATTGGTGACTATGAGCTATGGCCAAGATTATTAGCAAAATTTCAAGGTGACAAAAACAAGGCATATATGGAGTATCTAAAAAGCATTCCCAATCAATTCTTTCAATTTAAGGTCCCAGATGGTCGCTCAGGAATAGAACCTTTCTTAAGGTACAACCAAGTTCGAACTCCTCCAGGGTCACCCTCCAGATCGGAAGAACCGGAAAAAATAATTTCAATAACAGGAACAAAGAGTCGTCAAGAAATCAATTTTCGCTGTATCCCCTACGTGGTCCCACCATACAAATCTAATGCGAAAAAGAGAAAAGAAAGTGAAGCAGAATTTGATTTTATTTATGAACGTGATTGCGTTAACGGTTCTTCCAACCCCCAGTGTATAATATATGAAGAAGATGCAACAGACGTTTTGCTCAGATTGCGAGGAGGACATGAATTTATAGAGAAACAACTAAGTGGAAGTTTAAGGATATTGAGTCAGCAAAGGGAAGTATCGGAACAAACAAATATGAAGAGGAGAAATATAGAGCGCAAATTAAAAGAACTACAAAGTTTATCAGAAAATGGGGATATTTTTACTCTTGACACAGTTTTTCCAGCAATTGCTGGAAACATCCGAATACGACAACAACAAGAGCAAGCAGAACAACAAGTGCAACTAGAACAACAAAGGCCTTAAATCAGATGTCTTTAAAAAAAATATATTTATATGTACTGGTCGTTTGTTTTCTTAATTTAATCTGTTTCAATTATTATTTTGCTTTTGCCGCCGCTCAGGCAGATGATGACAAAAAATCTAATATTAACAGTATTGGTAATACAGAAGTATTAACACCAATGCCGATAGTATTCGACAAAAACAGTGATAATTGTAAATTATGGTTGCTGCTTAGTCGTCTGCATTTCGGAAAAAACGCTGGAGATGTTGCTCAATTTTTACTGGATACAAGTCAAATGGTTTCCTACAATAGTTTTCAAAAAAATATAGAAGTTCTTCTTGTTCAATTTTTGGACAGCATAGGAAATGAACGTTTCGTAGTGGTTACTGATCCAAAAAAAAGTTCTCAATGGATTTATGGCCTTTATAGAGACAGATTTACAAACAAAATTTTTGATGTAATTACAAATGATCAACTTGAAGACTATTTAGCGAAGAATAAAGATGTTTCCAATGTTTTTAGAATAGACGATGGGGTCTATTCAGGAAGCCAGATGCTGAAATTTGCAAGAACTATACAAAATGCGGCCGAAGCACAGGACAGATCGATTTTGTTTCATCTTGTTGTTCCTTATTTCACAGATTTTGGACTGGCCCGTATTCTTACCATGCAAAGTACACACTTTAATACAAAAGTTTACCACCCCATCACCCGAATGAATAGTCTTGCGGATCTATTGATGGAATTGCCATTAAGCAAGAGAAAAGAGATGTTACATAAATTAAAAAAATTATACCCACCAGGTCCAGAGGATTTAGATGGAATAGGCAATTACAATCTACTGCCCCTACAATATCGCAACTCAAATATTCCTAATAATAACTATTTTCAATATCTACGTAGCATGGCCAATCAGTTCTTTGAATTTAAGATTCCCGACGGTTATTCAGGAATAGAGTCTTTTTTGCGTTTCAACGAAATAAGAGGAGTTTCAAGACAAGGCAAAATTCAAAAGATAATTGGTTCACGATCTAATATTCCAATAAATTTTCGTTGTGTTCCCTATATTCGCCCCCCTTATAAATTACAAAAAGAAAAAGAAAGTACCCTTGAATTTGATTTCATATATGAACGTGATTGTTTACCACCAATAGTTGAAATAAATTCTTCCCATATTATGAGTGAAAATTCAAAATGCACTAGATACGAAAGCGATGTAAAGGAACTGTTATCACAGGCAAAAGAAATTGTGGAAAAGATAAAGCTAGACATAATTAGTGGTAATGACCAAAGAAATATTTTGGATACCATAGGTTTGAAAGAAAATTCATTAGATATTGATTTTTCAAAAATAAATTTGCTGGGCCACTAGTGGCCATTAGTAGCAATTACTGGATAATTCCTCCGTTGGATAAAACAATACTTGTTTTTCGTTTTAAGCAAAACACGAAAAAATATGACAATCCAATTTATTATTCTTTTAACAAAAAAATCAAACTACATACTCTTAATGATTTCGAAGTAAGTTGTGAATAAAGGTAAAAATATCAATATCCGCGACAGATTTTAACTACTGTCATCGGTCTATTCGCCCAGTGGCGACAGAAAAAATCAGAGCTACTTCCGTTATTTGGGTTCCACATCATCTCATAGAGAAAGTCCCATCGTTTTCCATCGGAACGTTTACGCACCGTATATATGGTTACCCATTTTCCATCGTTAATAATTGGAAAATCGATTACATGTTCTCCTATATCCTGAGGATCGATATACCATCCAACTTTAACAACAAAGTTAGTAATTAGTACTTCTGTGGGACATTCATTTTTTACCATGACATTAGAAAATCCATCACCCTTCACCACCTTAGTATAAAAACAGGCGACATAATTTCCATCGCCATCAAAATTTTGCGCTTTGAAATTATTTTCAGTGGCAAACGCACTGCTGATGCAGAAAATACAAGCTAATACTGATGACAATAAAATGGAAGAAAGGTAGGACTTTTTCATTGGAACCTCCCAAAAAAACAAAAGACGAAGATTAATAAAGGATCAACAAAGAATTAACAAAACAATCGAAAACTACCTCCATCCTATATTTCTACTCTTGATAAAAGATATCGCAAAAAGAAACGCCATTCTAAGACAAACCAAAACTTCTCTTAGCGATGCTTCTCATGTGAACATTCTCCGCAAAGTATTACCGACAACAATCAGTTCAACTTTAGCACTACCAGTTACCACTTACTCTGTAGGTAGAACAAAGTTTAACCGAGAAAAACAAGGATATCGAAAAGATCATTGGATAGATGCTGCCTGCGTAGGAGTGAATGGAGAAAATGTATA
>JADGBS010000199.1 GCA_015231325.1 Oligoflexia bacterium | reverse complement strand
GGACGAGAGAACTTGAAAAAAATTTATTACCCTCTGAAAAGTAGCATGCTGGGAATTTCTGGATGAAAATGAAAACCGTAATTTATATCAACGATTTGGATTTGCAAGAAATAAAGCAGCGGATTGCTTCTTTTGTAAGTGATTTTAGTGTCGATACTAATAATCTAGATATTATTTTAACCCATCCAGAGTTAAGTAGACTATCAAAAGGCGTTGATAATACTAAAGATTTACTGCAACAAATAAAATATTGTAATGAAAATGGAATCTGCCCTTCTATAGAATGGGATATTCTAATGAAGGATAAGCAGTTGGCGCGTGCAAAAGAAATTTTCGAGGAGTTGGGTCCGGCACTGAGTGGGGTGAATGCCATACGGGTTTTAGACTTAGGAGCAGTTTATTATTTGCGGGAGGATTTGTTAAAAAAATTTAATAATTTGAAATTGCATTTATTGCTAGGAAATGGAACCAATAATTATCAGGGAATATTATTTTTTAGGAATTTGTTAGGAGAAAAATTAGAGAGAGTGATATTGGCGCCACAAACAACTTTGGAGATGCTTAAATCGTACTGCGATTATAGTCGTGTTTTTTCAGAACTGCGCTCATTACAGATGGAAATTCTAGGTTTGGGTCCATTATTGTTGATGTATACTCCACGTTTTCTACTTTCTCGGGTATTAGGGACATCATCCCCCGCCGCCGCCATATGGGCCGAAAGTACGACAAGTGAGTGCGACTCAGTGAGATTTAAAGTCACTCAAAATCAACATGGGACGATGGTATACGATTCGCACGAAACCAGAGGACTGGCGTTTTTAGAAAAATTATTTAATGAACCTTTGCTCGCGGATTTTAAAGAACAAATTTGTGTGCGCTTTGATTTTCGTTTATCACCTGATATTGCTGATATCTCTGATATTGTAGAAAGGGGCGAAATAGAGACTGTCTGCAGAGAAGGCCTAAGAGAATTCCTAGATGATCAAGATAATTTTTTGGGAGAAGTAGTAGCTGCCGTGAAGGGCCAGCGAATTGCATTGGTATTGAAGGATCCAATAAACAAATTGTGTGTGGGGGACAATATCGAATTAGTTGATCCCGGAGGAAAACATTCCAAAATGAGAATAGAAGTATTATGGGATTTTCAAATGAGAGAAATTTACGAAGCATTTTATCAAGATTTAGTTTTTATCAAGTTTATCCCTAGGGTTACTCCACGTACGAAAGTGTTTTTAGTTAGGAGTTAATTGGACGTTTTAATAAACATCGCATCGCCGTAGGAAAAGAAGCGATATCCATTTTCGATCGCGTTTTGATACAGAGATAATGTCTTTTCTCTGCCAATGAGTGCACAAACTAACATTAGGAGGGTAGATTTTGGCCAATGGAAGTTGGTAATAAGTCCATGAATTGTCGTGATTCGGTTATTGCTATGTGGATAAATAAATAGGTTGGTGGCATACGGCCGATCGGCGATTATAGGCATGCCACTTTCTTTTTCGAGCAGCAGGGCACTTTCTAGAGCGCGTAACGAAGTTGTTCCCACCGCGATAATTGCGCGCTGCTCACGCTTGGCATTGTTGATTTTTTCCAAATTTTGTTTGTCGATAGAATAAAATTCTGTGTGCATATGATGTTCACGTATATCTTCGTTTCGTACCGGAGCGAAGGTGCCTGCCCCAACGTGCAGAGTAACTTTTGCAATCTCTATTCCACGTTCCAATAAATCACAGATGATTTGATTGCTAAAATGTAGTCCGGCCGTAGGTGCTGCTACCGATCCCTCTTGTTGTTCATGGGCATAGATCGTTTGGTAATCTTGCTGGTCGGCCAGGTCTGCAATTCCGTTTCGAATATAGGGAGGCAGTGGAAGCTGTGCGTGTGTCTTTAGAAGAGTAAGCAATTCGTCGGCAGTGCTGATCGTTGTTTCTTGTTGATAATTTTGAAAGGTTACTGCAAAAATTCCATCGGGCAAGATGTCCACCAGTTGTGAAGTTATCTGACCTTTGCCCAATAAAAATATATCGCCAATTCTTTTTTTGCCGTTGGATTTAATTAATACTTTAAATGAAGAATTAGGCACAGAATGGGTCATTCTATGGGGGATAATCGAATTAATGAAAATCTCTACTTTTTTACCGCTTGGTGTGTTGCCCAATAATCGACTGGGAATTACTTTTGATTGATTCATCACTAACAGGGCCCGTGGTGGTAGATGTTCTATTAGGTGGTAAAATTTTTGGTGATAAATCTTTCCATGCCTCTCTTCATGACTCTGATCGTAGACTAGCAAACGAGAGTGATGTCGCTCATTAGTAGAATTCGCTACTGTATATTGGATGGGGCGGGTTGCAATTAGATGTGGCGGCAAAGTATAGTCGTAAGCAGATAGTTTGAAATCTATGTCTTGATCTATATTTTTATCTATATTTTGATCTGTCATATTTTTGTTTCCACCTAGGTACAAATTGGTAAAAATTGATGCAAATTGGTACAAATTGCCTAGCTAGTGAATTTTATTAGCAATCGATAAAATAACAATACGATGGTAGTAGTGTATATGATTAATTACGAATTAATTATGATTAATTATGAATAATTATGAATAAAATAACAAGAATATCAAATTTCCTTTCACAAAAAGGCCAAACTACGGTGGAGTATGTCTTGATCATTATGGTGGCGGCAAGTCTGGTATGGGCAGTAGGTGGTAAACTAAAAACATTTTTAGTGGGTCGAGATGGGGAATGTCCCAACGAATCTTTTTTTTGTAAAATTTTGGATCAAGTTACTGGTGAAGGTGGTTTCGGTGGTGATTTTCGTTATTTTACTTTACGGCGGTAGTAAAAAAAAACTTGTGTTATTTCACTCTGATGTTATACAATGCCAATAGTGTCTTTATATATGACACATGCGTCACAGTTTTTTATTCACCCTCTAACCGAGTTTGTATCATGAAGTTTTCTTCCCCTTTGTTTGCATAGTTCTAATAGTTATTAACCACATTGAAAATAATTTATGTAACTATTTATGTAGCTATTTATGTAGCTATTTATGTAACTATTTATGTAGCTATTTATGTAGTTATTTTGTTTGCTGATGCTTCTGTCGGCGCCCTGGTTGTTGGGGTGCGAGCAGTTGAGCGCATGCAATTTTTATTATTGATTAAAGGCAATATCTTATGTCTAAAATTTTTTTATCAGTATCGGATATTTTAAAAAATTATGGAAAACCATTCTTCATAATGTCTCCTTCGATATATTTAAGGGAGAAATCATTGGTTTGCTGGGGGTAAACGGTGCAGGAAGAACTACCTTATCGTCGATCATTGGTACAGTGAAAGCGGCCACCAGCGGAGATATTTTATGGAATGGGAGGTCAGTTTATTCTCAACTGATTGAATATCGAAGAATCTTAGGTTTTTGCCCACAGATTCCTAATCTAGATTTAGGAATTACGGTGCAGCAGAGTCTGTTGTTTGCGGGAAGATTTTTTTGTTTATCTGAAAGAGATGTGTTGCAGAGAAGGGCCGAATTAATCAAAGAGTTTGGTTTAGAAAAATATGTCGATGCATTGCCTTCCGCTTTGTCAGGGGGGTATAAACAACGTTTTTTGATTGCAAGAACTTTGATGCACCGACCAAAATTGGTAATTTTGGATGAGCCGACTGTGGGGTTAGATCCGCACATTAGGCAACACCTCTGGGAGGTGATTAGACGCTTACGAGATGGAGGCGTAACGGTTTTGCTGACCACGCACTATTTAGATGAAGCAGAGATTCTCTCGGATAGGGTGTGTGTCTTAGATGCGGGAAAAATTTTGGTTTTGGATACGCCGGAGAATTTGAAAAGGAATTACCAGAAAGACAAGTTAGAAGATGTTTTTCTGCATTTAGTAGCATCGTTAGCGGAAACAACAGTAACAACGGCAACAACGGCAATACCGGCACTATCGACAACATCGGCAACACCGGAAATGGTCGAGGAGGAAGTAGTACTATGAGTGTACAGAGTGTACAAAAAAAACATAACCTATCCGTATTAATCACTGCGGGACAGTTGTTTCGTAAAGAGATGTCGTCTTTTTATAAACAACTGGTGAGTAAATTAGTTGATGCGGTGATTAACGTCAGTTTAATGATAATTGTTTTTGGATATTTTATTCAGCAGCAAATAGGAAGTGGTAATAATTTCGGTCCATTTATTTTAATTGGAACTATCGCTAGTCTTGGTTTCTGGGATACGCTGGGTAAAGTTGGAGATATGATCACTGATTTTTCTGGTCCACGGACAATTACGTATACGCTTTCGCTGCCTATGCCTTCTTGGCTGGCGCTGAGTGTGTTAGCAGTAAGTTGGGCCGTTACGTCGTTGGTTATTTCTTGCAGTATGTTACCGGTAGGTAAGTTGCTACTTTACAACAAATTTGATCTTTCAATAATATCTTACTGGCGTTTAGGCATAATGTTTATCTGTTCTCACCTCTTTTTTGGTTTTTTCTCATTGTGGTTAGTTAGCATTTTAAAAGGAGCGAATATTACGACTGTATGGTTGCGAGTGATCAACCCGCTTTATACTTTTGGTTGCTTCTGGTATTCCTGGAAGACTATGGGGCAAATTTCTCCTGTCCTCAGCTCTATAAACCTAATCAATCCCTTAGTTTATGTTATGGAGGGATTTCGTGCGGCGACTCTAGGACAAGAGGGTTATATGCCGTTTTGGATCTGTGCAGTCGCATTATTAGGATTTACATTCCTCTGTGCAGTTGATGCGATTTCTCGTTTGCGAAAGCAGTTGGATTTTGTGTAGGTTTGAAGGTAATACTAAAAATCGGTTAAAAAATCGCTTACACGGCAACACAACAAGACCATAGTTCATTAAGAAAGTTGGCGGCATCGGCAGGAGTATCCCCAACCATTATTCAGGGATTAAGATCAGGAACAAGAAAAAATGTTACGCTCGATATTTTGTCAAAAATTCTAAATGCAATTGATTATCAAATCGTTTTTGTACCGAAAAATAGACCGGCGCGAAGACCGAAGGCCGCTTGAATGTCCAAATCGGTCCTAGATAATTCTTGGACGATGCTCAAGACAAGACTTACACACAAGACCATTAGGTATGGTGGGGTCTTTCTCGAAGTAAATGAGGTCTACACAAGCAAGACTTGTAGTTGTTGCGGAAATACTATGGGAAGAATTTCCGAAAGGACTAAAGAGTCTTGCTGTAAGAGAATATGTCTGTTCTGGTTGCGGCGTTCGGCATGACAGAGACATAAACGCGGCCAGAAATATTCTCCGAATCGGGCGTGATTCGCTCCCTAACCATGATGGAAGCATCTTGCTTCTGCAGGAGGAATCCCCCACTATAGCTGCGTTAGCAGTTTAGTGGCGGGAGGACGTCAGTGCGGTAGTATTTGCATGGATAAACTCCCAAAATCATAAAATTATTGACAATTACGTTCACCAAATTTGAAAATTATCGGTTCATTATTTCCAATAGTGAGATGTCCTATTTTATTTATTTTTTGTTTAACTTCTTTTTCCTTCGCTCCAATCATTTTTTTACGATAGACTACACCTAAGTGAATTCTAATAATGGAATCCTTTCCACACAAAGACCATTTGGACTTAGATAATGGGTGTGTTTCTTCCCACAAAATATCTTTTCCATCGCTATCAATGCCAGTCCACCTTCTCTCAAATTTTTCTCCAGGACCTTCAGCACCAAAAAAATATTCGCTATCCCATATTATTTCCTCTCTAGCAGTGGAGGTGGCAGATAAAGCAACCGTTCCTTTCCATACAACATCTGTAGCAGAAAAATAAATTTCTTTTCCAACGGGAATGGCCACAGGAACTGCTATTTCACAATTCTTTCTCAATAGTGATCCTGAACCATTTATGGTCCATTTATTGAATATTAACTCGAACGCTTTTCCATCTTCTGTCACTTTCACGTTCACTAGGTTCTTGCAGGATCCTCCTACCACCGTTTTACTACCAAATTTAAAATGATTTTCTACTGCCAAAACATTAACATTAATAAAAAAGATCAAGAAAAATAAGCAAATTAATTTTTCAAATAATATGTACATAAAACATCTCCTACTCTAATAAAAAAACTGGTAAGCATTTAGTATTCTTAAATGGCCCTTCTAAGAAATTGATTAATAAAATCATATCATGTATTAGAGGAATCAAAAGAGGGAACCGTAGCAGTGAAAAAAAAGACTAAAGACTATAAGACAGGGACCGGCCATGACAATGATACTCAATTATAGTCGGTCCATGCTGAAATCAGATTAGCGACAAGTTCTCCATTGAATGTGGTAAATTATTCCAGATTTGATATCAATAGAATCTACTGTTGCCATTGAATCATCAAATCTACTGTTTGTTCTGACCAACATAGAAGAGTTAACTCTTAAATTAACCGATTGACCGCATGGTGACCAAACAACGGCGGTGGCCTGTAACATATTTGTTAAGAGATATTCACTGTTATAACCTCCGTTGAAAATTTTTCTAAATTTTGGTCCCTGAGCACCAGCAAAGAAATATTCAACGTTAAAATGGGCTTGCCCACCTATTGGAGCATCTACAAACCCACGATAATCGATTTTAAAAATAGACACACTGTAACCCCGAGGTACAAAAACCGGAACAGAAATGCCACATGTTTTGCGATCAAAGCTACGTCTGGAAGATCCTCCCGCCTCTACAACGTATTCATCAAAAAGCATACTAATTGCACTTTTGTCAGGTGACAGAGTGACGTCCGCACTTCCTACTGGACAGCCTGAACCTCCATATCCTGGCACTCCAAGTCTAATATCCGGTTCAGCAGCAAATACAGTTAGACTTAGCAGTACAAATAGTAATCCGATTAAATTTTTCATTCAAATCTCCCTTTTAGATGCTGTTTTTATTATATGTAATCTGGCCTTAATTCTTATGGATAACATATAGAAACGTAGATAACATAAATTTCATGAACAAATACCAAACTCAAAATGAAATTATATTTGCAAAAAATGGGGAGGGGGAACTATTCCTCTA
>JADGBS010000198.1:2281-7070 GCA_015231325.1 Oligoflexia bacterium | reverse complement strand
TGCAGATTAATATTCACCTGTTTTTGTAAGAGGTTTAGTTTTTTATTAAACTCCTCCTCCGATTGCTCCCGGGTTTCATCGTATAAGGAGTGAGTTTTTATAAATTTGATTTGCTCCAATTGTCTACAAAAAACCGAGGTGAATATATTGACTTGCTCTCTTACTCTATTGGAAATAACAAACAATTTCTCTTTGAAAAAGAAGTAGATCAATACATATATGGGAATTGTTAGCAAAAATATAAATAATAGCTGAATATTAATCTGCACCACTAAAGAAACAATCATCACCAACGAAACAGCTTTTACGAAGGCCTGTATGACACTGTCGAAAAACAAATCGACAATAACGCGAACATCGCTCCTAATTCTTTCTTGTAAATACACCCCATTATTGTTTTCGAAATTGAGCTTGCTGGCATATTTAATCTTATCGGCCAAAAATTGTGCAAAAGAATATTCTATCGTATACTTCAATTTAACAGTGAAGTAGTTGTTAAAGTAAGTGATTACGATCTGCACAATAAAGGCCATTATCATCAAAATTACATAATTAATAACTTGTTGATAAGACGCACTGATAACGACACTATCAATAAATTTACCAAACAAGTACGGATTCGCGATCGAAAATACCTCTAATAAAAGAAAAAAAAGAGCATTTACGGTTATTAAGAACCAGTATTCTTTCAGAAAAAATTTTTTTATAATAGAAATATAATCCATTTTCTCATCTTTTTTCTCCCTACACATTTCTCTCTTAGTTCCCATTTAGTCCGCCATTTATTTAATACTTCAACTGCACGTCTGCTATACTACTACCAACACCCCAATGTCTATCATCTTTTCTATGATATTGATAAACGATTCATCTTCTATATCCGTATTGTATAAAAATGCAATGTGTGCCACAGATGATGGGGTTTTTAATTTAGTTTTCAGATCGCTAATAAAATTCATTAAAGTTCCATTGATCTTCGTTGCTTCTGATTTTTGCTTATTAAACAGAAGAAACTGATCGTCTTGATCATTTTCTTTTCTCCAACGTATATCGTCGCTCATATCCACGAGGACATCCTTCTGTCGCTTATGAACAACGGTATTTACGCGACAAAAAACCGATGGCGTCGTCAAAAAAGTTTCCGTCATCCATGGGTCAGTGTGCATCTCCTGCTGATAAAAGCACTCAGATTGGCATCTACAAGCAGCATTACACCACTCTAACGCCTTACAGTTTTTACAATCGGCCGGGATATATGAACCATCTCTCCACTTATTCATTTTAGCATAAATAACCTCAATCGATTCTTCCAAACACTGCCATAACTTCGAGGATTATTAGCACAAGGTCTAACCTCACCGGAGCTAGAAACCGCCACTGATCTTCTCGCAGCTTGACAACTTCTGAAAACAAATGAATATGCTTTTTCAAGCACATGCGCAGGAACAGCACACTTAGGAATGCAGGCCTTTAAATCAACAATCAAAGAAGTATTAGCGGTAATCCACTCTAGCTCATCAAAGAGTAAGTGCAACTCTTTCACTGAAAGCAATTCCTCTTTTAATGCAGGAGAGTCAAAGCTATAGAGCATTGGCGTAGCAGAGAACGAGGTTCCACCTAATTCTGCTATCCGAAGAGCAACTGCTTTAATTTGATTGAAATTTTGTCTATTTACGACCATATTCACAATATTCCCAATATTGTGCTCAATAACTTTACGATAGTTGCGTTCAAACAAACTGTAATCTCCACCAGCGGTCATTTTTTTATATATTTCTGGATCAACCGCGGCGCAAGAAATTAACATACCATCAGTTCGCTGTAAAAGAGGCAACATCCGATCTTTCAGTAATAGTAGATTAGTATTAACAGTAACAGATGTTTGTCGCGGATCATAACCGTTAATGATCTTGGCCAACAATTTCTCCCTTATCAACGGCTCTCCGCCAGTAATAACAATGTCAAAAATTCCTTCCTGGACCAATTTAGTAAATATTGCTACAAGCTGATCATCTTCTAAATCACGACAACCATTCCCGAGCGACTCTTTGTTGTAACAGTGCCCACATCGCAAATTGCACATATCGGTCACTTCAAAATACGCTAAAAGTGGCAATCTATAATCCATGGTAAGGACTCCCGTGAAAAAAACAACTCGGTCACGAAGGACCGAGTTGAATGTAAAATCAAAAGAATCAACCAATTTTATTCGAACTGGTCAAAACAGAAAACATCGCTATCATCTATCTCCAACGGCATGGAGGAAAGTGATGGCATGGACCACCGTGGCATGGTGGACGATGATGGCATGGTGGACGATGATGGCATGGACCACCGTGGCATGGACCACCGTGACATGGACCATGGTGGCATGGACCATGGTGGCATGGTGGACGATGACAATGATCGCTTTCGGAAAATTCTTGGTCGCAAACCATCATTTCCTCGAAATTAAACTGAGTACTCATAATACGACTCCCTTTAATTTGATAATGCCCTAATCATCATGCGACAAACAAGGCATTAATTATTAATAAAACTTCAGATATTTTAAATAACACCTTAAACATTACATAAATTACTTAAAATAATTATTCAAAACACCCAAAGAATCCATTAAGTGAAATAAAGTAGTCAAAGTACAACAAATAGTCAAGCAATAAATGTAATTTTTATTGCATTTACTGTCGCTAAATATTTCATTATCTGTTGAAAATGAACGTTCTTTAAAATAACTTTATTGTGCTCGGTAACTGTTTTCCACGGAACTTACTCGTTAAAAATTTTTGCTGCACATCTGTAATAAAATCCAAGTGAACTAGGGTGAGTAGTTACTAATTAACATTATTTCATTTTGTACTTGATATTTATTCACAAAATAAATGCTAGCTTTTACGCCTGTTACTTATTTCAGTTGTTTATTAATAGATTTATTTAGATTTATTTTTTTGGATATGCCCGGCGAGTGTAATGGTTGGTGAGTGTAATGGTTGGTGAGTGTAATAGTCAATGAGAACGTTTAGTTTTTTTTATTATTCATTGAATTAAGGCAACATTTTGAATGTTGTTTTGGTTTAGATCAAGGAGAGTAACATGAAGAAAATCAAAGAAAAAGGATGTTGTGCATCGTCGTTTATTCCAATCTTGTTTCCGGTTTTGTTAATGCTAATCTTGTCTGGACTTAGTGGATGTTCCGATAAGAATATAAATGATGATGATGAAGGAACTTCACAAAAAGGAACTGTACAAAAAAGCCTTCCATCGGAAGGGGGTGATAGAGGCGGTGATAGTCCGAAGGATACAGATGAAGATTCTGTGTCAGATTTAAAATTGGCATCCGAAGATTGTTCTAATGACAAAGTTAATTATGTAAAAAAACAGTTAACTGATCAATTAATTCTTGGTAAAAATTCCAGTAGGTCGTTGATTACTACAAATCTTAATTTGCCTGAAAAATTACCTAAAATTGGTGGAGTACAAGTAGAATGGCAATCGAGTAATATGAAAATTATCGATAATAAGGGTGTGGTAACTAGATCACGATACACTGCTGCTGAACCCGAAAGTATCCCTATTACGTTAGTGGCGAATATACGTTGTGGCAATATTAGTGAATTATCTACCTTCGAACTAACAGTAAAATCTATTCCACGTGATGATGAAATGGCCGTAAATGATGATTTTTCGTTAATCGACATTGGATATATCGGTCTCAATGATAGCGCTACTGGAGTACGAGGATTATCTGTGACGTTATTAAAAGAGGGGCCTAGTGGTACAACCATAACTTGGAGAAGTACTGATGATAAATTGATTAATTCAAACGGTGACGTTTTTCGCCCACGCGCGAGTCTAGTAGATAATGATCCTACGGTTCTTCTTATTGCGACAATCAAACGAGGTGCAGTTGAAAGGATAAAGGAATTTACATTGACGGTAATTCGAGCACCAAAAGATAATAAAGAAATTGTGAAGGAAGTAGATGGCGGCGTTCAATTTTTTCTGCCTGCGGATAAATTAGCACTCAAAGTAACGCAAGTAAATAATGAAAATATTATTGACGCTACTACTGGAAATTTTTGTGTCAAGAATAATATCCTAGTAAATATGGGTGCAAACAGTGCTGGTCTAAATGAAACGCTGAAATTAAGATTAGTTCCTCGTTTTGCTAATAACAACATGGAGTATTTTAATGCTGAAAATGGATGTTTTTCCATCCCAGAAGCAAAAAGTGGTGACCCGGCAAAGACGGTAACATTTAACTTCTCAGTCATTGATGAAAAGAACAATGAATTAGGTGTTACTAAAGGGTTTAGTGTCACTATTCAACCGAAAAAAGAAATTGATGATCAAGCAATTCTATCGGCGGCGAAGGAGACATTAGAGAAATTAGTTTTTGGCAATACTGATCCAATCAAAAAAATTGTTGATCAAAAATTAGATCTTAAAACAGCAATTCCTGGATTCGATGGTACTGTCACCTGGTCTATTAAACCCGCTGGAATAATCGATCCATCTGGAGCAGTTCACCACCCATCCTTTCAGGAAGGAGATGCTAAAGTCGAGCTTATCGCTTCGCTGTTAGTAAACGGAAAAACAGATACTAAACAGTTCGACGTATTGGTTGTTGCAATTCCGCCAGACGATCGAGCTGCTATAGATGCAGCGAAAGAAAAGATGAAGGAAGTTGATACGTTAAAAATGATTCTTAATGGTAATCCCGGAGTAGATAAAATTACCAAGGATTTGAAACTTCCTGATAATTTTCCATTTGGTGTGAGGGTTAAAT
>JADGBS010000198.1:0-2210 GCA_015231325.1 Oligoflexia bacterium | reverse complement strand
TTCTGTGGGTAACCTGTCTAGCAATAAACGCGAAGTAGAACTTACGCCAATTTATACTCTAAATACTATTGTTAACGAGGTGGGAGATCCTATTAAGTTTTCAGTTCTAGCGGTTGAAACCCCACAAGAATATATTTTAAATTTAAGTGATAAAGATATTTGTGGTAGTTTAAATTGCCTTAATTTTATATCCGATAAAGAAATTTCTTTACCTACTGAACTAAAATTATCCAGTGGATTATTAACTCAAGTGTCATGGAGGTTGCAGGAAGAGAACAAATCTTTTTCGTTGGTATCTGTAGGCGATAATGTCAAATCAGTTAAGTTACGCGTGGTGCAATCAGATGAGAAGGATGTGGATGGTATTCTAATAGGCACATTTACCTTTGGACGAGAATACAAGCAAAAACAAATCGAAAAAGAAAAAATAGAAAAGAGTTTTCCAGTACATGTAACTGGTAAAAAATCTAGCACCACAACATCCACTGATGACCAATCGGCCATAGATGCGGCGAAAGAGAAGATAAAAGAAGCGTCAATGATGAAAACCATTCTTAATGGTAATGTCGCAGTTGATCAGATTACTAATGATTTGAAATTACCAAATAGCTTATCATCCGGTGTGACAATTCGATGGGAATCCAGCGATAATACTATTATTGATACTAATGGAGCTGTTCATCATAAAATCACCTCCCCTGCGACAAGTGAACCGAAAAAATATGAAGTAGAACTTACTCCAGTATTTAGTAGGAATTCGGTGTTGAATGTAAAAGGGGATAGCATTAAATTTACAGTAGTCGGGACAGGTGAAGCAGTTGTACCGCCAGTATCATCTACTGTGCTGCAAGATTATTTAGTAGAGGTCAGAGCACAAGATATTTGCGGTAGCTTAAATTGTCTTGATTTTACTTCAGATAATGAGACAACTTTGTCCACAGAGTTAAAGGGACCGAATGGATCATTAATTGAAGTAACTTGGAAACTTCAGCAGGAAGGTAATTCATTTTCATTAGTACCAGAGGCAGGACCTGTTAAGCTATTAAAATTACGTGCTTCCCCAAGCGAGGGAAAGGATGTAGAAGGGACACTCATTGGTACATTTACGTTGGTAGATAGTCGTAGCGGTGAGAAAACCGAAAGCAGGGAGAAGATTTTCCCGTTACATCTAATTGGTAAAATGGTAACAACAGTTACGGAAGGTACGGAAGATTTGGCCAAAATTAATAATGATCGAAACGAACTAACTACGAAAAAAATCGGATGCACCGGTACTGAGTTCAACGAAGTTACTAAAGGATTAAACCTCCCCTCAATAGGATCCAATGGTTCACGAATTGTTTGGACTTCAGAAAAAGATGAAGGAGGAGACGACTTCATATCTAGCGAAGGTGTTGTAAAAAAGGAATACTCTAGCGATAGAAAGGTTATCTTAACAGCACGTCTCTTCCTTGGTAGCTACTTAAAAGAGAAAAAATTAGAAGTGATTATTAAAGCAAGTAAGTAATACTCCACACTAAATGCGTAGGCCGAGCATATAGTCGTCCTACGCATTTCATTTATAATTATTCACATTAAATATTTGTATTCTGAGCTCTAAAATTGACAATTCCCAAATGGTCATTCTTCGCTTCAGGCAGGAGGATGTCAAAACTGTGCTAGTTATGAATTTCCTAATCATAGAATAGTAAAAAATTTATTATTTGTTTCAATAAGATATAGTAGCTACTTTTGAATTGTAGATTCCCTACTTTACTGGAGGAGCGCATGGATTTAGAAGAAACAACCATTGGTGAATATCTTATTACGCGTCTCTACGAAAGCGGAATATCCCATGTTTTTGGCATTCCAGGAGATTACATACTAACTTTTTACAAACTATTAGAACAAAGTAAAATAAAAACTATCAATACCTGTGATGAGCAAGGTGCTGGATTTGCGGCCGATGCTTATGCACGAGTCCGAGGAGTGGGGGCAGTGTGTGTTACCTATGGGGTTGGAGGATTAAAGATTGCGAATACTACCGCACAGGCCTTCGCTGAGGAATCCCCCGTGATCGTTATCAGCGGTGCCCCTGGACTCAGTGAACGTTATGGGGATTCCATGCTTCATCACAAAGTTAAAAATTTTGAGACCCAATCCAAGGTATTTGAGCAACTTACTGTTGCAACAACTTCACTGGATAACCCTGAAACTGCATGTTTGGAAAT
>JADGBS010000197.1:2992-7119 GCA_015231325.1 Oligoflexia bacterium | reverse complement strand
CAAGCGCGATTTTCTGGATATAAGAGACGTAATTCAAATGTACTTTAATATCCCCTTTAAAGGTGGCGTAGGGGAGATATACAATGTTCCAACGATATTTGTGTCAACGTAGGAGCGTGGAGATTGGTAACTGTAAGGAATAGCAATCAGTGCTGCTAAATGGAAAATCAGATCAATTCCCTCACACGCCTTAGAGACGGCATCTACGTCGCGAATGTCACTGGGATAAATTTCAATATTAGAAAGAAGTTCTTTGGGTAATGACTCTGATAATGATTCCAACCAACCCCAGCTATTGAGGGAGTTATATAGAATCATGGCGCGAACGGAGCATCCTTCAGAGAGCAGTCGTTCGACCAAGTGACTACCGATAAAGCCCTCAGAACCTGTAACTAAAACTTTTTTTCCTTGCAAAATCATCACTAGTCTCACTAGGTAAGCAGGGGGAGTGGTTTTAATTAATCAACTAGTTAATCCAATATCATGATCTTTTATGAATTAACAATAGAACTTTTTGTATTTATCTCCCCAGTAACGTAGTAGTACAGCAGCGCAGCATATTCAAAAATAATCGCTCTTAATTGTTCGAAAGACGCTCCCCCATCTCTTTGCGGAGTATAAAAAGTGGAATTGTTCACTGGATGATAATAGACCGTAATCTTTGGATATTTTTCAAAAAGTTTTTTTAAACGCAGCATGTGGTAGGGTGAGCTAATAACTATCACAGATTTCATTTTTTTGCTTTGTAATATTGAATATGCGGATTTGACTATATCTTTGCTACTCCATGATATCTCTTCAATAGTAATTTTCGAATTATCAATGCCGTTTTGCTTGGCGATAATTTCCATTATTTGCGCTTCAGTGTATCGTACTTTACTATTTCCAAATAGTAGTAGATTGTCTACCATCCCTTTTTGGTAAAGTTTGATGGCCTCAAAAATGCGTTCCTCATAACCTTTGGTTGAAAGTCCCATTTCTCCCGCCCCGCTACTAAGAACTATTGCGAGATCAGAATGAGCAATGTGAGCAATATCAGTAGAATATTTTAGGTGATCGGCTATTTTCCAAATAAAGCTAGTATGAAAAATAATAGAATATAGAACGCATACGCATATTGTAATGAGTGCTATCTTTTTTATCTCTGGAAATTTGACTGAATAATACCAAAGCGTTTTAACTGATAACTTTTTACGCTCCATTGCCGTCATTATCAATTGACTCATATCTTGAATTTTTTGCTCCCAACTATTTAATTTGGCAACAGCTATTCTAGACTCAGATAATTTCGGGTGATGACTTTTATTTTGCTCATTTAATAGATGGAGAATTGCATTGCAATACTCAGTACCATTGGAAGCAAGATACACAGTATTCGTAAATTTTTTACTAAAGTTAAGCACTTCCGGTATTGGTGGGGAAATAACTGGTTTGCCCATTGCTAAATATTCATTGAGTTTACTGGGATAAACATTTTGAGCATAACTTGATTCAACATAAGGGATGTGAGCGATATCGAAATATTTTATATAGTAGGGAAGTCGAGAATGATCTTTTTTCCCCAGAAATGATACATTTGTCAGCTTTTTTAGTGCAGAGATATCTTCCTGCTCAGGGCCGATATAAACAAAGTTGTATTGAGGATTGAGTTTAGCAATTTCTTCCATCAGTTTGAAATTTAGTAATTTATGGATTCCACCAACATAACCGATGATTGGTCTATTTATTTTTAGGAGTTCTAGTTCTTTTTTTACGTACTCATCTTCTTTGCAGAGGTCATGGGCCTTTAGGAATTTTGCTATATTAACTCCACCGGGGAAATCATGAACGTTTTGATTATTACGCAGGCATTTTTCTTTTAGATAAGTGGATGTTACGAAGATAAGATCAGCTTCCTTAATAAAGATATTTTCATCTTTTATAATCCTCTTTGCCTGCTTTGAGCTGCTCGAGAAATCATCTGCGCAATAGTAAATAAGTAGTGAGTGAGGAATATTCTCCTTTACTTGTCGTGCCAGCTTAGTGGGGAGAAATGACCAAATAATGGGATTGGAAAAATTTAGTGCTGTCAGCCATTTTCGTATCAAAAGTAGCATTAGTATCTTGTTGATACAGAGAGCAATTTTGGAATAAGGAAACGGCAAGACTATCGGAGAAAATACATATAAGTTGTCTATCTGCTCGCGAAACCCCTTCACCCCCCTAAAAAAGTTCTTTATTCTTCCTTTAATCCTCGATATGTCTTTTAATTGCGGAGATCTTACTCCTGTGTTTTCAATAAATAGAATTCTGTTACCGTTTTTTGCCAAAGTAGACATGATTTCTTGGTGACTTTGCCAGATGAAGTCCCAGTCAATAGAGGAGATACAGATGATGTCATGTCCACTCAGAATATTATTTTTAGTACTTTCAAAAACCTTTTCCAATTATATGCTCCATTAACCTTGAGCTTGAATTTGAATAGGTTATCAAATCCAGATATTTCAACTCTTTTGACTAGAAACTCATCCCTGCCTACAGTGTTGCTATCACAATCGCTGGTAAATACTTTCTTATAACCTATCTGTCTGGCAATTCCAATTAGTTTACGATTGTACTTTCCGTGGGGGCAGCTATAATAGTTGATTGGATTACCACTGATTGCTTCAAGAATTTCTTTGGATTTTTTCAGATCCTCAACGATTCGATCTTTACTCAAATCGCATAAGTTGTGCTGATGACTTAGTGAATGAGAAGCGACTTTGATATTGGGGTGTTTTAATATTTTCATCAGCTGCTGTTTATTCAGTAGTGGTAATCCAGAACCATCTTCATAGTGATCTTTATCGTGAGATGAAATATATGGTTTACAAATTGCAAATAAGATTGCGGGTAGATTATATTTATGCAGAATGGGCATGGCCCCAGTAAGGAAATTTCTTAATCCATCATCAAAGGTAATGAAATAGTACTTATCTACGTCCACGTCTATATCGATATTAGGTTTATTATTTGTTAATTTTTCAAATTCATGGAGAGATATTATTTTGCTGCGCGGTGATTCCAGGAGATAGCGCATTTGTTCTTCAAAGATTGTTGGGAGTACATTTAGTCCAAGTTTATTTTCGTGATTTACATCCTCAACTGAGTGATAGAGGAGTACAAAAATTTGCTTTTTGGGCGTAATGTTAAGGAGGTGCAACAGCAATTTTCGTGGTAGCAGGTAAAAATAATAATATAAGATGCTTATGGTAAGGGTTGATTTTTCGTGACGTTGATTTTTTGTCTTTAATAAAATTGCCACGCTCTAGCACTCATATTTTTAAAGGTTTAAAATAGCCAGTACATCCTTGGCAAAATTTGGGTATTTTTTTACTTTTTAAATCACCTCTGAATTTCACGTATTTTTCATTATTTAGGATTAAGTCAATTTCTTCATTGAATATATTTCCGAAATTTAATATTTGAGGATTAGTACCGTGGATACAGCAGGGGGTGATATATCCATCTACGCTAATATAGAACCCTTTCCATGGCCATTTACATGCACGGGCACTGGAAACATCCGGAACATTAACGTAACTGACGGTTACTCCGGACTTTTTTCCTCTATCTTTTGCTTCATGGATAATTTTTTTTAGAAAATCTTTGTCAGGGTCCTCATTTACTCGAGGATTTTCTTTTCCGATCTTTTCCCAAAAAACTTTTCCCCACGATTGCTCAACTTGCATAACCAATTTTTTTATCCCAAAGGATTTTACAAAATCGACCATGCTGGGAAAAAGGTGTAGATTCTCTGCTGCCCCCACGAACCATACAACAACCTCACAAAATGAGTCGAAGTTAGTTTCTCGAATAAATCTAAGGTTTTTGCGTAATTTATCGAAATTGGCCCCTTGTCGAATTTTTTCATAGACTTCCGCACAGGGGGCGTCTATTGATATATTTAAATTTTTGAGGCCAGCGCTTTTTAAGGATTGCAAAATATCTTTTGTTAGAAGCATTCCATTTGTTGTCGTATGGGTATATATACCTGCTCTGGATGATTTCTCTATGAAGTAGCATAGATGGTTATTAAGTAATGGCTCCCCTATGCCGTCAAAGCTTATTTTTTTTAGTCCTGGTGTAAGTTTATTAAATATTTGATC
>JADGBS010000197.1:0-2972 GCA_015231325.1 Oligoflexia bacterium | reverse complement strand
CTCTTTCGAGAGGTTCTTTTTTCGTGCGCTGTCGTGGCATCCATAACTGCACATGATGCACGAAAGATTGCAGAGGGTGGTGGGTTCGATCTGGACGTAAAGAGGAGTTCCAAATACTTTGCTTGGCATCATGCAGTAATTGATGCCGGTCCTTAGTAGATTGGTAACATCATTTGAATTTTTTATTTTGAGATAATCACGGATCACTGCGTTTTCTCCCTGACACAAAGAATGCTTGGTCTTCATTTTTTAGAAATAAATTGATTAAGTCAAGATAATCAATTTATTTTTTTAATTTGCAGATTTATTTTGTATTTATAATTTGGTAAACCTTGTAATAATCAAGTATCAGTTTGCAAGGAAGTATTAAAAGAACATGAAAAATCCACTGCATTTTGCTCTTGTTGGGTGTGGCCGGATTGCACAAAGACACGCGGAGTTGTTGGGTAGTGGTCAAATAAATGGTGCAAAATTAGTCGCTGTATGTGATTGGGAAGAGGTCAAGGCGAGAAAGATTGCACAAAGATTTACCATTCCATATTATGCAGAAATGAATGACATGATGAACCATGAAGATATCGATGTGGCTTGTGTGTTGACCCCCAGTGGGATGCACGCACAGCATGTTACTTTACTCTCTCAGCATAAAAAACACATTGTTGTAGAAAAACCTATGGCGCTTACTTTAGAGAGTGCAGATGCTATGATAGCTGCGTGCGTCGAAAATGGTATTAAATTATTTGTAGTAAAGCAAAATCGTTTCAATTTACCAATAAGGAAATTAAAAGAAGCGTTGGATCATGGTCGATTTGGAAAGCTTGTAATGGGGACTGTGCGTGTTCGGTGGTGTAGAACTCAGGAGTACTATAACGAGAGCACTTGGAGGGGAACTTGGCAATTAGACGGAGGGGTATTTACCAATCAGGCGAGTCATCATATTGACTTATTGGAATGGATGATGGGTGATGTTGAATCTGTCTTTGCAAAGGGACAAACTGCTTTAGTTGATATCGAAACTGAAGATACAGGAGTGGCCGTTCTTAAGTTTAAAAATGGGGCACTGGGAATAATTGAGGCAACAACTGCGACTAGACCTCGCGATCTTGAAGGATCAATATCTATATTGGGAGAAAAAGGTACTGTGGTTGTTGCTGGTTTTGCGGTTAATAAAATTGATAAGTGGATTTTTGCTGATAAAAAAGAAGAAGATAGCAAAATTATTGAAGAGTGTTCTGAAAATCCTCCTGATGTTTACGGTTTTGGTCATCAAGTGTATCTGAATCATGTGGTCGATTGTATAAATAGTAATAAGAAAGCGCTCATAGATGGATTAGAAGGAAGAAAGAGTTTAGAGCTTATATCTGCGATTTATGAGTCTATAGAGACAGGCAGAGAGGTTTATCTCAGATTTAAACCTCAAAAATGTAAGTTGGGCCAGGGAGTACCAAGATAGTGATGGCCAAAACAGCTATAATTTACCCCAATGTCAATATTGGTCGAGGTAGTATCATTGAGGACTATTGCATAATAGGTTCACCTTTCAGAGGATATAATAATGAGGCGACTGTTATTGGTGAGAATTCCATTATTAGATCTCACACTGTTATCTATGCAGGAAATATTATAGGAAATAATTTTCAAACAGGTAATAAGGTCAATATCCGTGAATGTAATGAGATCGGAGAAAATGTTAGTATTGGTACATTGACAGTTGTGGAGCATCACATAAAAATTTTGAGAGATGTGAGGATACATTCACAAGTATTTATCCCAGAGTATACTTTAATAGAGGAAGGTGCTTGGATAGGTCCAAACGTTGTCTTTACAAATGCAAAATATCCGTTGTCGCCAAATGTGAAAAATGAATTGAGAGGACCTACTGTAAGGAGAAGTGCTAAAATAGGAGCGAATGCTACAATTTTGCCTGGAATCACTATAGGTATCAATTGCCTTATTGGCGCTGGAAGTGTTGTTGTACAGGATGTAGAAGAGGAATCAATTGTTGCAGGAAATCCTGCTCGTGTTATAAGGAAAATTCACTATTAATCGAACCAAATTGTTGTAAAAGCAAACTTTGTAGGAAAAAGTGATACCTCAACTAGATTTAAAAATTCAGTATGATAATTTAAAGGAAGAGATAGATACAAAGATCCATGAGATTATTGCATCAACTGAGTTTATTCAGGGAAGATATGTTGGTGAATTTGAAGATCAATTTTTAAATGCGCATGGAGGCAAGTTTTGTATTGGTTGTGCGAATGGTACTGCTGCTCTTTTTTTAGCTTTAAGAGTTTTGGGGATAAAGGAAGATGATGAGGTAATAACAACAACGAATTCCTTTATTGCTACGGCCGAGGCGATATGTCATTTGGGTGCAAGGCCAGTTTTTGTTGATATAGACCCTGATACTCACAATATGAATCTTTCCTTAATTGAAGCAAGGATTAATGATAAAACCAAAGCAATAATTCCTGTTCATATTTATGGCAACCCCATCGATATGTTAGAAGTTATGAAAATTGCAAGGAAACACAATCTTAATGTGGTAGAAGATTGTTCCCAGGCTCATCTTGCTTCTTTTGATAATCGGCCTGTTGGAACTTTCGGTGATATTGGGACTTTTAGCTTCTATCCCGGAAAAAATCTCGGTGCGTATGGGGATGCAGGTGCGATCATAACAAATTCAGAAGCACTGAACAAAGAATTTCGTATATTGATTGATCATGGTCGAAAAAGTAAATATGAACATGAAAAAGTGGGTTATAACTTAAGAATGGATGCAATTCAAGCGGGTGTTTTGACTGTCAAGTTAAAATACTTAAGGGATTGGACCAGAATGCGTCAAAATGTTGCAAAATTATATTCTGCCTTATTAAACCATACATCTATTCACACTCCTAAAGTTATGAGTGGAGCGAATCATGTATTTCATCAATACGTTATTAAAACAGAACAACGAGATTTAATCATGA
>JADGBS010000196.1 GCA_015231325.1 Oligoflexia bacterium | reverse complement strand
CCCCGTTGAACCGTCACCAGACCAAGTACCATTGGAATATTGCGATTCGATCTGTACCATAAATTTGAGATGGGTATCATCATTATTTTCAGAATCAAGATTTAAATGTACTACTCCATCGGCCTTATTGGGATCAGAGAATTTTAAACTTCCGATAAACGATCCTGAAAGTTGTTTAACTATCTTGCTGTGATTGCTCTCCACATCTTTCATATTCTTAAATTCATCAATGATGCTAGGAATTTTCACCTTATCTAAAATTTTTTTCACACTTTTCTGATCGTTTATATTTTTGATCTCTTTCTCATAGTTGCCCCAATCACCCAAAGCAAAATTCGCACTATATGCCTCCTCTTCATTGACACCAGCTGTCTGCTTATGATGCTGAATCGTTGGTTTTTCAGTTAGTCCTATTTCCTGCCCCTGACCAGCAATTTTCTTAAGATCGCTTGAAACAGGTGATGGTAGAGAAGTGAAAGTGTTTTTGTTAAATTCATTGATCCTTTCTAATTTTTGAAGATTTTTTTGAGGATTTGCCTTTAAACCAATATCAGCGTTGTATATCTGCACAAATTTGCTTTTGAGCTCATCTAGTTTATGTTCTAACTCAATATTTTTGGCCTTTAATTTAACGTTTTCTACATCGATACCCTCATACCGGGTGCTTGTAAAATAGTAGACAGCTCCGTTGCATACCAAAAATAATAAAAAAACAATAATAATTTTTAGCTTCATCGCTTAAGTGGATCCCATTTCAAGAACGTTTAGGCCTAGGCAGACATAGATACCAATACGTTCATTATACTTTCTTTGGCCGCTCATGTCATTGCTCATGTCATTGCTCATGTCAATGTAAAAAGCAAATTTGGGCGTCCAAAAACGGTGTTAGGGGCCCCCACTACTCAATAAAAGAGCGATAGTTGTCCATCAGCAACTTTCGATGACCGACTCTTATTCACTTTGCGGCCGCCGCTCTTTGTGCTTTCGTAGGGGAGAATGGCGGATTCAATAACCCGTGCAAGTTTGAGACAAGAGTTCGACTTACTCACACCGATTTGACCTAAGATTAATTCAGGGATCCCCCACGGATAGCAAGGGGCCTGCCCCACAGAACTAAACACATCTTCAAACGGTGAACGAAATTTACACTGACAAGCTATGTAATGGATAGCATGAATAATCTCCTTGGCGGTTTTTTTTATTGAACTAAAATAGCGATCACTCCAGAATTGGCCCTTACGGGAGAATAGTTTATTAAAATATAATGCAAGTTTTGAATTTAAATACATCATGGCACAAGATATTTGATCCGCACGCCCAGCATTAACGAATAAGTGGATGTGACTTTTTTGTATATAATATTGGAAAACACAAACTCCATAACGACGAAACATTTCTTCTACTAGATGCTTTAAAAGACGTATGCTGTGAAATCCTTGCAAAGAAACCTGAAGCAATGTTTTCACCACTATGTGAACTGGCCTTTTCGAAGAAAGAATACGTATTTTGTGAGGCAATTTTTGCGTTTTACTCATGGGATGCACTGTATCATAAAAAACATCAAGGTGCAATCTCGGATACGCGACTTTTGTTTGCACGACAGCGTCGTATTTATAGAACAAACAAATGAGTGATACCAAAGGTGGATCAAGTAAAAAAATGCCTTTAGACGATCACAAAGTCCCTGCCCGCCGTGCGGAAAAGAGAAACTATACATTTTTGACAAATAAAACGCTTCCATCTCAAATTCATTGGCCAGATCCATACTAAGGTGGACTATTTTCAACCATGAGCAAGTAAAAAGATATTAGAACTTGCTGTGGCATCTTGCCGCGATATCAGACAAAAAATAACCAATTTTTGTGATCCAAAAAGCTGGGAAATGAGATGAGATGAGAGCAATTTGGATGGACTAGATGTCATCTATATGAGTCTACAGGTACCTTTTCCCAGAGTAATCGGCCAATTGGGTAATCAAGTTCCCACCTATTTTATTCCATAGATTTTGTCAGTATGTCTGCCAAATACTTTGCCAGACATACTTTGCTGAAAGTCTTTTCATCGATCACTGTGGACTTGGACTGTACAAAATAGTAGTGACCACTCTCTACACAAAACCCTTTCATTTGTCCCACCGGCGAGAGTAGACCATTATCCACTTGATTGGCCACCAAAAGATCCACAGGCTTACGCTGTAATTTCTCTTGCAATACATCTGGAGTAACTTCACTTTCAGCAGCGAAACCGACAATTTTTTGGGATCCTCGCCTGCGTCTTAATGCTTCTTGAAGAATATCTTCGGCCACTCGATACAACAAAGTACCTTGCTCACCGCTCTTTCCTTTTTTTAATTTTTCTTTAGATATATCAAATTCAATATCAGCAATCGCGGCCGCAGAGATATATAAATCACATTGGTCAAAATATCGAAATACTGCTTGTGACATTTCCGATGTTGTTCTTACCCGCTCTACTTTACATTCACTTGGCGACATCCCTAAGGAATTAAGATAATCTAATTTGTCGCTAGAATGCACTCCCGCAATCACAATAACGCGTTCTCCTCTGCTTAGAAATTCTCTCGCTAAGTAATATCCTGTAAGCCCGGAGGAAGGATTGTTTAAATAGCGAACTGGATCCAAGGGTGAAACGGTGGCCCCGGTAGTAATCAAAATCGTTTGCGTCTTTCGCATCGTTTGCATCGGCCGCTTGACAGTCGGTCGCTTGATAGGAAGATAGGGGGCCAAATCTATTATCGAATTTACCGGGGGCAATTTTCCTTTTCCACTATCACCACAAGCAAGCGTTCCCTCGCTCGGAGGATGAACAAAGAGATTGGGCAGCGTTCCCAATTTTTTCAAATTTTCGGCAGTAAATGGATGTTCTAACATGTTGTAATTCATCGCAGGATAGGCAACCACTGGTTTATTGGCCAAGGCCAAAAAAGTAGTGGTCAAGAGGTCACTACCCTCTCCACGGACCAGACGGGAGAGTGTATTTGCCGAAAGCGGTGCGATTATCATTCGATCGCACCATTTTGCTAGATCAATATGGATAACTCTGCCACCCTCCATTTGCGATGGATTAAAATCATCATCTGGCCCATAAACCCTTTCCGCTCCCAAATATAAAAACATCTCTGCTCTATGTCAGCAATGTTTTTTGGTCAATAACAAATTTTTTCAAATTTTTAATCACGTACCTACAATTTTTTTTCGGTTAGCGCTAAACGTTCCCAATATATTTTTTTTACGTTGTAGTCTCCGTCTGGCGAATTTTTGCCAGTAATCTTTTGCAACGAGTAGTCAATTTCGTCGAAGATATCCCGATATTTTTCTTTACTGGCCATGCTTAATAGGTGCGGTTTGATTTTTTGGTGATCTAGATCGCCAAGGGTTTTTATCACATTTTTGATTATTGGTATTCTTTTAAGTTTACCATCGGCAACTTGATAATTGTGTTTGTGGTAGAGCATGGCCCAAACTGCGTCAGCGTGATTTTTTAAATTAAGGGTGCGAATGTTCTCCAGTGCTTGGGTACGCACTAATAAAGAATTATCGTCCAATCGTTGAGCATAATCTTTTGCATAACGGTCGTCTTTTAGCGCTAACAAAGTTTTAAGGCCGGCCATTCGTAGCACCCAGTGAGGATGATAGAGAAACTTAGAGATAAAGGGGGATGCTTTCTTACCCATGATTTGTCCCAACAAAAATGTCGCTAGCCAGCGATTTGGATCAGGGTACAAATCCTTTTTCATAACTTCTACCAGCGCAGGCACGGCCTTGCCACTGAGGTCTATCACTTTGCTTTGTAGTTTTTTTATATCTTCTTTGTTTTTATATTGAGTCTGAAATTCACGTAGCAAAGTACTGGTAATGTTGTCAATTCTATCAATTTTGTTAATCTTGTCAGTTTTGCTAATAGAGGCATGCGCATTGGGGATAGTGAATGTGATGAATATACTAGCTATAATTATAGAGAAAATATTTAGCATGAGCATAAATCCTTTTATATCCAATTGTAACCAATTTCAACCGAGCATCTTTTCAAATTCGCTTAATAGATCTTCGGCAGACTTCTCCTCACCGACCAGCTGACCAGGTATGCTCGCTATATCAGCGGGCGCAGGCGCAGGTGCTGCCGGGGCCAGGGTAGCTGCTTTAGGCGGTGGAGGAGGAGGTGGTGGTGCGGCGACTGCTGCTGGTGCAGGGGCCACAGGAGCTGCAGGAGCGGGGGCCGCTGGCGCTCCTCCACCCTTTAATTCAGCAAGCTCTTTCTTAAGTTGTTCATTCTCTGTTTGTAGACGTTTGAGATTGGCCAAGTCGTCCTCAATTATTTCATATTCTTGTAATCGTGCCTTGAGCTCATCACGATCCTTAGTTAGCTGAGTAACAGCGCTAGAATCTCCTCCGGCCGCAGCTGCTGTGGCCTGGGCATCGGCCAATTCTTTTTCTAAGCGGGTGATCTCTGCTTCTAGATCTTGAATTTTTTTCTTCAGTCTGGAAACCTCCGCGTCTTGACTGCCGCCGCTTGATTCGGTCTCCAGTAATTTGCTTTCCAATTCGCGAATGGTGTTACTTTTGTCGTGCAGTTGTGTTTGGAGAGCGGCGATTTCAGCGTTTTTTTGGGTTACCACCTCGTTTGATACTGAGTTGGCGCTGCCAATTTGAGAAGTGGGAAAAACGGAGGCGATTCCTGGTCCAAGTTCTAATCCCCCGCCACGAAATAACTGTGATTTTAAGGCGGTGGAATTTTGAATAATGGTATCTAGGTATGCCTTAACCACGCTGGCGGGTATCTGGTGCGAAAGATCGTGAAATCTTTTGCGATTATAAAACCAGTAAATAATAAAAATAGTTAGAACTAACAATAGCGACAGCACAGAAACCAACAACGCTTCTTCGTTGAATTGTGTGAATACCAATTTAATAGTTTCCAACACTTTTCCCTCCATGGAAAAATTGTTGTGCACTGGTAAAAATAATGCACCTAATATTAAGTATAAAGATTGCGCGTAATTGTTGTCAACTAATACCTCTGTTACCTTAGAGAAACTCAGAATATAAACTCAGAGCAACAATGATTGAGCTACTTGCACGGTTTAATTGGCCTTTGGTAGTGGACTATATTAGAATTGAGTTTATCGGTTGGATCGGTTCTTAAAAATAGCAGGATGGATAATTATTTATATGAATAAAAAGACACACGAAGATATGCGCAAAGACATGAGCAAAGATACGCGCAAAAAAAAATTAAATACTCGTTTAATTCGTAATTACAAACGCCATAATGGTCAGCAAAGTCCTGGAAAAAATGCTTGCGGAAGAAATTATTTACAGATGCTAACTTGTTATGACTATCAAACCGCACAGCTTTTGGATGAACTGGAGCAATTAGATCTAATTTTAGTAGGTGATAGTTTGGGCAATGTGATTCTCGGTTATGAGACCACAGTAGAGGTGACGCTTGAGGAGATGGTTGTTTTTGGGGCCGCGGTGAAGAGAGGAGCGGCCAATACTTTTACAATAGTAGATCTTCCCTTTGCCACTTACCCTAGTATAGCAAGAGGAATTGAGTGTGCTTGCCGCCTGTTTCAAAAGACCAAGGCGGAGGCCCTAAAGCTAGAAGGAGCTGAAGAATATAAACTAAAATTAATAACTAGATTAACCCAAATTGGTATTCCCATAATGGGGCATATTGGGCTTACTCCACAATCAGTACACGAGCAAGGTGGTTATTATGTACATGGTTTGAGCGAACGTGATGGGGAGCGGCTACTGAGAAGCGCTGTGCAGTTGGAGGAGGCGGGGGTATTTGCGATGGTGCTGGAGTGTATAGACGAGCAGGTAGCGGCGAAAATCACTGCTAATGTAGGCATTCCTACTATCGGCATCGGTTCTGGGGCGGAGGTTGATGGGCAAGTGCTAGTGACCAATGATTTACTGAAGATGGGACCAGCACGGCCGCCAAAATTTTGTACCCCAGTGACAGATCTCTACGAGTTACGTAAGAACCTGATCAAAGAGTATTTACAAAGAACGCCAGGACCAGGAGTAATCCGTAGTGAATAGTTTGAATAGCTTAGAAAAAGCTCCTAAGTATCTTTTTACGGTGGATAACGGAAACACCAACCCCAATGTAGGATGTTTTCCCGGAGCGAAAAATATTAGCGATTTGAAGCTGCAGTCACTGCCCGAGTGGAGAGAACAGTGGGGGGGGGCAAGTCAGCAGAGCACTGAATTTGATTTTAGGATTATGGTTTCCAACGTGGGTGGAGACATCAATTGGATCGATCAACTTTTTCCCGGAAAACGATTGGATTTACTGTCGTATAAAAAAGAAAAAAATTTTTTAGGTATGCCCTTTAATTACGCCTCCACTATCGGTGACGATCGTCTATTTGAATCTTATTACCTTTATCGCAATCGCAATTGCGATAAAAGAGATGACGGACGGATGTTGTTGATTGATATGGGAACGTTTACTACCATCGACGTCATCTCCTCGACGCATGGTATAGAGGGGGGATATATTTTTCCTGGACCACGAATTTTTTTGGAGAGCTATCGGGCAGGGGCGCAATTACCACTGTTGACGTTACCCGATGATGATGGTGCTTGGCGATTGCAACGTCTAAAGGAGCAGCAACAAAAAGATTATTGGCCCCACACCACTGCTGAGGCCATTACCGGTGCTTATCTTTACTATGAAAGAGCAATAATTAAACTTTTGCTACAAGACTTATTACAGCGGGACCAATCAGGGGGGGCGGAGTGCAATGAGATTCACATTACTGGCGGTGGTGGGGCAGCTTTTTTACCGCTGCTAAAGCAGGAAATGCTACAGCTACAGTTACAGGGACAGGTAGCAGCGCAAAAATTGTATTACCATAAACATTTAATTCACCATGCACTGTTGCAAATTTACAACGACATAAACGACATAAACAACATAAACGATATAGCTTAATTTGAGAGAAATGGGCGAAAAATGAATATTTTATTAGGAGTTACTGGTTCAATATCTGCGTATAAGGCCTATGATTTAGTCAGGGAGTGGACCAAAAGCGGAGATCATCAATTGCGGGTGATTTTGACCAAGGGTGCCTTAGAGCTGATTA
>JADGBS010000195.1 GCA_015231325.1 Oligoflexia bacterium | reverse complement strand
AATCGTCCTCTGTTAGATTTAAAACTTCTACCTCTACTCCAATTTTTTTTCCTCTTTCTACTTTCTGACTAATATAATTATGTACTGCCTCACTATCACAGGATTTGACGATAACGAGTTTTGGAACGATTCCTTTTTGTTTGAGATAATCAATATGTTTCTGAATGTCCTGATAGACCTCTACCGCAATATCTTTCCCGGAAATATTCATAGCGATGCTTTAATGAGTTTTACTAACTGTCTTGAACGCTCTGGGGCATCCCCGATATGATGAAAAGACCTCATCTTTCTTAACTGAGACAGCATACGGATGAAATGTTAGACTAGCTTGCGCCCCTGTAGCTTTCGTAAAGATGCTGTTGCTGTTGAAAAATAGAAAAAAGACCACTGCTGTCCCCAAACCAAAGATGCAAAGCACAAATAATTTGAGCCAGTCGCCGATGTCTGAATTCTCCATACGTTATTTCAATTTTGATGATGTAACAGCAAAATCAAGAACATTAACTTTTCCATCTTGATATTGATCAATTGCTCCTGAGGCTGATTGGTTCCAGTAGGCTGAAATAATCTTCACATCCTCTAAATTCACAATATTGTTTGCATCCGCATCGCCATTTTTTAGAACAGGGGTCGGGATTGCCTTTGTATTAGTCCGTGTTACTATCTGCAATCCCTGATACGGATTCTGCTGATAGATAACTTTGATCGCTAAGTCATTTGCCAAATAAAGACTAGGTAGAAAGAGAAGGAAAAAAAAGAGAAAGATGAAGAAGTATCTACCAATAGTTTTCATAATCTAGTCTTAGTATAGGCGTATTATTATATATAATGCAATACCTCTCGTATGAAAAACAGTATGGTTAGTTCTCTTAACAAACTTTCTGGGTGGCTTTCTATCCATGAAGGTATATTCCTTTATTGGGCGGCGCAGATGATTAGAAATATTCAGGGCACAATAGTAGAAATTGGGAGTTTTCAGGGTAAATCAACCATCTTCCTAGCAAAATCTAATCAAGAAGTGCACGCTATTGATCCACATGAAGGAAAGCTCGATTTGGGGACAAAAATGTCTCCAACGTTAGCGGCATTCAAAAAAAACATTGCTGATTTCAATGTTGCATCATCGATCATTTTAATTCAGAAGAAATCCTCAGATGCTGTCAAGGAGTGGAAAGGCGGGATTAAGCTGCTTTTTATCGACGGATTGCATGATGATATAAATGCTCAGTTTGACTATGAAAACTGGACTCCATTCCTTGTTGATGGAGGAGTTGTTGCGATGCACGATGCCTTCTGCGGGTGGGAAGGAGCACAAAAAGTAGCACTAGAACAAATCATCCTCAATGATGAGTATTATGAAGTTGGCGTAGTAGGCTCAATTGTATATGGGATAAAGGGAGTTAGCACTATTCCTACAAAAATAAATAGACTCCGCATTAGATCTTGTGTTAGATTGGCCTATTGGCTTCAGAAACAAAAAACTATTCCCAGCTTTCTTATTTTCTTTTTAATTCATCGAATGATTAAGCTTTGCATGATAAATCAATTTACTGTTGGATTTCTATTTTTGTGAGCCTATTTTTTTGATATTATTAGTAGATGAAGATATTAGTACATCCATACAAGTCATACATGATAGTGTTCCTTCCCATTATTTTTCTTCTCTTGATTCTTTCACTTTCGTATCTTACTTTCATTTTTTTTTAATTTAATTTCGCTTAAGCGAAATACAATGATCTCTTTCATGAGACCATAAGGTATTGGAGCTGTGATTGGGAACTGAATTGCACCCTTTGTAACTTTGTAGTCGACTAGCCTCGATCTAAATACCTCAATTCCCGAGGGTGTTGGATAAAATCCAATATGATTTTTGTATGCTGCAAAATGAACTAAGTTACCACTAAGTTTAAACGTCGGGATACCATAACAAATCGCTTCTTCTGCCTCAGGCGCTAACTCCTTTGTAAGGTGTCTTATCTTATTTAGAATGGATTGGACCTCTTGAGGAAACGTTTTTATATAGTCATCTATAGAGGTAGTTTTGCTTTTCATATAACTATTATTTTTCTATTCGAACAACTCCCCTAAATCCTCGTGAGGCGTAGTACGAATCTGCACCATTATGATAAATAAATACGTGGTTATATCGCCTATCACCAAAGATGGCTCCCCCAAGATTTCGTATTTCTGATGGCGTACTGAGCCAACTTGAGGTTTTTGTATCAAAGGGTCCAAATTGTTGAAGTTGTCGATACTCTTCTTCTGTAAGGATTTCCACTCCCATACAGTCCGCCATTCCCGTTACAGAGTTTTTCGGCTTAAATTCCTTTCTTGCATTGAGAGCCTCGTCGTCATAACAAACGCTTCTTCTTCCCTTCGGACTCTCCAAGCTGCAATCGACGAAGGAATAAAAGCCTCTATTTTCATTCACTTGAACAATATCAGGTTCACCACAAGTCCTTTCCATTTCGTTCAAAGACCAGAGGTTTTTTGAATCATTCTCCAACCTAGATTGGATTTTATCCCACTTATCATTACTATGCCTATTCATGTTTCCCACGAAGCGAGTCTTCAAGATAGAAAGTAGTCTTTATGACTCATCATGAGAAAGAGCGGGGAAGGTTCTTTTCATGCAAATATGATATCACTTATTTATACATCTTCCAAAACGTTTTAACAGCTTCCTTTTCGTGCACATATTGGTATACATATATTTATATGTCTCTTATGTGAGCATGGTTTTTTTATGTCCTGAAAATGTGGTCACGTAGGTTTGAATGTTTTCAAACACCTCATCTTCGTCATCTTTAATGATTTCTCCTTGCACTACCTCTCTCGTTGCATCAATTTTTGGAGATAACCCCCGCAAAATATGATAATATCGCTCAGGATTATGAATATCATCAAGATAGATATCTTTGTTTATAAAGGGATCAGACAGATGAATACTTCCAAAATTAAAAATTTTACCTAGAATTCCCTGCTTAATATCAATGAGTGTGATGTGGCTATAATCATACATTTCCTTTTTTTTGAAGAAAATACCTCTTTCGTGAATAATCTTAGCTGTGGTGATGGTATATTTTTCATTCTGCCATTGGAGTGTCATGTAAATCATAAGAATCACCTTGTAGGTAATCAATCCAACGTCAAAGTAGTCTCTTGGAATTATAATATTCCGATAGTTAAGTAGTGATGACTGTATAACAGATAGACTTGCATGAAGAATGACTACACTCAAAACATAGAGGAGCTCAAGTGTGATAAGTCTCATCGTAAGCAGTGAAAGGCTTTTTCGGACATGAACATATTCAAGGTAGATTCGTTTCCCTTCAATACTTCGAGCTTCCTCCTTAATTATTTCGCTCATATTGTTTATCTATATTGATAATCCAATTGATGCATAGCGACCTTTATACCCCTGGTATACTCCTCATATTTTAAAATTGCAAGTTTATTTTTTAGATTGTCATATTGCCCTTAATGAAGTTAGGCGAGCAAATATATTGAATGATAAATCTCTACCTTTTTCAAGATAAAACTCTGATAGATGGAATTATAACCCAAGGAAAAGAAGAATAAGTGCAAGTAGAGTAAAGATGGCAAAGGTTCCTGTAGTCCTAATAAATAAGTTAATCGCATCTTTCTTATTGCCTTCAATTAACAACATTAATGGTTGATAGAAAAAAAGATATGCCATAACTGCGACTGACAAAGTGAGTAGGAACAGAATTACTACGGGTGCATAAAATGTGTCAGGTTTATTTCTTAAGGGCAGCGTTACAAAGTGCATAAGTGTTACACCAAATATTATATATGCAGAGGCACAGATAGCATTGATGAGGGGATTCTTTGTCATGCGCTGATTATACATAATCATATATACCACTTGTTGGTTAGATAGAAGAAAATCTAGCAGCTAAATCATTTAGAATCCTTTATACATCCAACCCGTGGCGTTTCCTTTTTCACACCACTGAATTGCTTTTTTTAACTCATACTGGCTTATTGTTGAGTCACCTGACTCTCTCGGGGATATCGTTCCTAAATATAACTTATTCAGAGCTGGTAATGCGCGGCGATCGGCTAACTGGCCAAGAGCCCAAATGGCATTATTTCTAATTCAAATAATTCTAATAGATTCATAGAATAGATAAGTCCCTATTGCACGATTGTAGGAGTTGGTGTTATAACGAGTCTGAATACGTTTGTATTTTGATCAACCTAAAAAATAGTGTTGGCCGAATGGGATGATACTATTAATACCCCCCCCGACACTGCCAATTTTATGTCTTCTTTATTGAATATACTGCTCGGAAGGTTGCTTCCTACATATACCTTTTTTATACTCTTTTTCGATAGATCTACTAACCAAACTTTGTGTGAATTCTCACAAGTCATTCCGTCACAAATGTAATCTATAACAAGACCCATATTGGTGCTAGGATCCACAAGGAGCTTGTATCCTAGAGATTCTTGCATACCATCATATATGCTGGAACCTGACGAAAGCCCCTCCCCTAGATATACCAGTGTCTGTCGAAATGGTGCATGTGCCTGAAATTCATCGATTGTTCCGTTTGTTAAAATATATCTGTTGCCATTAATAACTGGGGAGATAAGGTTGTTGATTCGACCATTAATATTGAGTTTACTAGAGTCGCTGGGCAGAATTAATTGTACGAGTCCCTGTGAATCAATTTCACTGTACCGAATCGAGGGATATTTTTGCATAAATGCAAATCTCGTTTTATCTGACTCAGGCCCACTTGCTGGGTATTCACCCATAACCTCCCACTTTTCAGTGTTATAGTTGTATTTCTTTTCAACAAGTCGGTCCGCATCCCCCATTTTTCCATCACGAAACCCAAGCTGAATTCCGCCCGGCACGAGTTTTGCATAGTACCCTTCAGAATAATCAAGGTCAAACCGAATCGGATTCTCCATCAGGTCAGTGGGGCCAAATGATCTCCATGTAGTTGTACTTTTATTATAAAGCCCAACTCCTCCTTGAGAATAGGCATTAGCTCCAAAAAAGGCCCAAACGTAATTTGCATCAACCAGTATGTGATTTACACCGTAACTCTTATTAACTTCTGGGTATCCTAACTCACTATGAAAAAAGGAGACCTTATCTGCAATAGTATCAATGAGTCCTAACCCATCAAAAGTCGCAACCCATATGTTTGTTCCGTCTTTAAATAGTCTGTAGTTGCTTTGGTTGATAAGCCCATCATTTCTTCCATAGCTCTTTTCTAGGATATCTGCTTCGAGGTTGATTTTTAGTATCTCAAAGTTGCCCATATATGGCTCTTTGACATTTCCGATACGACATGCTGCAAATAAAAAGTTATTTATCACTGCAAGCTCTCCATCGCAATATGCTTTATATGTATCAGAAAATCCCGTCACTTCACCGGTTGTTCTTGAGTAGCGAATGATAGCTCCATTTCCTGCAGCATAGATTGAGTTTTTATACTCTACAACATTTCTAATTTCCCTATTATTTGGAATATCTTTAAAAGTAATTTCCGATATAGGTTTTTGAATCTTAGTGATAAAGAATCTGCTACTTGTGGCTGGGGGAGTTTGAGAGAGGGGTTTACTTATTTTTTTTATTGGGGAAATGTTTTTCTGTGTTCTTTTTTGAATAGTTAAACTAGTAGTAAGTATTGCCAAAAAAAGAATGATAGATATAAACCCTGCTATTTTATATCTCAGAGTTGCGTTTGACTTCATTACAGGTGGTGTAGGTGTGCCTATCAACGTTTCCTCTTGAAGATTGTCCATCTTTACATAATAGCAGAATCAGATGTCTCAATCTGCTTAGGGATACTAAATTCAATTTATTTTAATCCACTAGCCTCGTTATGGAGACAGATGATGGGTAGATGTTCTATTTCTAGATGTATTAGCCTTCGACTTCTACTTGAAAACCACCATAGGCCATACGCTTCATGTCAAAAGGCATCGACATGTCATTCTTTCCTTCCATTTGTTTATTCATTTCTTCAATCATCTTCGCATTCACCTCATCTCGGTGTTCTTTAGATTTAAAGACAATAAAAGAAAACCAGACTGTTTCACCATTTTTTGCTCCAGCCATTTCAGGAAAGGCACGTGCTTTTTCACCACCCATGTCCTGTGGAACCATATCATTTCCACGACATTCGTAATATTCTAATGCGCCAAGCTTCATCCATATATCGCGACCCTCTTCTGCCATTTTCTTATATTCTTCTTTTTTATCATTTGGCACTACTAATACAAATCCGTCTACATATTTTCCCATAATATTAAAAACAGAAATAATAACTTATACTATTATAGTATCAGTTAATATTTCAGAGTCAATCAATAAATTGCTGCATGGTTTCGGCGAGGTGGTTTGCTTAAACTAAGTGAAGTTCTTCCCCAAGCTGAAGCAATCAGGAAGTGTTTTGTGTGATTTAGATCTAAATTAATTCCTTATATGTTGCTTTTTTTGGGCAATTAGTTGATTAACAAAAACTATACTAACTATAAAAGCTGAAATTCCAAATAATAAATTTATTAAATTATTTTCTATAATTCCAATAAGAGCAAATGCAAAAGAAAAAAGAATTATTGATCCCAATAAAAGAAAATACATGTATCTAATACATTTCCCTAAAATATCATTTCTCTTTGATCCTTGGATTATTTTGGCTGGATTAGACATGTGCGCTTAATATAAAGTTTATTTTTTAACTTTTTCATTCTTTATTTGTTGCCATAACATTACAGCAAAAACAAAATTGAGAACAATTAACCCTGTGCCAAGCGTAGGATTAAATCCGCCTATTTGCTTAGACAGTCTCAACAATTCCTGAATAAAGGAATATCCACTTACGATAAAAACTATCCAAAAGACAATCTTGCTTTTTTGTAAGAGAGCTATTCCGATTAATATATTTATTGCGCCAATAATTAAACCTCCCACTGCCATTCCTGCAATTGATCGTGCTACAATAAAAATAATTCCACTTAGAATATTGATTAAACTATTTGCCAACCACCAATCTCTCTTAATTTTCATATGAGACTCAGCAATTGTTAATATTAAAAGTATATCAGACATATAAAAACTACATGGAGATTGTGTGGTCTTTTATATATTTTGTGTTGTCATGAAGATCTAATATGTTGCTCGCTCCCCCAAGCTGAGGTAATCAGGAAATTTTTCTCAACCCAACAG
>JADGBS010000194.1 GCA_015231325.1 Oligoflexia bacterium | reverse complement strand
TATGCCATCGTAAATGCTAAAGAAACTAAAATTATCTGTTGCAAAATAGCATATAGCAGGGGAGGAATCATAAACTTAGCATAAGAAAGAGGAGCGTTGAATAATATGTTGGTGGTGAGATTGAGGGGAGACGTTAGCATAATGCCTTTTTCGGGAGACACCCCTTTTCTGATCAACGAATCAACAAGAAATTTATTTGAAAACACTCCAGCACTTTCACTTACCGTAGTAATAACCGGATTGGCGATCAAAAAATTAGAAGAACTAATGGCCAACGACTGATAGGTATCACCACCTCTTTTTATTTTTGCCGAAAAATTCCTAGGAAAATAAATAAATCCACTGATATCACCGTTAATTATCGCCTTTCCAGCAGTTAATGGATCAGTGTACTGATCTGTAATTTTAATGTTTTCAGTAGCATCCAGCGCCCGCAACGATGCCCGAGAAAGCGCCGAACGATCGTTGTCGATAAAACCGATCTCAATTTTATTAATACGACCAGGATAATATACAGAAGTAAGAATTATTCCATAAAGTACTGGAGCGACAAAACACATCAAACGAATATCTTTGTTGCTAATAATCATGCGCACTTCTCGCATAAAAACTTGTCGCCAACGCCAACGACAACGCCAATAGCAACCTTTAAGCATAAATAAAAAAGACACTAGGCACCTCTTTCGATACGTTCGATATATCTGATACGTTTTTGTAACATCAGTACTGAAATCAAAAGGAAAGTACCAGTCATTAAGATGAGGATTAGAGAATCACCATAAATATTTTCCCAGCTGCCTCCTTGTTGAAAAACTTTTCGTAGGCCTCTTAAGTAGGGAGTCAGCGGCAATGCGTAGGAAATTGGTTGAATGAATAAGGGCATATTATTGGTTGGCCAAGTGTAACCGGAGAGGATAAACGCTGGCGAACCGATTAATAAAACCCCTTTAATAGCATCAAGACTCCTTTCCGCCCAAAGGGATATTACTAACCCCAAGGAAAGGGTGCAAAGCGAAAATAAGGCGGAAATCAGAACCATTAGCGGAATACTTCCTTTAAATTGGATGGCAAATAGAGGGAAAATAACACGGAAATAAATATCGAAGAACAACAACGAAATTAAAAAAGGAGGGATTAATTTACCCGCAATAATCAAATACCAACGGTGATTACTCAGATTTAGAAATTCACTAAAGGTCTTATTTTCAATTTCTGAGACAATCAATAGACTACCTAAAAGCAAAATAATTTGGTGTAGTACGGCGATCCATATTCCCGGGGCCATATAATGCAAATAATTAAAACCTGGGTTGTAAAGTTTAGATATGTCTGTTTTGATCGTTTGGATTAGAGCAAGTCCCCGACTTTCATTACTACCAATCTTTTGTAAAAATTTTAATTTTATTCCGGCAGAGATGGTTGCAATAAGAACCTTTAAATCGGCCAATGCCAAATTTACAGTTAATAAATTGCTGCCATCCACAAAAGCGGTAACTGTTGCAACATTCCCCCTTTTAATATCTCTCCATAAATGTTTAGGAATAACCAGCCCGAGGATAATTTCCTGTTGATAAATAAGCGACTGAATATGTTCTGGCGATTCTACATGATATTTGATGGTGAACGAACGCGATGCCTCAAGATTACGCATGATCATCCGAGAAAGTTTTGACTGATCTGCATCCAATACTGCTACTGGCATCTTAATCACTACTCGATTGCTAAAAATACCTCCCAAAACAAACGCCAGTATTAGAGGGCAAAAAAGAACTACACAAAACAAAATTTTGTTTTTATAAAAATTTTTGAATTCGCGAAGAATTATGGCCAGCAATATTTTCATTTAATTGCAACTATAGCGCTCATACCTGGGCGAAGATCCTCTATTTTAGAATCACTACGGCCGCGAACTTCGAATGTTTTTAAGTCAAAACTTCCTTGTTCACCGGTGGCCTTCCACTTAGCAAAAGTTCCCAACGCCGAAAGGTAACTGACTTTGTATTCAAAACTTTTCCCTAGTGCAGGAAAAAATACGGTTAATGATTTTCCTTTGGTTATTTTTATCAGCCTATCTTCGCGAACATTAAAAGTAATCCATTGGTCATTGAGATCTACGATAGTAATTACCGGATAACCAGGAGAAACAATCTCCCCAGCATGAGAAACTATCTGTACCACTTCTCCATCGATGGGGGCCTTGATGGCCATTTCATTATAGGCGGCCTCAACCTCACTTTTTTGCCCTTTTACCCCTTCTATCTTTTGTTTAGCAGCACTATATTTATAGGTGATTTCATCGTATTGTTGCTTAGGAACGACTTCGGTTTTATAGAGCCTTTTTATCCGCTGAAAGGACTTGTCGGCAAAGTCAAACTGGTCTTCCGCCTCTTTAAGAGCAGCATTGATAGTCTTCATTTTGGCCTCAATCTCTTTGCTCTCCATATAACCAATAATCTGTCCCTTTTTAACTAAAATCCCTTCTTGTACCAGTATTTGGGAAATTCGCCCTGGAATTTTTACTCCGACATCAATTTCACTGGCATCCACTTCCCCGGTTAATTTATTTTCTTCACGGGTACATGCAATAACAACAGTAAGAATTGCAAGCATCCCAGACAAAAGTAGAATATTCAGGTGATTCATTTTTTTTCCTTTACCGCAGATACAGCAGATACAGCAGATAGAGCAGATTGCAAAATTCTCTTGGCATTTCCGGTAGAGCGAAATAAATTTACCAGTGCGCTATCGTAATCAAACATGGCCTTAGATTGTTCTGTTTTAACTTTAGATAATGCCAATTCAGCATCGATCACTTCTAGAGAAGTAGCAACACCCTCGGCAAACGACAACTTGTTCAGACGCAAATTTTCCTTAGCGAGCAAGCTCGAAGACTCTAAACTTTTTATTTGTTCTCTTGCGGTCTTTAGATCGTGATAATACTTTTGAATCTCAGTTTTTACCAAAGATGTAACATTCTCATGATAGGTGGCCAACATCTTTTTCTGAGCTGCCACTGCCTGTAGATTATGCAGATTGGCCCCTCCTTCAAAAATATTCATTTTCATTACCACTCCTATCGCCCAATCAGGTTCAAACAAGGTCAAATCTTTTCGATAGAGTTCATACTTCGCAAACGCTGCAAACGTGGGATAAAAAGATGCAGCGATGGCATCACTTTTTTCCCCGAGCTGATTCTGTTTATGCCCTAGTGTCTGTAAGTTATAATTCTCGGTAATTGCTTTTTGTAAATATTCTTCGAGCGATATTTTCTCCTCAGTAATAAAAAGTGGAGTAGTCAGTAAAGTAGTTGGCGAAATAGTTGGCGAAGTAGTCGACGGAGAAGGAACAATCAAACCAAGGGAATTGTTTAACAAGATATAAGACAACTCCAGATCTTGTTGTGTCTTATATTCTTCACGGATGGCCTCTGCCAAAGCGACATCTGCTCGCATTTTATTTGCCTTAGATAGTAGTCCCGCTTTTAATAATTTAAGAGCATGTGCCTGGTGCTCTCGTAATCCATTGACCACCTCCGCCCTGATTTTAACCAACTCCTTCAATAACTGAACTTTGAAGTAATTTATTACTACCTCGCTGATGACCTTGTCTTTTGTGCCATAATCCTGCGCCTCTGAAATACTCAAATCCTCTTTTTTGGCGTTGATGTTAGCAGTGATTTTTCCCCCGGTGAAAAGCGTTTGTGATAGCGTAGCAGAGAGATTGTAATAATGATCGTCCTGGATTTCCATTTTGAAGGGAGGGATCGCCTGTTCTAATGCACGACTAAATCCAGCGACAGTGGCAACGTTAGAATTGGTGGCACTACGGAATACGTTGGTGTCAGCGCCAATCATTGCAGTACGTATTGATCCGACGTCGAGGGTAATAGGATCATTAATCTTGGTAATTTTCCCCTCAAGATTTAATTGCGGAAAAAGATTTCCGTAACTAGCGCTTAATTCATATTTGCTACTGATCACTCCATATTCAGAAGATTGAATCTCTTTATTTTCTTTCAGGGCAATTTCTATTGCCTTTTCGAGCGATAATTCTGTGAATGCAGGTAATCCTTCCGCAAAAGTTGCCGAAAATATCATGGCCATAAAGGAGAGTATATATAACAAAAATAGCGCAAGTGATCGCGTAATGGAAAAAACGCAGTCAAACACCAAACCAATCATATCGTGTTTTTTTCCTCCCCCTTAACATCTCCCTTAATCTCTCCCTTAAAAAGATCAATGCCTCTTTTATCTTGGGTTGGTGACCAACTTGTCTCCATGGTAAGACATTTTGTTGGACAAACTTCAACACAACTATTACAGGTGATGCAGAATAATCGATCAATCGACCAGCTTTTTTCTGGACGTGATACGGCGATAGCAGCAGTTGGGCATTTTTTTTGGCACATACCGCAATAAATGCATTTCTTAATCTCAATGCTGATATGCCCTCGGTGTAGTGCCGCCAACTCTTTTTTTTCAAAAGGATAACGAATGGTAAAGGGTTTTTTAAAGACAGCAGCAATCAGTTTACTTAACATTGGGGCCCACATTTATTGATACTCCTTTATGAGTTACAAAAATTTCTATCTCTCGGTACAGCTGATACACGGATCAATGGTTAATACTAAAATCGGAATATCCGCTAGCTCATGTCCCGGAATCACCTTTAGCAGCGGCGGAATATTGGCAAAAGTGGGGGTACGCACACGCAGACGGTCTAAAAATTTACTGCCATTACCTTTGATGTAGTAAACCACCTCCCCACGAGGTTGTTCATTCCTCGCAGAGAACTCTCCATCAGGAGCACCAGTAATTTTTTGACTGATTTCACTATCTGGCATATGTTGAATCGCTCTTCTAATTAAAGAAAAAGATTCCGTTACTTCTCGAATACGCACAATCGTGCGGGCGTAGCTATCACCACTGCTTTCCACTACCGGTTCAAAATTTAACTCTTTAAAATTTTTATAAGTAATTTCCCGAATATCCTGTTTTACACCACTTGCCCGGAGCATGGGGCCGACTGCTCCCAGTTGGTAAGCATCTTCTTTGCTAAGAACCCCAATCCCGACCAACCGATGTTTGACCGAAGGCTCCTTAATAAAAACCTTGGTAATAGTATTTAGTTCTCTCTCAATACCATCGAGTCTTTTAAAAATTTCCTCTAACTTTTCTTTGGTAATATTGTGTCGCACACCACCTATTTTAGCGGAACCAAAGATCACCCGCCCTCCCGTAGTCTCCTCAATGATATCAAGAATCATTTCGCGCACCTTCCAGGAGTACATAAATAGCGACTCAAAACCCATGGCATCTGCCATTAAACCCAACCACAAAAGATGACTGTGAATTCTTGAGAGCTCGGACCAAATTACTCTTAAATACTCAGCGCGAGGAGGAACAGTGATATTCATGATTTTCTCTACTGCTTGACAGTAAGTGAGTCCATGAATAAAACTACAAATTCCACAAATTCTCTCTGCTACATAGGTAAATTCTTGATAATCTTTCCTTTCAACTAATTTTTCTAATCCACGATGGATCAATCCTATTGAAGGTATTGCTTCAACTACCTTCTCATCTTCGAGGACCAGATCTAGATGAATAGGTTCAGGCAAAACGGGATGTTGCGGTCCGAAAGGAATAATGGTTCTTTTTGCCATTTTAAAACTCCGATAGAGAGATAGAAAATTTCTATATATTTTTATGTATTTCTATGTTAACTTCCTGCACCAATTCTACTTACTTTACTTATGCACCACTTCAATTTTATTCTTTACAAGTTTTTTACTAAACGCCGCTTTTTCTGTGGTGCGATAAAAATTCCCGCGATAATCAACTTTCATATCATTAATTTTCAATCCAAACAGCTCTGCGATCTCATTTTCATAAAGGAATGCTGACCAATAAATGCTACTGATACTTGGAAGTTCGCAGTCGGTGCGAGCAACAGCGTTTTCCACATTTTCCACATTCTCCACTTTTATAGGGAGAAGCACCTTTAGGTTTACCATTTGATAATCTTTATCGAACGCGTATATAACCTCAAAATTATCACCAATTTTAGAGCAACCGATATGCACCATACGGTATTTATTTGCTTGAAGCTCTTGGATTTTTTCCTTCAGGAGAGAAAGTTCAATGACATTTGTTTCGTTGCTCTCGTTGCTCATACTTTTTCATTCCTCATATTTAACTTACTTTCTAATATACCTAAGGCCTTTACCACACCATCAATTAAGGCCTCTGGCCTTACCGAACATCCGGGAACATAGAGATCGACAGGGATGACATTGTCAACACCGCCATTCACATTATAACAATCCCGGAATATTCCTCCGCTAGTGGCACAAATACCTATGGCCATCACCACTTTGGGGGAAGGCATCTGCTCATAAATATTTTTTACTACATCTTTATTTTGCTCATTGATAGATCCAGTAATCAATAGAATATCGGCGTGTTTAGGATTACCAGTATTGATAATTCCGAAACGTTCTACGTCAAAGCGTGGAGTAAGTGCCGCCAGCACTTCGATATCACAACCATTACAACTTGAACCATCGTAATGAATGATCCAGGGAGATTTTTTGATCAGAGACATGATAAGATCCTTGTTTAATATTACTTATCTACTTAATTACTTAATTACTTAATTACCAACTACCTAGTAAAAGAAAGCGCAATAATATTTCCCCCGCCCAAAATCAAAGTTATCCACCATGAAGATTTAAGTAACAAACCCCACTTAACGCGTGAAAATGCATTATCAACAAAAATTTCAAGAAGATACATCAATAGAGCAGCGGCCACGGCCATCAGTGGGTAAGGAGCAAAAAAGAGGTAGATAATCCCAAGGAGGATGATATTTTCATACCAATGGGTAATTTCAATTAGCCCTAACAATGGACCGCTAAATTCAGTACTAATTCCCTTAACCAGTTCTTGGTGAGCATGATGAGAGGTGGAAAGATCGAAAGGACTTTTTCTTAGTTTAATAGTTAAAACGTAAAGAAAACCCAAAAACACTCCTGGCAATTTGATAATCAATGGAGAGGGAGATGCAAGAATCGCTTCAATGGAAAAACTCCCACAAGCAAGATAAAAACCCACTGGTACCAACAGCACCATCGGTTCATATGCCATAATTTGAATTAGCTCCCGCTCCGCACCCACGAAACTATAAGGGGAACCTACTTGATAACCGGCAAGCACTAAAAAAACTCCGCTCAACGAAAAGAGAAAAACCACCA
>JADGBS010000193.1 GCA_015231325.1 Oligoflexia bacterium | reverse complement strand
TTTGGACTAGAAAAAAAGAGGAAGGGGGCGAGATGGATAAATTTTGCGATGCTTTTTCCCAAATTCGCGGGCATACTATATATTTCCGCAGGCAGTCGAACAATGCGCGGCTCACACTGTTCGAAGGAGGACATGAGCTACTGATTGAGTCAGCGATCGACTGGCTTTCGCGCCAGCGTAAGGGGTCGTTGATTGACTGGGCACATGGTAAATGCCTGGGTGATAGTTCGGCCAGAGATTCGATGCTCAGTACGTAATTACTTCTTGTATCCGCAATGTCTTTTTATTCACACCCAATTTATTGTTTTCGAATTGAAATTTTATTTTTTTAAAGGAAAACAAAATTAAAGAAAACTTACCACCTTCAAATTATATTACTGAATAATATTAATTATTTATGTCTGTTAAAAAAATTTTAATAAATTTTTATATCTGCATATATTATAGATGTATATGCATTGTATGCATTTTGTTTTTAAGGTAAATAAGGATTCGTGTATTGGTCAATAGCATTGGTCAATAGCATTGGCCAATAGTATTGGCCAATAAAATTAAATTTTAAGTTAGAAAATAAAATTGGAGTTTTTATGAATTTTATTATTTTCATTAAAAAAACAATATTATGTTTACAGTCTCTCTTTTTATTCTGCACCTTCGTCGCTGAGGCAAGAAGTGCCGCGGATCCCGGTAGTAGTGGTGTACAGTCGTTGAGAAGCTCTTTATCATATGTTGCAGCAGTGATAAAAAAGAAATCGCAAGTTAATCCGAAAGAGATAGCTATTCGAAATAAGATTGAGCAAAAGATTCTTAGAACAGAGTGGTCTAGAAAAATTTTCGAGAGGATAACACAGGTCCAAAAAGAGTACCTCTCTGAAATGTTAAGAAATATTCAGGATACTCAATTAATCCATAATAGAACTCAAGAAACCTTGAAACAAATTTCAGAAATCTTAAATTCCAGCATTGTAGAAGGAAAAGAATTACTCGATGCTGTGCAGAAAGAGGTTCCAGTAATGGTGGTTACTAACCATTTTGGTGCATACAAATTAACGGGCATCAATCCTTTGTTGGATCTGGGGGTTAGTATTGAAGGTTATGATTTTATATATCCTTACCCAATGTATTTCGCAGCGATTAGTCCTATCGCCCAAATTTTAAACAAAAACCTTTATTATGTATCTGAAGATTTTCCATTAGTGTTTGGAGAAATTCATACTAAAGCGGGATTTATACATGTTCCTTCGGCAATAGATGGTCGGAATCAGGGTGGTAGAACTGTTATTATTGAACAACAAATCAAAGATGCCATGGTCCAACATCCAAATTTCGTAATTGTGAATTTTCCAGAAGGCGGTACAAGTGGTAAATATTCTGGTCTTGGCCCTTATGATCTTGATCAATTTAAAACTGGTGGATATGTCGTCGCGTCACATCTAGGAATGATTGTAATCCCCGTAGCGCAATATTTTGATAAAGATGAGGGGTATAAATTGAAAGTTTTTGCCCCGTACATACCGCCTGTCACCAGTAAGGAGATGTATGAGGAATATGCTAATAGAGACAGGCTAGCAATACAGTCTTGGTTAGATCAACGAAAGGATTTTTGAAGGGGTGTATATGAGGTGTGTATGAGGTACCTGTAGACTTTTTTTGAGACAAAAAGTACCGAGCGCTTTTTATCCACTCATTATCATTTGCCAAAGTCACCTGGCACCTTTTTTTTCTTTCCATAACAAGTTTTTATATTGATCGTCGCTAATAATTGAGGATAGTGTTGGTGATAAATCTCCTTGAAGCTGATTTTCTATGATTGCCAATTTTGCCTTAATACTGTTGCCATGAAGAATTACTGCTTCATCAGTATTTATTAAAATTAGGGCAGGATTTGCGGTTGTGTTGGTCGTGTTGGTCGTATCGACAGTATAAAAAGCAGCAAATGTCTGAGTTGCTCCTGTTAATGCCATGAGTATTGTTATGATGCAAATAATGATTAACTTGCGTGATTTGCTTAAACCACTGGGAAAATAATACCCTGCCATAGCTAGCTCCATAGTTGATAAGGTTGAGAAATTTCATGCTCGAGCTTTTGCTCGCACCTCAAAAAATAAAAATCAATAAGGAACAGTATTAGTGCTAAATAGATAAAAAATGAATTTCTATTTTTGTTTAATCTTAACGATGGGAATTTTTTTCATAATATTCGGACATTCAGTCATACTAACTATGCCAAAATAAATTTTATAGAAAATGAAGAGAAATTATTATCTCCTTGCAACTTGTGCTGTCGGAGTCTCACTTGAAACGCTGTCAAAACTAACCTCTGACCTGTTTGGAATAGATTTCCTTTTCTTAGAGTACGGAATATCCGTTATAATCATTTGAGCTTTGGTGTTGAAATCTCCAAAACGGAATTATTTAGAAACATTATTTTTATTTATTCATACTGATCTATTGTGACCTAAGTAGTTCTTAGGTTACTTATCGAAAGGGAAATGGTTATGAGTTTTAAGATCGATGGAAATCAGAAGTTGTGTTTTGGTCCTTCAATAATATTTGCTATATTTATGCTTATTTTATTTTCCAAATCTGAACTTGCTTACTGTTCGCAGGCGGCAACTGTACTAACGGGAACAGATCAAATATTGATTGATCAACAGCTGTCTGATAGGTTGAATGTCAATATGCAACGGGTTATGAAATGGTATTCAGAGAATGATCCGGAAATGGCAGTGATCCTAAGATCGCGGGCAGCAACCACTAAAGAAGGGCTAAGATTTGGGGATAGTGCGCTGTATGACCGCGGTTATGGGCACAGAGGTATGAGGGCCAGTTTATTTATCAGTGATTTACTATCTGATCAAAAACGGCATATAGAGTTGCAATTGAAGGAAGTACTTGAAAATCCTCAAAACAGTATTAAATACAGAGGTTTTGATTTGTTATGCGATATTGTACGTAACGATAAGCTGGATGATATTTTTGCTCATATGGGGGTTCCTAATTTCGTTGGAATAATTCCTCAATTAGGGCATAACTGGCATGGAAATATGAATTCATCAAACTCGCATCTGATTACTCAGATTTCTCCCTATGATTTCGCGAGAATTAGGGAGTTTACCATGATGATTCACGATTGGGGGAAGCAATATAGAGATAGCTTTCACAAAAGATTTGGAGATGGTGGGGATATTTTCGTACCGATTTGCCTTCCTTCCATATACTTTTCTTCAACTTCTTCAACTTCTTCAGCAGGGGTTCTTTCGAGCAGTGCACTTTTATATGGACTTGACGCAGTCCCCAGTATGAATGAATTAATTCAACATTTACATTTGACTTATAATCAGATAAATCTTTATTTGGATAATCTACTCCCACCAATAACAACTGTTGATGCTATGGGGTACCCTATAGGATATCCTGCTTTAGTAATTCCCCTTTCTGAAACAAGACCTTCAAGTATCTCAGATCCGACAGTGTATTATGTTTCGTTCGACTTATCTCAAAGAAAAAAGGTTGTAATCCCTTTGGAAATTAGAGAAGGATTGCAACGTCGGAGAATGGTCGCAACTGATTTAGATGCTCCGACGATGAAAGAAAGCTATCCTGGCCTGTATAGATGTATAAACATGACACTTGGCAAGAACCCATCGTTCATAGCAATGGTATCAAAAAAAAGTTGTGCACGTGAATTAGATTTATATAAATTTATTGCAGATCATACTTTTACCCAAACCCCTATTTCAAGTTCTGCTTCTTTTTCTATGGGCGGCCCGGAAAGTAGTACTGGGATAGCGATTGAAGAGGTAATAGATTTTAATGATTTGCCTAATTGCGCAAGCGAAGTTGTTGTTGAAGGTATTGCTACTCAGGAAGAAAATCATTTATGTTTAATGAAAGATATTGTCGGCCGTTTGGTTGGGGGATTGATTACTCGTTCCCTTTCGTTTGTGGCCTCTTCAAGCGGTGGAATTTCTCATGGAATGTTGATTAAACATCGGATATTATTAACTGCCTTAAAAGACGCTCTTAACTTAATGAAGAATACAAATTCACATTCATTTCGAAGTGATCCAACAACAATTTCTAATTTATATGGTTGGATTTTTGATTTAACGAGCGGGATTTTGGCCGCTTCTGTCCCTCAGCTTTATGATTCAAATGAATTTTCGCAAATTATTGCTGATATTTTTCGATATCGTTTTCCTAACATGCCTGTGTTGGTTCCCCAAGAAAGTTATTTGACCAATAGTGGAATGCATGCACTATACAGTGCAATCAAAGGTTGTGGCGTTAACGGTTCAACCCCAGTGGCATTAACATTTGGTAATGATTATAGAGAATGGTTTGCTAATCGTACTAATCGTACTAATCGTACTAATCATACTAATCGTAGGTCTACAATAATAGGACAACCAGCAGCAGTTACTCCTGTGCTAGAGGATAGAGCATACTATGAATTAGGTTCCTTCTTGGAGGTTACTGCCCCTGTCAATTCTACCCTCCAAATTAACAGGAATACCGACTCTTTTTTGGTTGGTCTTACCCCAAATACTATTTTTCAAAGAAAAAAGTTGGATAGTATTTTACATATAGTGAAAGAATGCGCTGCCCATAAAAGTGACGAAGGATTTTGTACATTAATTGTTGATGATACTATTGAACTTCCTACAGAAAATCCTGTAGATGTATTGCTGACCGCTTTAATACCAGAAATTTCTCAAGGCAAAATCATCATAATTGTTGCTAAAAGTTTGCAGAAATTTACAAGTTTAGGAGTTCCTAAGGTGAGAAGTGGATTTGTCTCTTTTATTAACAAAGTGGATCCTAAATTTAATCAGCTTATTAGATCTATAAAAGAAAATGTTGGAGTAGGGGAAAGGGATTTCGTAACCGAACAGACTACAATGCATGTTTTAAGTACCAACGTTGCTGGTGGTAGTGGTATAAGAAATGATTTGAAGTTGAATCACTTTTCCGCTGAAAACGCGAGCATCGCCTCGAACATATACACACAAGCATATTCACAGATGAATAGTACTGGCCAATTTGCTCCATTACTTAATGGATCGTTCTTATTCTTTGGGCAAGATCCTGAAAATAATAACGCACAATTTATTCTTGCCCCAGATCAACTTCAAGTGTCTAGGGGAGATTCTTTTGGTTTTTTAACATCATCTGCGGTTACAATTCCCTCTGATGCCACAAGGATTTACGTTGGGATTGAATCGCCTTACACTATATACGAAAAATATTATTCCAATGCGTTTTTTACTTCGATGCTAGGTTGGCTTAAAGAACATAAAGAACAAAAACAAAAACAAGGCCAAGGCCAAGGCCAGAGTCAGAGTGACACTGCACTGAATTTTAGCTCAAAGGTTTTTTTAAATAAGATGTTGGGAATAATGGAAAATGGGTGTGCTTTATTAAAAGACAAAGATCAGGATCCTTATGTAACCGCCAAAATGTCATCGATGACCAAGGAACTTTTTATTATAGTCGATAGATTTTCAACGCTAATGCCTTTATGCAGCAGTGGTAAGTTATTAGGCAGTAAATGTAAAGCGTTTTTCAGATCTTTATTCGGTCGTTCAAAAAGAATTTTTATGGCGTGCCAACCATCACCGCAGCAACTCTCTTTTTCAGGGAATATCTCTCGCGATGCGCAAGTTTATTACGATGGAATGACAAAAATTTCTACAATTATAGCAGAGGAAGAAGAAAAAGAGGCCAGAGATGGAGAACAAGCTGCTTTTAATATCACGGTAGAACTATATAGCAAGATCCAGGCAGCGACCGCCAATCGCTGGTCTATTTTAAATTCTGCCCTCATGAATATGTTAGAGGAAGAAGGATCTTCGGGTGTGCGGCCCACTTCGATTACTTATGAAAACGTGAGAGATTATTCTTGGATTTTTGCACCATTTTTTCACACAGTTCTATCCGAACTTATGCCTCCTCTGCCGGTTCAGTTACCTTTTCAGTTTTAGGTGCAAAACTAGAGTCTCATTCTCTTGGGAAATAGGTACCTGGGAAATAGGGGAAATAGGTAGGGGAAATAGGTACCTGTAGACTTTTTTTGAGACAAAAAGTACCGAGCGCTTTTTATCCACTCATTATCATTTGCCAAAGTCACCTGGCACCTTTTTTTCCTTTTTTTTCTCCTTTCTACTGCGTGAATCCGGGAATTTCTGTAAATCGTCAACGTTTTGGTCCATCCATTTTAACCGTGCCAATAACCACTCTCTCATTTTTTCAAAATTTGCTTCGAATCCTTTTAGGTACGGAGGACGATCATAAATATAGCGTACAATGGGGTTTCTGCCTCTTCCCCAGGTAGCGTAATTGCGTTCTGTGGAATTACCAAGATCCGCTATCATTAGGTCTATTCTTGTGTTAATTTCATTATCTGAAAGAATGCCACCATTACTCCTGAGTTCTTTATATCGAATAATAAACTTACTTACCACTAGCGGATCAGTCATAAGCGTACGAAACCAAAAAGGAGGATTTTGTAAATCAAGGTAGTGCTTTCTGGGAAAATTCCATCCGGAAATCCGATGTGAGTCATAACTTGGTAAAAACACATTGCCAATGGCCAGATCAAAATCCCATAGTGGACCAAAATAAATTTTACCATTTTTCCCTTTATAAAAGTGTAGACTTCTACGATAGCCATCGATATTTTTAGTGGCTTCTTGTACAACTACATAGTCGACCAGAGAATCAATATCAACTAGATCTTGATAGCGAGTATTTTGAGGATTTTGCGAAAAATCCCATAAAGCATTCTCAAAACGCTGAATGTCGGACATGATAGCATTCATCATTTTTGTGGCCACTTCGGAATTTTCTTTTCGCCATTTTTCTATTTTCTTATCGGAGGGATAACGAAATTTTATATTGGTCCCCATGTCTGTCAAATTATTTACTTCTTTGATATCAGTTTGTACCTGTGCCAGATAACTTATCTCATGAGAAAGTTCAAATTTTTTGATACTCATAGTAGGGATATCTAAGCGATTTTCGTGGATTTCAGGTTTTTCGATTGCCAGATATAATCCCATATATTGCTTATTAATAAAAACCTCGGTGAATTTGTTTCTTTGTGCGAAGGATGGGTTATTACGTTGTTTTCCCATATCACGGCCCAAATTGTGTACGAGCGCATTTCGAATAACACTACGATCAGCAAAAGAACCAGTAATCACCCATGAGGATGCTGCCGGCATTCCCAAAAAAGAGTAATCTTCGTCTTTTCCATTCTTATCTACAAAATCTATCTGGTATTGTTTTTTAGGTAACATTTTGTCGGAGATATTTC
>JADGBS010000192.1 GCA_015231325.1 Oligoflexia bacterium | reverse complement strand
GAGCTTTAGAACTTTATTAATAGAGAGAATGCCGGATTTCGCTGCTTCCGCAGCGATTCTCGCCGAAGGGCATTCTTTTTCCTCTCTGCCCTAAAGGACAGAGTATCCAAAGGATTTTTTGATGAAAAAAGTATTATCTATAAGCGCTATTAGCGTAGTTTTTAGCGTCTTATTATCAGTAAGTTCAGTAAGTTCAGTAAGTTCAGTAAGTTCAGTAAATATAGTTGGCGAAGTATTAGCTGACGATTCTCAGGCACAACAATGTTTACAGAGATTAGATTTTTGCTATAACTTTCACAGTACCTGGGCAAAACGTAACGCTACACTTTCGTTCCTAATCATTCCAGCATTTTATACGGTTTATAACGGAGCATGGAATAACATCTTAGCAAAAAAATGTAAACGTGCCAGAGATCTACTGAATGATGCGCTCACCTGTAACGACCTTTCAACATTAGATGTTGATTCACCGCTGTGGCAAATGTATCAAAGCGTACGTATGGTAAGAAGGGATATTCGACTGCAAGATGTTCACCAAGCTCTTAGAACCATGGACTTCTGTAGAGATTGTCATAGCAGTCCTGCCATTAGAGAGGCCCTCCGATGGAATTATTTAAGAACAAGAATCATCGATTTCATTGATGCAAATGGAATATACAGCAGTATCTAAAAGTAACATAAACTAACATAAACTAACATAAAGTAAGATAAAGTAATATTTTGACTTCCTGGATAAGCTAAATAATACTGAGTTTAAATAAATTATTTAAACTCAGGAGATTTTTTCATGCGCACTATTTTTATTGGTACGCTTCGTGCATTCTTATTTGTCTTGTTTTTAGTTAGTACTATGGCCAATAATATCGCTTCGGCCCCTAATGCTGCATCGAAAAACTGCATTCGCTTGGGAGGTACACATACAATCGTTAGGTTGTACGGAGAAAATGAAGGAATGGGTACAGGTGAAATAGGTATCTGTTCTTTTGACAGGGGAATGATTGAAGAGTGGACGCTGCTTCGTCATATGAATAATAGTGAAGTGCAAAAAGCGATTATTATTTATTTTAACCCCATTGACATCAATAACAACTTTAATAATTTTATGGACCTCCCCACACCTGCGATTAGGTATTGCTATAAGCGCGGTGGTAAAATTATCACTACAACTACAGTAGATCAACCAGGTGCCCTAACTTCATATTGTAAATTTGATGATAATTCGATCATCGGTGCGTGGACCGTTTATAGAGGCTTTGCTGATCCCCCCAACAACAAACTAACAAGAGTATTAAAATCACGTCCGCATTAATTATAGATACCAAAATATCGGATCAGTCATTTGATGGAGGGAAAAACATGATAAAAATAGTCTTTAACTATGCATCTATATTATTGTTCTTTATGTTCTTTATTAGTGATAACAACTTTGTTACAGCACTCGCCGCCGACCAAAATCCGTCCCTACCTGTCATCGCACAAGCACAAGAAGATGAATCAAAACATAAAGAGATTGTTTCCTATATCACCCGGGAATATGGGGACCAATCAATAGTTGATCTTGGGCAATACCCTACCGCAGTCAACATGATACAGCAAATTGTTGAGCGTTATAGACAATCACTAGAAGATATGGGTTATAAGGGTTTTCGCAAATGGACATTCTTGGTCAAAACCCACGTAGTAAATGCGGCCGTATATTCTATTAAGTTTGATGATCAAAAAAAGGAAATATATTATGCATTAATAGTCACCACTCAAATAATAGACGATTGCTTCGCCGAATTTAAGGCAGCGCAAGACCAGCAGACAAAGCAACGTTGGTTTGAAACAGGTAAAATGAGACTTATGGGAATTTTGGCCCATGAATTCGCACATGTATTACAAAAAAGTGAGCACTTAAGAGAAAGTTTAGATCACGATCATCAACGGATGGAACTTAATGCCGATGAGCTGGCCGTTACAATTTTACAAAAAGCAAATCTTCCGATTAATTCCCTATACCTAGGATTGGAAGCGGTCCTAACTGAAAAGGGAGATCAAGAGTCTGTTCTAGATCGAGCAATTTCTACTCACCCCCAAGATCAGATTAGGTTAACTCAAGCAAGGATGCTCATATCCCTAAAACGTTTCAAAAACGGTATTCCCGATTATACTGAAGACGCTAGCGCGCTGGATGGACCAGATAGCACGGCATTTGCAAGAGAAATTCAAAGTTTTACTCGCGCGTCCGCAGTACCAACGGCCACTACCGTCAATGCAACTAGTAAAGATGAGATCTTTAACTCTTTGGAAAAATTTGCCAATACGAGTGGAGAATATAATATATGTGAGTTACTGGCAGAATATGATCGTTTTTTATTAGCTTATCAAAATGCAACGCTAACTTCTGACGAGCAACAACGGTTTGTCTCTTTTATGGACAATTTTTCAAAAAAATTAATAGCGAAGCTCGCTATGCTAAAATACTGCGCCAAAAATACTAGACCTACTAAGGAAGAACGAGAAAAAATATTAAGCGCACTGCTACATTCATTCACGCCGCCCAGCTCACGACAACAATATATAAAAAATATTGCAGACAAGGTCCTGCCTAAAGTGAATTCCTGGTCTAAGGGAAATGAGGCAGATGAATATCTTGGACTATTGTTGCCAAAAGAGGATAGCAAACGCTGGCTAATCGATAAAGTTCTAACCGTGAAAGAAGAATCCTATTCTGATATGCAGTTAGCAAACGAAGCGGCAAGAGACTCCATCACTACTCGGTTAGAAAGTGATGAGGCCATCTTTGATTTATTTTTGGGATCTAGAAACCCAAAATGCCATATCTACATGATGCACGGGAATCCAATATTCATAGATCGACAACACACTCCTGCATTGGTCAGAAGTGTAGATGGAATTTACTTCGTTAAGTACATAGGTAATAGAATAGATGTAAAAAAGCTACATGATGATCATGATGATAATATCCCTATTAATGACCCTATAGACCTGGCAAATAGGTTTGATAATTCGATCTATGTCTCTGAATTAAAAAAACAAGCACAAACATTGAAAATCTTGGCGGATGGTTTAAAAATAGCAGTAGGCAATCCTGAACGTATTGAATCCTACAAAAAAACCATTTTAGAGATCGAAAAAGGAATTTTTGATGGCAAAAAGTATGATTTTGACATTCCTACGTGCAAAAAAATCACATCCTTTGGAGCTCACGCCGGTTTAGGCAGATTGGCCATCGATGAAAAAATAGTGGATGTCTTAGCAAATTATGGTCCTCCTTGTAGAAATGATGTAAATAAATTTATCCTCGATCATCTATCAGCATTTATGGTGGCGTCTTTACGGCTGGACATGGATACAGATCAAGCTCCGCATCCAAGAAAAATCAACTGGAATGGAGTTTTCAGTTGTATGGGGATGGACAAGAAGAGCGGCAATAGATTCTTGGCCCGCACGCTGCAATCACGGATGGGTAGTGGTCGGTTTTGGGATTTTTACTTTCGGAACATGCACGAGATCAAATCGTCTTCAGGATTCCACTCTACTCCTAGATATAACTACCCAGAATGGTTAGCTGGAATGGAGATCCGCAAAGGAAACGTTGATTATTTGAAGAGATTATATGAAGAAGAAAAAAAAGATCCGGAGAGAGGAGCGTTATTTAGAGAACTTATTGGACAAACCCCATATCGCGAAATATTTGTTGACCAGGAAATGGTACAAGATTTGAGTTTAGATCATACTCTCTTGCAGCAACAAAATTGTAAAGCAGTCAGTGAATTATTTGCTCATTACACAGAAGTCGATAAAAAGTGGAGACCTAATTATGGGGATAGCAGTAGTCTTAATCCGACTACTATTAGGAAACGACCAGCTGACTTCCACTTAAGTATAGGACACTTCATTGCAACTTACATCATGAAGAAGAATGAACTATCTCGAGAAGAAAAAAGACAAGCAATTTTGTGCTTGCTTCCCCAGTTGCCCCTCTATATAACATTCCCCAAAGATGACGATCAAAAATATTCGCACATTTTTAACATCATCCATGATCAAGATCCAGAAATGTTTCCAACAGTAGCAAAATTCATGGAGGAGATTTTCAATCTTCCCGTTCCCGTTTCCCCTTTCCTCAATAAAAATCACATTCCAGGACGCGCACAGCTAATCGATTCTCATTATAAAGAGGTCGCCAGTGATTTATTAGATTTATTTGCGTCAAGAGATCTTTCTGCTCAAAAAATTCAAACCAAAATCGACCAATATTTTCCTCCCAAATTTATGGCATTAGGTAGTAAGAACGAAAATGCAAATTCCAAGACTGTGGAGTTAGTACAGTTATGTTTTAATCAATTATCGGAGATAAGCAAAAAATCCCCGCAACTCCTATCGCTGGATGATAAACTGAAACTCTTTGACCAAATAACCTCCTTCAGTCTCAATGGAACAGATGCCAGCGATCGTTATTTTCATGAATATATTCTTCCCCACTGGATGGAAATGACACCCGCTCAGAAAAAGCTGGTGAATACGATATTTGCTACAAACAGTAAAAAATTTCATGGAATAAAAACTTATCCCAGAGTGATTGCAGCGGTTATGTCGCAAGAAATCGCAAAAATAAAAGATGGGTGCGACCTTTATTTTATTTCTGGACAATCCCCTGCCAGCATAGATCCGCTAAAGACCCCCGCCCTAGTTAAACAAGGAGAGGTAACATCCCTCGTCACATACGCTGGAGGAGCACCAAACATAAAAGAATTTGGACTTGATCCCCATGATTTAAGAAGCGCACTAGGTACGATCAATTTTAACAGTCAAATAGGACATTTGCGGCAAGATCAATGTAATTTTATTACCGATCATCTGAGGATGATGAATCCTATTCCAGTTCAAAATAGCATCATTAAGACGTTGGTGGAAGATTTAGATAAATACCTACCGGGAGAGTCTAGCGACAAAGATACTATTCTTGAAGATATCGCCTGGAAATTGGATCTAAACGAGATAACTACGATAGACAAATATTTGACAGTCAGAAAAACTAAAGGACAAGTAAACACAGACGAAACAAAACTTAGAATGTTAAGTGGACTTACTGTTGAAATTGCTGGTTGGTCCAAGAACGAACGAGTTGCTTTACTGAATTATCTTTTGGATCCCAGCAATTTCGAATATAGTTATGTTCTCAAAGGAATAACCGATGCAAAGAAAAAAGAACGCCATGCCAGCGTGGCCAGCGTGGCCAGCGCTGGCATGGCGGCACAGCTTATTAAACAAGGCGCTGACAATATTGAGAGTGAAGACATTATTGAACAAGCAAAAAATTATATTCTAGAGAGCACCCCCTTCGAAAAAATTCCAGCAATTGATATATTATTACATGCTGGTGATCCGGCAATATTTGATGATCAAACAGCAGTTGACGAAGTTATAGCGCGTTTTCTCAAATACAATCCTAATCAGAAAAAAGTTTTCGCGGCCTACCTACGAAGCGTGCCGTCGCATGAGCGAAGTCCTTCGCTCGCATACCTACTATCTATGCATCAAAATTCCGACGGAGGCCTTAAGTCGCTCTTCGAAATTTTTTCTACAGTCGGTATTAAGGCCGGACAATTGGGTGCGATTTTGGGAGTCTTTGGCCGTGAGGCCTCACAAGAGCTTGCCGACCTCAAAGATAAAGCTAATCCCATCGACCAGGTGGACAAACGTAGTATTCTGGATGCGATTAGAAAGGCAGTCGGAGATGAGGCATTTCGTAATAAACAGTTCCGTATCAAAAAAATTCTAGGTAGTGCCAGTATTAAGACAGTAGTCTTGGCCGAAGATTATTCCACTACCCCTCCACGAGAAGTAGTTATCCACATCAGAAGACCCAATGGTCGTAAAACAATGAATACGAACATGGAGGCCGCCAAGCGTTTCCTGCAAGAGTTAAGAAGAGAAAATTTTGAAGATAGAGCGGCCACAGATATGATCGATAGTACACAATCGATATTGCATGTTGTTCACGCAGAATTGGAAAAGGAATTAGATCCAAGAGAAGAATTAGTGAACACCCAGGTAGCTGGAGCAGCATATGGATCTATTGACCATCCGACAACTTTGCCCAACGGCTGGCGAATTGCGGTACCGCAATATTATCAAAGTTATTCCGCTGACGAAACAGTACAATTTATGCAAGTTGCAAGAGGCATTCCGGTAAGCAAGGTCCTTAAGGAGGGGTGTGAACTCTTTCTGATGTCTATGTCGTCTATCGACAACATAGACCCGCAACGTACGCCCGCATTGGTCAGAAGTAAAGGCAAATTTTATTCGATTCAATACATAGGTACCGAAATAGATAAAAAAATACTAAGCGTCAATCTTAGCGAATTAGCAAATACACCATTAGGTAGTGTCATGTCTAAATTTAACAACCAAAACACGCCGATCACTCTTTCGAATGAACAATGTCAGACAGTTTCGCAGTATGGCGGTCACAATTTTCAAGAAGATACTGATCCGAGGACTCAGCAAAGGAATCAACAAGTTGCTCCAGAAATAGGAGAAACGATTGTCAAAATATCATTAGCAGGTCTCTTCAATAGCTGTTTGATAAATGCTGATCCCCACAAGGGTAACTTTTTAGTAAATGTAGATGAGCGCATTATATATCCCATTGATTTTGGACAATTGGAAACTGGAACTGTTGGATATAACCTGCTAGAGAGTGATGACCGTTTGCGTCTTGGTAATTTTCTATTACAATTCTCAGAAAATATTACTGCGGATTCAATTGATGATTGGGCAGGAGATATTTACGATGCATCTCTGCAAATGATGGATACTCCAGCTCAGGATTATGCAAGGAGGAATAAGGAAAGCGTGATCAAGGCGCTACATAGCGGTTGGGAAAAGAGTCAACGTGTAGATCCCCGGGACACTGGTGAACTTATGATCAACACTATAAATGCGCTAATGGGATCAGGTGCGAAAGTAGATGATAAATTTTTTGGGATGCTAAAAGGATTGATGGTACTTTCTGGCGAGAAGTATGTTCCTCCTGCTAAATTTAGACAATTACTTCAGGAAGAAATGGTCAATACCTCTCACCCTTACTTGAGTGCTCGTTTTACGGCCGCATACTGTAGTCGTAGACAAATGAGAGGTCAGGCAATGCGAGGTGCTGCCGCAGGTGCTGCTGCGGCGGTCAACAAAGTAGGTAGACAGCTTTTGAATCTTATGAATATATCAAGCGGACTTCCACCGACACCGAACAGTTGCTCACCTCAAAATCAAAATCCCCCTGGTCCTTAGCGAGATTCTGCCTTGGCCTGACAGGGCAGGGCCTTTAGTAGGTCAATAGGTTTGTCGTAGGCCTTATATCTGGGATTGAACCTCCCCTTCCTGAAGGAAGGAGATTCCCTCTTCACTGGCGCTCTAGTGAGCAACCTCCAAGGGCGTTACGGGTAGTTCCTACCCACTGGATATTTATAGCTGCATTTTCATCAGCGTTTA
>JADGBS010000191.1 GCA_015231325.1 Oligoflexia bacterium | reverse complement strand
CAAGCGCACCCGCTGGGAGAGGTAATTTTGAACATAGTTTTTTTGCTTATCAGGCCATATGCCCCCTACTACTATCTTTGCGATATCCTGAGTAGAATAATTCCATGTCGTATCTTTGAAAAGATGGTCGGCAACATCTGCAATTAACGGAAATAATTCTTCATCGGAATTTTTATTGCGCCCCTTCTTTGCAGCGGCCGCTGTTGCAGCGGCCGCTGTTCCAGCGGGCAGCGACGCACGCCCCCCCACTTTTAGTTTTATTGCCCTCTGCTCTCTTTCGTTGACACATGCTCAAGAACTTTTCACTAGGAGCATCACCTTCAAATAACATCGTACAAAGAGAATCTTCAGCAGTATCCATAATCCCAAAGTTCTGCGACAAGAGTTGCCAAAAATTGTGGAATGAATCTAAATTTTCATTATTGCGACGCATTAGTTACTCCCATTTAGTGAAAGGTCGGCCGCGGTTTATGATCATCACCACTGTTTTGATAGCGACGAAATTGTTGCAACTGTTCATTAATACTATCCAGCCATTCATAAAGGGTATCTTCGATCTTGTCAATTTCATCAAGCGCAGCATCACCACTCTGAGGTAATAATTCCGTATACCGTTCCAATAATTTTCCTACATACGCTGTATCTTTACCTTTTTCAAACAGCAGTACTTCTCTATATTTTTCTGCCTCAATAAAAGACTCCTGAATTCGCTGAATCAACAGGTTCATTACCCGTTTTTCAGCATCTTTAGATACTGGAGAAGAGGCCTGCATTACCCGTCCTTCTTCATTGTCCTTATCACAGTCATCGTCATCAAAATCATCTTCGTCGAAATTATCATCAAGATCGTCATCGTCAAGATCATCGTCATCAAGATCGTCCCATAATGATTTGACAAGGCCACCTGTCTCAGAGTTTAGACTAGCTGGACGATTCAAATTCATTCGATACGATTTCACCGCTGCCTTTTTCTGAGAATCCTGAGAAACAGTAATATTTACCATTCCATTAAGATCATACTCCATTCCTAGACTAACCGCCGTTTTCGCTGGCGAAGGTTGAAGATTCACAACAAAAGATCCCACAAAATGATTTTCACGAGTATTTTCCGACTCACCTTGATAAACAGCTACTTCAATCAACTCGTGCCCACCAAACATGGTGTAATAAGTGCGTACCAATTTGGCCGGTAATTTTGTATTTCTATGAATTACAGGAGAAAAAGTTTTAGGATGATGCCTAGTAAGCTTTTTTATTTCTTCTTGTTTGCGTTCTGAATCCGTTTCACTATATATGTAACAATCGTTCACCTTACTTTTGGATCTTCCTGCCCCTTCCTTCCCCTCGAACAATTCATCCAAGCTGTCCTCTACAGAGAGCAATAACTCATCTTGATCATCTAATTCTCCCACTACTGCTACTCCCAAAGAATGGGGAGTGACGTCAATAACGATATTATCAAAGTTGAAACCACAACAAATAGTCGCCTGAATACATGCCCCCAATGCTACAGAAAGATCTGGGTCAACATAATCTTGTCCTTCCAAATTAAAACATCGCTTGAGCTCCTCCTTTACCAAAGGAATTCTCGTAGACCCACCAACCAACAAAAGCTTGTTGATTTCTGAGGATCTGCAATTAGCATCTTGGAGGACCTCTTTTATTTTGTCGATTGTTGAGTCGATGAGATCCCTAATCATCTCTTCAAATTGTAATCTTGTGATGGTGATATTAATTTCAATCCGCTTGCCTTCTTTTCCAAATATCAGAACATCGTTAAGTACGGTTTCTACTTCCACAGAGAGGGCAATTTTTGCGCTTTCGGCCAAATGTTTTAACCGAGCAGCTGCTACCAGATCCTCACTAACATCAACTTGATGTTTAAACCTAATTTGTTCTACAATAAAACCAACTATTCTACGATCAAAATCATCCCCCCCTAAAAAGTTATTACCAGAAGACGCCAATACTTCTTTCTGCCCCTCTCTTACCAGCAATACTGTCACATCAAAGGTACCACCACCTAAATCATAAACCAACCATTTCTCTTCTGTCGCCAAACAGGGAAAATGTCCGAATTGTCCGACTACATCTCGTCTAATAAAAGTCCCATCAAAGGCGCCGCCATAACCATAATTTTTATGGGAGGTGGTTGAACCAATATCATAAACCAACGACGCTGCAGTGGGCTCATTCACTATTCTCAAAATATTCAAACCTGCTAATTTTCCTGCTTCAATAGTTGCTTGTCGCTGATAATCGTTAAAATAAGCAGGAACAGTAATCACCACATCTTTTACCGCCACTGTCGTTGCTGCCTCCGCCTTTTCCTTGACATATTGTAGAATTTTTGCCGCAACTTCTACTGGTGTAAGGACCACACCTCCCAACTCCTTGAGATAGAGCTGATTACCCATCTGTCTCTTTATTGAAGCAATCGCACTTTGTGGGTCGATCTTAGAATAATTTTTTGCCGCTTGCCCCACTAACCAATCTTTTCCATCGAAAGCAACTACTGAAGGTACTGTCGCTGCGTGGTCTATTTCTATTATCTTGAATTTCTTTTCTCGATACTGGGCAATGCAGGTATTAGTAGTTCCTAAATCTATCCCAAAGACAGTAGCAGACATAATACCGGTAGGGACAGTTGCATTATTAATTTCATCATTAATGTTAGTCATAGATACACGCTCCCTTACTAACTATATACTCCCATATACCTCTACTTAACTATTCAAACAGTCATTTCTCCGACACTAACGATCACTTTGGCCTTGCGTATCAATTGACCATTTTCTTTTTGATATCCCTGTGAAATGATTTCGACAATTTCCCCCTTAGCGGCAGGCCGGTCCGCAGAAAAGGCAACTGCCCCCTCTACTATCATCAAATGGTTATCGTAAGTAGTACCCATCTGAGCTATCGGTTTCACTTTCGCAGTTACAAGCAACATATCCAACGCTCGTCGCAATAAAACTAAATCAGACAACTGTGTACCAATACCACCATATCTATCGATAAAAAGCTGCAAGCAATCGATCACCTTGATTAATTGCACCTCTATGCCCTGATCTTTCTGTGTGCAAGATTCTTTTTTTAGGTCTTCACACAATTGATGTCCAATATCAACTTTCTGCTCCACCTTTAACAACAAACGATAAAAATCTTCCTGAAGCAATAAACTTTTACGCAATTGCTTGTAGCTCTTTTCTTGGTTTTCCAACAACTCTGCACCAACAGTGTGAAAACTATCTGGCATTCTGAAAAATTCACTAATGCGGGAAAAAAAACGAGCAATCCGTTCAAAAGGATTAGTCTTCTTCAAAGGCAACTCCTCACAGCTAACAAACCCACCGCTCCTCGAATTTAATCAAAGTTATTGATTGGAAGGCCTACTGTCAACAAGATTATTGGTTGTATATATGGATATGGATATGGATATGGACATAGGTATAGATATAGATATAAAAAGACGCGAGAAAGCAAAATCAGCGTAATGCCAATCCCTTAGCATAATCTGCCAACGCACTACGACCATATTTCAAATTTTTAAATCTATTATCAGCTTCTAAAAATATAATGTTCTTAGGAATCATATAATTAGGCAATTTTTGTTTCAAATAGTGGAACACTTTTTTTAGAGGAATTTTTCTTTCAGATTCGACAAACGCCACCGGAACTTCTCCAAATTCAGGATGAGGGATTGACACCACTATTGCTTCGGTTACCCAAGCAATCTCCTTAATGGTATTCTCAATAACTTGTGGCCAGACGTTCTCTCCGCCTGATATAAACATTGTGTCCTTACGTCCTTGTAAAATCAAATTTCCCTGCTGGTCAAATGACCCAATATCTCCCGTATGATACCAACCATCGACTGCCAGTGGCGAAAATCGGCGTTCCTGCAGTTGTTCCTCCACTGTAGTCACCTCAATGTACTCCTTACAAAGCGTGTCTCCTCGAACCAATATTTCCTGTTGATCACCAATCATAATTTCACGATGAGGAATGATGCCACCCACGTTTTGAGCACCGGCCGGCACAAGAGTGGCAGTAACCTGAGCGCACATCTCAGTTAATCCATAGGTAGGACGAATAGGAAGCTTACGCTCAAGCGCCATCTCATAGGTCCATGCTGATAGCGGACCACCCCCCAACAAAATCGCCTTCATTGACTGCATCACTGGCCACACCCGTTCTATCTCCAAAAGACGAATCAACTGAGTTGGCACCAATGACATATACTGAATATTCGCTTCCCTTAACCCTTTTTCCAATCGAGATACAGAAGGAGGAATAAAAATGCATCCTCCCATTAACATACTGCGAATTGGGATCATCAGACCACCAACATGATACAGCGGTAGTGAAAGAATGGTAGTATCGCCACTTTGCATCTTATAAAAATCTATAGAACCCTTACTGCTAAAAAAATAGTTACTAATTGTGTGAATCACGCCTTTTGGTTCACCAATACTTCCGGAAGAAAAAATCAATGCCGCTTCTTGCTCAAACGGAATCGTCCACTCCTTACGATAACTACTGAGAGTAATCGCCAATGAGTCCAAATGTTGAATATTAATTTTTCGTAATAGATTATTTATCGGATAAAACTTAATAGGCGTACTACCGTCGGGATTGATGCCAAGGCCACCGCCACGCTCACGCTCGCCTAATTGTTCCAAACCTTGATTAAACTCAGCAATCAAGGACTTATCAGAATCAATAACTAGATGCTGAATATTGAAGCGCGAACACAGAACCAATACCTTTTCGACGGGGAAAGTAGTCGGAATCAATACTGGCAAAGCACCCCAAATCCATAACGCATATAAAAGATTGATGTAATCGATATCATTGGCAAGATAGAGACCCACTCTTGGAGGGGCCCCAGACGGAAGTTCCATGCCCTCCAGTGCAGTGACAGTGGCCGCCAACATCCTTTCCCAGTCCCTATAAGAGATAGTCTCTCCTGCGACTTTAATTGCTGGTAAATTGGCGTATGTCGCAAAAATCGCTCTTAAATCCAATTTTTGCTGATCAACAAAGCGACTCAAATCCAAAGTGTTAGCATTCACTGGTGCCCCCTGCTTATTATGCAATCGAAGTTCTACGACTGAGATCTACTATAAGACGGAAGTCTTCAGCGAGTATAACACAACACAACAGCGAAAAATCATTAAAATTCAGCGCTTCCCGGATAGCGAGGAAAAGGGATCACATCACGGATATTGTTCATCCCCGTTATGTACATCAGCGCTCTCTCCAATCCTAAACCAAAACCGGAGTGTGGTGCAGATCCAAATTTACGAAGATCTAAATACCACCAGTAATCATCTGGATTTAACCCTAAATCATTAATGCGTTTAAATAACTTTTGATAATCATCTTCACGTTGGGAACCACCCATGATCTCCCCGATCCCGGGAACCAAAACATCCATGGCGCGTACAGTCTTGCCATCACTATTTTGCTTCATATAAAAGGCCTTGATTTCTTGTGGATAATCTGTAACAATCACTGGCCCACGGAAATGTTGTTCCGTCAAATAACGCTCATGCTCAGTCTGAAGATCCATGCCCCAACTAACTTTAAACTCAAATTGCTTCGACGCCGTTGAACGTTCCAAGATAGTAATCGCCTCAGTATAAGTGATTTTAGTAAATTTTGCCTCCCTCACTTGCTGCAGACGAGCAACCAGTCCTTCATTTTGTTGCTCTTGTTGTTCTTGTTGTCCTTGTAGTTCCTGTAAAAATGTCAATTCAGGAAAATAATTATCTAAAACATACCCTATCAAAAATTGCAAATAATCAGTGGCCAAATCTGCTAACTGATCTAGATCACAAAATGATACCTCTGGTTCGATCATCCAAAACTCAGAAAGGTGGCGTGGAGTATTGGAATTTTCTGCACGAAAAGTCGGCCCAAAAGTATAGACTGCACCTAATCCCAGCGCAAAGCACTCCGCCTCCAACTGACCAGATACCGTAAGATGGGCCGCGCGAGAAAAATAATCTTTTGTATAATCTAATTTTTCTTGTCTTCCTTGATGGCCCTGTTGTCCCTGTTGATTTTTGGAAAGGGGAAGTGTCGCCGGAGAATCGATATCAAGAGTGGTCACCTTAAACATCGCCCCTGCCCCTTCGCAGTCGGAAGCAGTAATAATTGGCGTATGAACGTAATAGAACCCACGGTCAGAGAAAAATTTATGTGTCGCCAAAGAGAGCGCGTGGCGCATACGAAAAACTGCGCCAAAAGTATTAGTACGAGCGCGTAGATGCGCTACTTCTCGCAAAAATTCCAATGAAGTGGCCTTCTTTTGTAAAGGATATTCAGGAGCGACTTCTCCTAAAATTTCTATTGATTGTGCCTGTAACTCTACAGATTGCCCCTTTCCGCTAGAAGACACCAATCGACCTTGCACCGAAACACAGTACCCCATAGTCATTTTGGAGACATCATCGTAATTTGCTAGTTGAGAATCTGCAACAATTTGCAGACTTTGTTGAGAAGAACCATCATTAAGCATAATGAACGAAAAACTTTTTCCCTTACGCAAAGAGCGAACCCAGCCCTTCACTACCAAATTATCTGCACCATTAACATCCGCACCATTAACCGCACAATCTAATTTTAGTAAATCCTTAATCAATGATCTCTTCATCTGACAATTATCTCCTATCTCCTAGTTATGTATGGGACACGCGCCAGGGCCGTCAGTCCCGGTCCATTTTGCTCGCTTAACCATTATACATCCATCACGCCTCGCCGCGTAGCGGTCGCTTCAAAATTGACACTGCCTCGCTCTGGGTCAACCGTGGGCCATGCCTGGACACAACCCGTGAAGAGGCAATACTTGCTAAACGCCCAGCGGAAACAAAACTCATTTGATGGGCCAGCCCATAAAGAAATGCCCCTGCATAGACATCACCTGCTCCAGTGGTATCCACTGCACTGGTCGGATAGGGATCAACCTTATAATATCTATCACCGTCATAAATAAGCGAACCATGAGACCCTTGAGTAATTACAAAATTTTTACTGACCTCTCTCAATTTATTGGAGGCACTATTAATATCGCGCACCCCCGCATATGCCCGTGCCTCATCTTCATTACAAAAAATAAAATCGATACCTCGCGATAAAACCTGCTGCAATTCATTCAAATATTGTTGAATAACGAAAGGATCAGAAAAAGAGATGACCTTTTTAACACTATACTTGTTGGCAATGGCCTGCGCCTTTTCCACCGCTCGTCGCCCACTCTCTTGCGCCAGCAGGTACCCCTCGATATAAAGATACTCAGAGTAACGTAAGGAATCTTCCACTAACTCGTTATCACTAAAGTTTTCACTTATCCCGAGAAATGTATTCATTGTACGATCTGCATCTGGAGTTACCATCACTAAACAACGACCGGTGGCACCCTTTTCTCGCTTTAAGGCACCGTTGGTATCTACCCCACCTCGTAGCAAATCATCATGAAAAAATGCGCCCCACTCATCATCTGCAACCTTACATGAATAAA
>JADGBS010000190.1 GCA_015231325.1 Oligoflexia bacterium | reverse complement strand
TGTGGTGGAGTGACCATTAGTCAGATCAGAAAATACATTGAAAATCAGAACCGGCCGAAAAACCCCTCCCTAAAGTGAGGGGTTTTTCGGCCGAGGAAGATAAATAGGTTGATTGGAGATATGGTCAAATCTCAAAATTCAAAGTTACCATATTCGCTTTTGCTTCTTTAGAATATTTTTCCTCTGGGTGTGGTTCATGCACTATCGGTCTTAATTTACCATGACCAATTGTGGTAATCCTATCCGAATCAATTCCCCCCTCTGTGTGCAAATAATCTTTTACAGCATTTGCTCGACGTTCGCTTAGACTCTGATTATATTCTACAGTGCCACTCGCAGAAGCATGGCCCTCAATCCTTAATTTCATGTTGGGATTATCCTTCATTACTTGGATGACATTTTTGAGTATTGTCTTGGCCTCGTCGGTAACTAATGAACTATCGAATTCAAAATGTTCCTCCGCAATTTTGATTGGCATAGGTGCGGCCACTGATCCTGTAGTAGGTTCAGTAGACTTCTCAGACTCTACTGGTTTAACAGAAGCAGCTTCCTTCTCTCCTCCACCAAACAAAAAAGCTAGGCCAACAGTGCCTTCATAATTATTGAAGTGCCTGTTACTACCTACTTTAACGTTAGCAAGGATTAGATGACGAAGATCTGCTCTCAATCCTATGGTATTGGAGATGGCCCATATAATACCAGGACCATAACTTAATAATCCATAGGAATGATGATCTTCTGCTCCCGTGGAATTATGAAAACCAAAAACCCCTAAACCGGCCGAAACAAAGGGAATTAAATCTTTATTCGTCATGCTAAAACGATACTGCCCATCAATTCCATAGCGAATAACATTTATTTTTGGATTTTCAGATCTTACTTCTCTTGTACGTACATACCCAAACATACCCTCTACGCCAACATTTTCGGTTATATTGTATCCTCCACGCAAACCATAGTATGGGCGTGCCTTAAGACTTTGAACACCATCAAATAAATATCCACCGATGAATGGGGATAGAGTAAATGTCTTTGGTTGATAGTCCGCAAATGCAGAAGTAAAACATAAGCTGTACAACAAAACGGAAACAAAAATAACTGCAGAAAATTTTAATTTTAACTTGCTCATACAAATGACACTCCTTTTTGTATTTTCAATTTGCAATCTGAAATATCTTTTCCGCAGTTGAAAGTAGCATGGCTTTTATTAATGAATATCAAATATTCCATTAAATAATATTAACTAATCAATCCTGAATAATGTTATGCCGAAGAATAGGCGAAATTTAATAGTCATCATTAACTCTTTGAGTACTTTAATTAGACCAAAACTTATTATCGAATAAAATGCCTTTACATTTATTATTCTTCACTAATACAATGCTCCATGCTAAATGCAGAAGCATTAAGCTAAATGCAAAAACATTAAGCTAATTGTTTAATTATTTTTCTGATGGAGTAGTCGAGAAAATAAACGAAATTAAAATTATGAAAAAAATTATCGCTATTTTTTTGGTTGGTCCGTTAGTGGCATTTTTAAGTGGGTGCGCTGCCACTCAAACAGGAATTAGTAAATACTCCTTAGATGTGCAGACTAAGATGAGCAATACTATCTTTTTAAATCCAAGTTCAGAAAATCCACGAACTATTTATCTTCAGATCAAGAACACTTCAGACAGGCCAGATTTTACTGTTAAAAACGAAATTGTCAATTCTTTAACCGCCAAAGGTTATCGCATTGTTGATAATCCAAATTCTGCTAACTATATTTTACAGACCAACATTCTTCAAGCGGGTAAGACTGATATAACCGCTGCAGAAAAAGCTTTTGGTGGTGGGTTCGGGAGCATTTTAAGTGGAGGGGCCATTGGTGTTGCTGTTGGTTCTTTAACTGGAGGTTCTAACAATGGAAGGAATATGGTGGTCGGAGGACTTGTGGGCATAGCGGCAGAAACGATTGCAGGTTCTTTAGTGAAAGATGTGACTTACACTATTATTACAGATGTACAAATTTCGGAGAGAACTGGAAATAGCAAACCGATTAGAGAAAGAGTACGCTCATCACTCGCACAAGGTTCGAGTTCTTCAATTACCCAAACATTAAACAGGAATGTTCGATGGGAAAAATTTCAAACACGTATTATGTCTAGTGCAGAAAAAGTTAATCTAAAATTTGAAGACGCTTTGCCGGCATTAAAAGCTGGCCTAATTAATGCAATATCAGGAGTATTCTAAGTAAACTATGTTCCCGACACTTCACACTTCACACTTCACTGCTTGCTTCTACCCTCACTAACCGGATTTGACCCAATTTACGTTACCAGAATAAACTAATACGAAGTTTTGCTATATTTTGATGGATCATTTATTTTTGGAAATTTCAAAGTAATTATATCCCCATTCACTTGTGTATCCATTCTAGAGGTATCCGCATAACGGGCAACCGGAAAGATACGTTTAAAGGTAATTTCGCTTTCGACATCTTTTTGCTTATCCGTTATTGACCCACTAATTTTCACTTGTCTTTCATTTATTTTGACATCCACTTTACCATTATTAAGTCCCGGTATAGTTATTTTATAAGACAGAGTTTTACTGTTTTCGGTTTTGGATATCTCTCCAAAATTCCCTCCAAAACGATTGCTGTACCAATCATTAAATAATGAATCTCCATACACTTCCGTAAGATTTTTGCGCCAATATTCGCGGAACTTTTTCATTTCCTGAAAAGGATCATTATTTTGCAGAAAAAAATCATCGTTAAAAAAATCATTTAAAAAACTTTCCATTTTTATTTTATTTTCTGTGATTTTAGGATCTTTGGAATGCATGTAGCGAATAGCTCCATAGGATAGTACTGCTCCTAAAATAAAAGCAATAATTGCTGTAACTACAGTTTCCGTTTTCATTCCTACCTCCTGTTTTATTTAGATTAAAATCCTATGTAGATTGAACTTGATAAATGCTCTCACTAAAATTAAAACATAAGGTGCATAGTATCTTAAATGAGTAGCTTTTAAAGTTATTAATATTCATAGATAGGTTCTTCCTAGTTTTGGTTACAATGCAAATATTATTTTATACTTGAGCGTCGCATCTTTTTGCAGAAGAGCAAAGTCTGCTGGTACCTAAAACCAAATAGTCGTATAATATCGTAGACCCCTTTCTCTGGATAGATGAATGCCTCAATTTTTGAGGTGCTAAGAATTTAGCTAAAGGGTTTTTGTTGTTAAAATTGATTCAGATAAACAAAAATGGAGATTTGCTATGTTTCTGTTTCTTGGTAGATATTCACCTAAACATCGTGCATTTTTTGCACTGATAGGTCTTGCTTCAATAGTAATCAGCATCATCATGTCGTCCTCGTCTCCAGTGTGGGCCGCCGCCGCAGCTGAGGTATCTCCGGTTAGACAGTTTAAACTGCTAAATGAAGAAATGCGACGATCCCTAGAGAAATATTCCCAAATAGATTCCCAACTAGCGTCGATAGTGGCCCACCGAGCGGCCGTTCCTCGTGAACTACAAAGATTTGGACTTGAAGGTTTATATGATCGCGGCAGCGAATGTCGTGGAATTAAAATACGTGAATTTATCAAAAATATTCTACATGAACACCAACAAGCGATCCAAACGACATTGCCATATGATCTATTATTTAACCCACAATATCGCAGCTTGGGATTGTTATGTGATGTCGTAAAAAGAGAAAAAATTGATGATATCTTTGCTACTATGGGAATTTTACCACAGAGAGAAACTGCCGAATCAAGACTTGTAGCAAGTTTCACCTCCTGGCTTCAGGAATCAGGTTACCTTTACTATAACAATCTTCCAGGAGAGAGTGGGCATCAGTTCATAGGTATCTGTCTTCCCGCACGGTTCCACACGGAAAAAGGCTGGCGACCAACCAGCTTTTTATTAGTTGCTCTCGATGCAAACCCTAGTGTGAACGAATATATTCAGGATGCACACTTAACTTATTATCCATTTTCTTCGCCGGCCGCGGTAGCGGCCGCTCCACCGGCCGCTACCGCTACGACTGTGGCCATAGAGGATGTTTTATCCGAAGAGGATATTCCAAGATGTATAAACGAGGAAGAGTTACAAGCGTCACCCAATTTCTGCCTGATGAAAGAGATTGTTTCTCGTTCCACAGAGATATTAATTGATCGATCACGGCAACAATCTTTGAGGGGACAAACCCATGGAATGTTGATCAAATACAAAGTTTTACTAGAAGACCTAAAAAAGGCACTTTTATGGTTAAAAAACGAAACATCTCCAACATCTTTACAATATGATCCATCAACCTTCTTCATGCTGTACGGTTGGATTTTTGATTTAACCAGTGGCATTTTGACTGTATCTGTACCGCAACTCTATGAAGAAAGTGATTTGCTAACAATTGTCCAAAATAATTTTCGACAGCGCTTCGCTAATCATTTAGAGTTACTGCCCAAACATAGCTATCTGATGGATAGTGGAATGCATGCGCTACATACTGCCATCAGGGTTTACGAAAACACCTATGGTAAAAATCCAGTAGCGTTGATTTTGGGTGAAGACATCAGAAAAAACTTCGCTCAAAGCACAGCAAGTGGAGGTATGGGGAGCGAGACCATTGAAGAGAGTGTTTATTTTGAGTTAGCACCATTTTTAGATATCACCACTGTCTCTACCTCTGGTATTACTGGCGGTAGTGATAGTGGTGGTGATAAGAGTGATGCTTTTGTGGTAGGTCTGTCAGCAAATAATTCAGTAAATGGTGACAAGCTTAATGATGTTTGGGCCACAATTAGAAATTGTATCTCCAATAAGACATCTAGTGGCGCTGAAGCGGCCGGTTTTTGTACTCTGATAATCGATGACACCGTCGAAATCCCAGGAACTGATCCGATTAATCCAATAGATAAACTATTGATCTCATTAAAACCAGAGATAGCACAAGGAAAATTAAATGTTGTCATAACAAAAAGTCTACAAAAATTTACTAGCTTGGGTACTGGCAAGATGAAGAGTGGACTTATCTCGTTTATTAATAATGGGGATCCAAAATTTGAAATGGATCCCTCCTATCATCAAAATGTTGTATTAAAATCTGGAAAAAGAGATTTTGTTACTGAACAAATAAGCATGCACCTTCTGAACACCAATTTAAGTACTAGTTTTGGTACCGGAATTAGTAATAATCTAAGACTGACGCAGTACGCAATAGATAATAGCAAATTAGTTGCACAAATGTATACAAACTTAAATGCGGGGGTATTTGCACCATTGGCCAACGGACCATTCCTGTTTTATTACAATGATCCAGCGCAATGGGGAATGCTATTTTCAAACGGACCGAGTGAATTAGAGATATCCGTAAGCGAATCTTTTGGTTTCTTGACTTCTTCCGAGCTTAAACTACCTGGTGAAGTTATGCGGGTTTCGTTGGGAATTGAAACTCCTTTTACCATTTATCAAAAATTTTACTCGAATGCACTATTGGCATCTGCACTGAAATCAATTAATGACCAACATAAGACTTATCGTGAATTGCGACAGAGTATATTTTTTAGTGATATTTTAGGACGAATCGAAAGTGAATGTCAGAGGTTGCAAGCAAATACTGAAGATCCATACGTAACTGCCAAAAAATTGTCGATAGTAAAAAATATTTTCATCATCGTCGATAAATTTTCAACCATCATCCCTCAGTGTATACGAGCACATTCCCAAGCAGATACACATGAGGTATCTGCACTTGCGCAACAACAAAGTGAACAGGCATGTGCAAATTTTTTTGGAGAATTACTGCAACGTTCGAAGAGAATTTTCGAAGCATGCAAAATTCCAGATCAACAAGAATCATCCGCCGGTGCAAGAACAGTTCTCCCCATGCCTGTTGATGCCCAAGCTTACTATCTGGGTATGGAAAAAATTTCTCAGATAGTTGATCAGCATATCCAAACTCTCGACCTGTCAGAACTGTATCGACAAATTCAAGAAGCGACTAAAGATCGTTGGTCAGTTCAAAATAACTATCGAATTAGGTTAGCAGAAGAGGGGTCTGCATCGATGGATTCAGTAGCTTTGAGCTACGAGGAGGTAGAACACACCCCTTGGATTCTTTCACCATTTTTTAACAATATCCATTCAGATCTCACACAGAGACTTAACTTTGTTGATCCCTTTACGATGATGCAATCTTTGTTCTCTAATCCGAATAGAAGTGTGCCCTTTAGACCCTAACTTTAATCACTAACTTTAAGCGCTATATTCTTCCACATAATGATTACGGGTTCGTCAGACTTCAGACTCATCGCCTGCGACTTACGAACAGTACGCCTCGACGACTCGCCTCGTCTTCCTGCCCGTCAAACCATTATGTGGAATAGATACTACTTCTCATTCAACTGGCAAAAGATCAATCGATTCAGTACCTGTAAATCGATTCACCCTTGAATGGCCAATTCTGCGCCATTTGTAATATTCTGCTTCTGGCCGTTTTCCCCACGCGACTACTGTCTCAATTATCCAACGGTCAATTTGGCCCTGACCATAAGAATAAGCATATCCCACATGACCTCCCTCTTTTAAAGTCATCAGACCGACTAGGGGATTTTTAGAAAGTCTTTTTACTACAGGAAAAGTAAGCGAATAATCGACAATTGGATCATCTATAGAATTAATCCATAAAAGTGGTATTTTTATTTTATTAATATATTTATTAAGATCAAACAAAGTTTTATAGTTCTCTAAACTAGAGTATTCTGATGGAATGTCGCTGCCATTGTGAGGAACTGTACTAGAAGCTGTACTTCGTTCGGCCTGTAAAAATAATTCTTCTAACAACTGATCGATAGATGCCCCTTTGCAAAGCCAACAAAAATCTCGATCTACGTATGAATCAAAAACTCCCTTTGCTCCAAAATAGGCACTAGAAAACATCCTTTTGATGGCCAAACCGGCCGGGCCACCCTTTTGGCGAATATCTCCTAGAGATCCGAGACGATCAGCAGGGGATGAAATAGAAATTACAGGACCATCGATCACCACCCCTAGCTCGGGATAGTCCTCCGTGAAAAGCGACGCAAATGCACAATCACTACCACCTAAACTTAAACCTACTAAGGCCATTTCAGAAATCCATGGGCCAATCTCCGGATGATGGCGAAGTGCGGCCAGCTTCAGATAAAGATCACGACCAGCTTCCCTGCCTGAAATAATTAATTTCTTATTTTTGTTAATCCAGCTAGCAGAAGTGACACTTTCTACCAGCGCAACATTCCATCCATAAAAACGATGTAGCGGAACTGCAATGGCATTAAATGCAGACATCTCAAGATCGGCGGAAAACCCACCCACAAAAACCACCAGTGGCCTTTTTTCTAAAAGATTAGTATTTGATGGCAAGGCCACCAGCATGTTAGTGCGTCCTCCCGCAGAATCTTCAATTATATAATTCTTCCATCCTTGTCTAAGAAGAGATGCAATATCGTTATTCCGGTAATTGCTGATCATGGAAGAGACAAGACCAGAAAACCTCGCCAA
>JADGBS010000018.1 GCA_015231325.1 Oligoflexia bacterium | reverse complement strand
TACTGCTGCTAACGCTTCTACCATCAATGATGCGGCCGCAGCAGTAGTTTTGGCGAAGGGTCAGCATTCCGCAAGAAACGATGCAAAAAATGGCGGTAGTATTTTTCGAGTAGTAGCATTTGCCAGTCATGCTCAAGATCCAGCTTGGTTTACCCTAGCGCCCATTGGTGCAATACAAAAATGTTTGCAACGCGCTCGATTGACCCTTTCTGATATTAATTTTTTTGAAATAAATGAGGCATTCGCCTGCGTGCCTTTAGCAGCAATCAAAGAATTAAACATTTCTCCAGAAAAGGTAAATATTTATGGAGGAGCAATAAGTTTGGGGCATCCCATAGGATGCTCAGGTACACGAATAGTCGTAACCCTGATGAATGCTTTGACACGACAAAATGCTCGATATGGCATGGCAACTCTCTGCATTGGCGGTGGAGAAGCACTGGCGATGATTATTGAAAAGGTGTAATTTTATATATGTAATTTTATATAGATTAGTATTGATTAATATAGAGGTAAATTATGGTAAATCAGACAACGAACATGGAACAGGGAATAGGTGAAAACTTTCGCCCGTATCACTTAGATACTCATAGAGAACAGATTAAAAATAAAAAATATGTTAATAAGTTGACTACGGTTAGTGCGGCCATTACCAAATATGTTACTGATGGTTGCTATTTAGCGACGGGCGGATTCGGATGTAATCGTATAGCGACGGCCTTACTCCACGAAATAGTACGCCAAGGTAAAAAAAATCTATGTTTTTCTGGACATACCACTACCCATGATTGTCAAATTTTAGTAGCGGGAGAGTGCTTTGATCGATGTGATGTCGCTTACATCGTTGGTCTAGAAGCACGTGGACTTTCAAAAATGGCACGAAAATATTTTGAGTCTGGAAAAGTTCAGACCACAGAATGGTCCAATGCCGCATTAGCTTTCAGATACAAAGCAGCAGCGATGGGCGTAAGTTTCCTCCCCAGTAAGGTGTTGCTAGGGACTGACACCTTCAAATATTCAGCGGCAAAAATAACTATTTGTCCCTTCACCGGCGATAAGTATGCGGCCATTCCAGCGCTCTCTCCGGACGTGGCGGTAATCCATGTGCATCAAGCGGATATCTATGGAAATTGTGTAATTAGAGGGCTGAATAACTCCGACTCCGATTTAGCAAAGGCCAGTAAGCACGTTATTATCACCACAGAGCAAATTGTTTCCAATGATGAAATTCGTCGATCTCCATGGCAGACGGCCATTCCTTACTGGTCAGTCGATGCAGTAATTCCCGTTCCCTATGGTTCTTACCCCGGAAATATGGAAGGAGAGTACTTTAGTGATGAGCGACACCTGCAAGAATGGTTAACAGCAGAACAAGATGAAACGACTTATCGCGCTTTCATCAAAAAATATATTTTGGATACTAAAGATTTTTATGAATATTTACAATTATGTGGGGGAATCGAGCGTATCAATCAGTTGAGAGAAGAAGAGTTACTGATTAAAAGGAGTAGTCCGTGAATAACAATATGAATAAGAAAATGAATATGAATATGAATATGAATAACAATACAAATGAGAACACTGCTTATAACAAAATGGAACTAATGGTCTGCGCAGCAGCACGAGAATTACAAGATAATTCGACTGTGATCATCGGCACAGGAGTGCCTTGTGCAGCAGGAATGCTGGCACAAAAAACCCACGCTCCCAATTTGGTTTTATTTTTCGAAGCAGGTGGGGCCGGACCACAACTGCCCACCATGCCAGTTTCGGTGGGAGATAGCCGAACGACCCAACGTGCCATTATGGCAACAACTATGTTGGATGTAATGGAAATGGCACAGCGAGGTTTAGTTGATTTTTGTTTTATTGGTGGAGCGCAAATTGATCGCTACGGCAATATCAATTCTACAATGATCGGTAGCGATTACACTCATCCTAAAGTACGTTTCCCCGGTAGTGGAGGTGCCAATGACTTGGCATCATTGTGCAAAAAAACTTTAGTAGTTACCAACCACGATCGTAAACGTTTTGTGCAAAAAATAGATTTTGTAACAACTCCCGGTTACTTAGATGGACCCAATACCGCACGGAGCAGAGAGGCGGTTGGTCTACCACGAGGAACAGGGCCTTACAAGGTAATCACCGATTTAGCAATTATGGATTATGAAGAAAAAAGTTTTTGCATGCGAGTTATATCTCTTCACCCTGGGGTAACAGCAGCGCAAGTACAGGAAAATACTGCTTTCGAATTATTGTTCGCAGAAAATATTCAACAAACCGCCATCCCTACTTCGCAGGAACTGCATATTTTGAGAGAAGAAATTGACCCCCTAAGGTATGTGATAGGGAGATAAAACAGGGGGGTAAATTTTGCCTCTCCACGAAAATAACCTACAGAAAATTTCGGCCGCTCACAATAAATTCCGATACACTGATCAGTGGGAACAAAAAAAATAATACCCAAAGGATTTGGGCCGTATTGATTGACGGATGCCAAGGATGGAGGCAATAGTGCAAGAACAATTGCAACAAATACAGCAACAAGGGCAAAATGCCCGAACTACCTTCAATAATGACAACCAAGAAACCATGCGATTAAAATCGAAGATTGCTTATCTTTTCATGCTATCTTCGTTTTTTTGTATGATTATAATTGCAGGCGTCAGTGCATTTATCGCTTTTACTACACTAAAAAAAAATGAACTGAACACGCTAATCAAGGTGCACAAATTAAAGACCACAGAATTTACTAACAAATTCAATGAATATATAGATAATACTGCCGCGCTTGCGGAAGATAATACAATTCAAGAAATATTTCATTCCGGACATACTATTTTCAATGAGGAAAAAATTCCCGTAGACAAAGACATTGATATTGGCAATAAATCCATCGGTAACTTGCGTAATAAATATGAGTCACCATTAAAGTCAATAATGAAGCACAATCACTTCAAAAACATAGGACTAATTCATCCACAAGGCACAATGGTAACTCAAGGAGAGATTGATTCGTACTCTGGCAAAAATTTACTAAATAGTGCCATGGCAGAAAATCTGTTTGTTCAAAAACTGAGAAAAACAATTGATAGTAAAGAAAAACAGTTGGTAGACTTGTACTTTTCAGGAGACTTGCAAAGACCGGTCTCTTTTATATTAATACCAGTAAAATCTACTTCAGAAAAAGGAGCAATAAAAACAGGTGACCTTTTAGGTTACCTCTACGTAGAAATCGAATGGACTTTTCTAACTGACATCTTATCCTCAGGTAATCTTGCAGGAGAGAGCGTCAAATTTTATTTAGTTGGAAAAGATTTGTTACTTAGAAGTGATATTTATGCGAAAGAAAGTAAACTTTCGCTTTTCGAATCATTGAAAGAAAAAAAGGCCGTTAAGGGTATCGATGGGGCTGCACCTGTGGGTGCGGCACCCACAAGTGCGGCAACCACAAGTGCGGCAACCACGAGTGAGGTCCTCGCTACCAATGATTATCTCGGAACAAGTGTCTATCGCATTTCTTTGCCAGTTAATATATTAGGTAATACCTGGGGCAGCATATTGGAAATTAACCGAGAAGAAGTCCACGCCACAATTAGCAAAGTAATTTACTATATCTTATCGGCCACTGTTTTGGCATTTTTCATGATAATCGTTGCCGCCCACATGCTGGCCACCTCAATATCAAGACCGATTGAAAAGATTACAGACGCAACTATTAAAATAGCGGCCGGTAAAATGGAAAAAATTCATTCAAAAACAGGTGGCGAAATCGGTGAGTGTATCTGGTCCATTAATAAGATTGTAGATACAATCACATATATGAACAACGATATCGAAAAATTGTTGCAGGCCAGTGCCGAGGGGAATTTGGACATGCACATCAACAGTGATAAATATCGTGGTTATTACAAAAAAATGGTCGAAGATCTTAATAATATTTTTAATTCTATGCACCCACCCACCGAAGAAATGGTTACTGTATTAAAACACTTAAGTCAAGGTGAACTATTTGTTAAAGTAAAAGGAGAATACAAAGGGGATTATAATGTTATTAAAAATTGTATTAATGAGACAATAGATCTTTTCAAACGTATGTCTTTTGAACTTAAAGCAATTACAAAAAACATAGAAAGTTCAGCACAAACATTGTCTTTACATAGCTCGGTAATAAATGACAGTGTCTCCAAACATGAACTATCCTTTAAAACTATTAATCACTCTATCAGTGCCATTAATGAAGAAGTCCGTACCAACACGGAACACTCTTCCCGAGCAAAAGGAATTGGAACTACTGTGGCCAGTTGTGCCGATGAAGGAAAAAAACAGATGGACGATATGTTAAAAGCGATGAAAGATATCACCGATTCTGGTCAAAATATCTCCAAGATTATCAAAGTAATCGATGAAATCGCTTTTCAGACCAATTTATTAGCACTAAACGCTGCAGTAGAGGCCGCTAGAGCAGGCAAGCATGGTAAAGGTTTTGCAGTAGTAGCAGAAGAAGTCAGAAACCTCGCAACCAGGAGCGCAGAAGCAGCACAAGAAACCACAGTCCTAATTGAAGACTCGAATGTCAAGGTGGGCGTTGGGGCAACCCTTAACGCAAGTACTTCTGAAACTCTCAACAAAATTGTAAATGGGGTTAGCGATTTCACTTCCTTCGTCAATGAAATCGCTAACTCATCAGAGTCTCAGTTAAAAGACATCAACCAGAGCGTTGCTGGGCTCAAGCTTTTGGAAAAAAACAATCAACAAAATAATCTAGCAGCAAAAGAGACTGCAAAAATTTCTAACGATCTAAACGGAATCTCGCGACAACTTTCGCAAATACTCAACAAATTAAAGTTAAATGACCGTCAGCCAACTAAAACCGACACCACTCAAAAACACTTGCACTTGGTTACTTAAATCAAAAAATATGTTGCGCGCAGTAGTTTATCGCTTATCACTTACCACTTAGGGATGAAAACAAATCAACTTAAAAACTTAAAGTGTTTTCCGAGACACATAGCATCATTGGATTCTCCCCTGAAGTTAATATTATTGATTTCATTGGTCTGATTTTGGTTTTTTAGTACAGAGAACTTGCGACTCTCAAGTTCATCAGACAATTTAACAAACTGTTTCACAGTGAAATAATAATTTGCTCATCATCGATGATTAACTTTTTTTCTACAGCAAAATTCGTATCTTTGTTAATTTCGATAGAATAAGAACCTTTTTCTATTTCACCTAAATTTATTTTATGAAGATAGGGTCTTATGATTTGTGCGCAAATAATATTTTTGTTATAATTTATATCTGGCCCATTTGACCATAATTTTATTTTTATAGTATGTGTACTTGGTATTATTTCAAATTCCGAACTAACATCTTTATAACACAAACTAGGCAAATACCCTGTTATAACTAAAGTCACTGCATCACCGCTTTTATATTCAGAAGGAATATAAATTTTATCAGCATTTAAAAATAGCTTGCTATTTAAGTCAATTATTTTCTGGTTGTTTGAATCGATACTTGCAAATACATTGTTAAAAATACCAAACAAAATAATTGATGAATATGTTATCAATTTCAAAGCATAGCGAAACATAGACACCTCCGGTTTTCTTAATTAAAAATTTATTTTTTTATTCGTACCTCACATATTTAGGAATATGATTCTACAAATTTCATTGTCAATAGATTATGTATAAAAATTTTTATTGAAAATTTTGAAAATCAAATATTGACATCATTTTTTATGAAATTATTTTTCAAGTGAATGAAGCAAATAATTTATTAACTATAACAACTTATTTAGAGGCATAAAAGTCAAGGGGCAAAAAAAATGAAAACATTTGATTTTAATCCTTCAACAATATGTGAACCAAAAATAAAAAACATAGTAAAAGAGTTGGAAAACGCTGAAAATTTAAATTTAAAAAAAGTTAAAGGAGTTATCAATCCTCTAGGTTGGGATTCTAACGACAGAGCTACCTTACTTAGTTTATACACTCCAGAGGGCGAAGATATTATAATTACAAACAAAGGTAGTATAAAAAAATTTGCAAAATACATAAATAAAAATGTCGAGGTTAAGGGCGAATTGAATGAACTGGATGAAGATTTACGTTCAATAGTTGTTAGTAGAGTACACCCATTGTATAAAATGGTTGTTGCATAAATATTTTGCTGATTTTATTGAATATTGACTTTAAACAAAATAAACACAACTTTTTTCAAAAGACTATATTAAACATTATTAATCAGGAGCAGGAGGTTATAGCTATGTTATTAGAAAATTTCTTGAGTCTACAAAAACACTTAGATGAACTTTTTAATAGAGAGTTATTTCCTGGCACTACCTTTTCTCGAAGATCATTCCCGTCAATGAATTTATTTGAAAAAGATGACGCTTTGATTTTAAAAGCAGAATTGCCTGGTTTTGAAAAAGAGGATTTAAAAATAGAAATCAAAGAAAATTCTTTACTCCTTTCTGGAATAAAAAAAGAAAGAGAAACAGATGATAGAAATTATCATAGAAGAGAACGTCTTTTTGGAACTTTCACTAGACAATTTGGATTACCTTACAGAGTAAATACCGAGAAGGTTTTAGCAACTCTATTGGATGGCATTCTTACCATCGAAATGGAAAAGGCAGAAAGTGCAAAAGTACGTTCAATAGCAATTAAATAAATATAACAATAAGGAGAAACACATGAACACAAAAGAATTAGAAGTAAAAGATAAAAAAGAATTAGAAATCACAAGTGAAAAAACCTATTCTTGCAAAGTATATGTCCCTGATACCGATATTTATGAAAACGACAAGGAAATTATTCTAGCAGTTGATATTCCTGGAGTAAATAAAAACGATGTCAAAATACAGTTAGAAAATAGCATTCTAAGTATTGACGCTAAAGTGCGACCCCAGGATTATGACAAACTAAGACCTCTTTATAGTGAGTATAATGTTGGCCATTTTTATCGTGAATTCAGAATGGGCGAGATGATAGAAAAAGATAAAATTGATGCTTCAGTAAAAAATGGAGTTCTTAAACTTACATTACCTAAAATTGAAAAACTAAAACCAAAGCAAATTGCTGTACGTTAAATTAGAGAATGTTTACGTAGTCCCGAAAAGAAGCTCTATGCCAAACTGAATCCATCAATAATTTTTTGTGGGGGAAATTAAAGGTGAGAACAGTGCCCAATGGGGTCACATTGAAAAGGCAACTACAGATATCAGGGATGAAAATATAAGGGCCTGTGAAAAAATTATCTAGGTTATTTTTTCACAGGCCCTTATCACTACTTTACAAATCGAGTGAGTTCTTGCATCAATCGCTGTGAGCGCAAAATAAAGTTATCTTTATCTTGATTATTGGCCATTCCCTCACTAGAAAGATTCGCTAAATCCGCAATATGCTGACAAAGATGGGTTACTATTTCACTATGACCACCTTGTTCGAAAAGACGCAACGCACTTTGTACTAACGGGTTATTCGGGTTAACCACCAAAGTCTTTTTCAGAGGGAAATCAGTGGATCCCATTCTACCCATCGTCTTCGTCATTTGTTGAAAACGCTTCATCTGTTCGTCAACCTTATAGTACGCAAGCGTCTCCGCATTCTTAAAGGCACAAACCTCAACTTCCATTTTTTCAGCATTTTCTTTTTCCGTCTTTTCGGTCTCGGCCTTGACCTCAGTCTCGGTCTTCTCCTCTGGAGATGCTGGATCTAGCTTGCCAAATACTTCCTTGAATAAATCACGGATTTTGATGTGAACATCAGTGGTTTTCTCTGTAGAAAGTAGTGTCTCTATTTCGCTGGTAGCAGCAACAAATTTAAGCTCCTGTTTTCCAGGATTGCCTTCTTTCTTGTATTCAACTTGTTGAATAAAGTGGGGATCGATAAAATGGTCGGTCTCCACTACTTCTAAACCCTCATCTTTCAACTGACGCTTAACACTCAGATCCCCTCGACCCTTCTCTAGATAAAGGATCTTTCCTTTCATCTTATCTTTGTAACTACTAGGTACTGCTTCCACGTACTCGCTCAAGGTAAGCAATTTTTCACCGGTATTGAAAAGCACCATTTCACGCATGGTTTCATCAAATTTCTCATCAGAAATACAACCATACTTAATAAACAATCCAATATCTTCCCAAATTTTCTGGTAGCGTTCACGATCATTTTTAAAAAGCTTTTTCAAAGATTCTGCAACTTTCTTGACGATATAATTTGAAATCTTTTTAACATTAGGATCACCTTGCAGCGAAGAACGGGATACGTTTAATGGAATATCTGGTGAATCCACATATCCCTTTAACAAGCTAAGAAATTCTGGAATAATATTTTTGACATTATCCGAGACAAATACTTGTTTGGCATATAAGCGAATGTTTTGTTCATTAACCGGTTTATTGGGATTCAATTTTGGAAAATACAACACGCCCAATAACTCAAAGGGATGATCTATTTTTAAATGAATCCAAAAAAGCGGTTCAGGGTCATATGGAAAGTGCTGACGATAAAATGATAAATAATCCTCATCCTTAAGTGTAGAAACATCTTTTTTCCACAAAGGCAGGACCTCATTGATCTGATGAAAGATATGCTCATCAGCAACACCACCGTCTTTATCCTCTTTGTCCTCTTTTCCTTCTTTCTTTTTTTCCTTACGTGCCAAACGCTCTTCCTCTAAATCATGAAGAAAAATCGGATAAGGCATAAAGTCGCAATACTTCTTCAACACCTCTTGGCATCGATAACGATCCAAAAATTCGGTCGAATCACTATTCAATTGTAGCGTTATTGTTGTCCCCACATCCGTACGGACAGATTCCTCAAAGGTATAGTCAATATTGCCCTCAGAGATCCATTTGCACGGTTTAGCATCTTGATTGCAGGAGAGTGTATCAATTTCTACACGGTCGGCCACCATAAATGCCGAATAAAAGCCCAAACCGAATTTTCCGATGATATCTTCTTTTTGATCGGCGCCCATTGAACGCATCTTTTCGACAAACTCTTGCGCCCCGGAGAAGGCCAACTTAGCAATATATTTTTCCACCTCCTCTTCAGTCATCCCGATGCCATTGTCATGCACCCGGATCAATTTCGCCTCGCGATCCACCTCTACCTCAATTCTTGGGCCAGGCAACTCCTGATTAAGGGTTCTACCCAAAATTGTGCGCTTTAAGATCGCATCTGAAGAGTTAGAGATTAACTCCCTTAAAAAAATATCATGCTCCGAATAAAGCCACTTTTTAATGATCGGTAAAATATCATGAGTATTAACACTGATATTCCCCTTGCGACCGGCCATAAATAAATCTCCTTAAGTTGATAATTAATTTTTGAATCCTGAATATCATAAATCTTGAATTTTATAATTCCCGTACTGCCAACCTTTCAAAGATGGAAACAAATCCACAGGCGTCAACCCTGTATCAATAAAAGTTTATTTGTTAAGGTTTATTTATTAAGGTCTAGTTATAGATACGGGTTGTAGTAACCCAACCTTACCTGAGGAAAATCACGCTTCAGCATATTAATCAACCGATATACCCCAAAACTCCCTTCTTCCTCACCATCCTTAAAACCTATCTGATCAAGATAGTAGTCTGGATCAATATTAAGATTACGAGTTTGAATCATAGAGACAGGATAACGCTCTAAAAATTTATAGAGCCTCTCAACCTCCCCCTTACTGTCGCTAAAACCTGGCAGAAAAAAAAGATTCAAGGAAACAAACAGCCCTGCTGCTAATGCTTCTTCTATGCTGTTAATAATATCACTATAGCTGTAACCATGTGGACGATAGTATCTCTGATAGTAGTCCGGATTAAAAGAATTGAGGCTGATTCGTATAGAATTTAATCCTGCAGTCGCCAATGACTTTATCATATCCGGACGAGACCCATTGGTATTGATATTTATGGTGCCATGATCACAATTGCCTCTAACCATCCGAATGGCCTCTTCCAAATCCTTTGCCCGCAGCAAAGGCTCCCCTTCACATCCCTGACCGAAACTCGCCACCCCATGCTCAACCCGCTGCAAGTGATGGATGATCACCTGTGAAATCTCTTGCGGTGTAGGTGCAAAATTCAATCGCCGTTGCGGCGCTTGCACATTAGTGTGCCCTTCCGAAAGGCACCCTAGACAACGAGAGTTACAGTTGGGACTTGTCGGTATTGGGGCCTCATATCGACTGAGAAAGAAGTTGCGCGCGCACAAACAGCGATACTCACTCGCACAAAACGCCAACTGTCCCACCAAACGATTGTCAGGATAAAATTTTTTCAACTCCTCAATTTTTTTCTGTAACTCCTCATCATTTTGATGAATTTGAGGATCAGAACGCTGATCTTGATCGATGCGAATTGCCGGAACAAAAAATTTTTCACTTTGAGAATCGAAAAAAACAGCGCTATAGGCCCAAAGAGAGAGCGTTGGAACAACGCCCGTTGATCGCACAACTGGCCGGATATAGGCCGGAAGATACGTACGCAAATATCCAGAACTAATAAACGCCGATGCTGCCCAGGCCTCCTCGCCAGATTTTCCTGGACGAAAAATCTGATACGGCGATTGCCCACCGCGATCGTGGTGAGGATAATAAATCGGCAACCGATGAGGTAAGGAAAAAAGATAGCTCCCAAAGGGAAGAGGGATCAACTGCTGCGCCAAGTCGTCATTACGGTAAGCATCGCCCAATGAACGAAACCGTCTACCATAACGTAACGCTGGACCATGGTCCGCACTGTCAAAAATATTTCCATTAATATCACAATACACCAAACGCATAACAAAATACCCTTACTGTCCTTTACTATCCTTTTACAAATTACAATCCTCTTATGGATAAAAGTTCACTTCGTTTTTCATCTGACAGCAGACTTAATAGCTCCATTGAAACCTGCGAATACAAATCCTGCAGTTTATTAGTAAATATCAACTCCACCAATTCATACAGCAATTGTCCATCCACATTGTGCTCATAACTACCACTCAAAAACAATGAGCGCAAATCAACTAAGTAATAAAATTCCGTCCTGTGCTGAGCAAGAATACTTTTTATAATTGATCCTCTTGTGCTCTTGTCACATATTAGCAGATTATTATTAGTAATTAAATGATACAAAGAAGTTATTCCCCTATCCACTACTTGCGCTAGTATATCACAACAATAGAGGGTGTTCTCCAAATCCAGTGGTTGTGGCAACAGTTGCAGTTGCTGCAGCAGTTGCTGCTGTAGCAGTTGCTGCTGTAGCAGTTGTGGATGGGCCCAAGAATAAAATTCCTCTACCCCTTCGTGCAACGCAATGAAAGCAATATACAACAGTGATCTTCTCTCACTAGAGGTCAATAGCTCTTGTTGTGGCACCTGCTGCTGTAAAAGTTTTTGCCAAACAGCTGAGTAGCGATGCTTAATCAATGAATAAAATGCCTGTGTCTGATATGGTTGCCTAACATGGTCTGAAAAAATCCTACGCAACACTTTCCGAAAAAGATCTTCATCAGTTATACCATTAATAATATTCTTCAATAGCATATTCAGCGGAGGCGTATCCACTAAATTTTCAGCATACAACAAGACCTTTTCCGCAACAAAGGACCTTTCTACATCACTATTAAGTTCTAACGAAAAAATCAAACGAGAAAGCACTGATCCCTTTTCCATATTTGACATCCCCTCAACATCAACAATTTGCCCCATGATATTTTGAAAACCAATATCTCGAGGATCGAATAAGGAAAAATAATCCAACGCAGTCAACACACGTTCCCTCCTCTCCACGCCTCCCCTGATGTCGCCCTTCGCGTAATACGATTCCAATACCGGCACCATCTCCACTAACCTCTGGGGAATGCCCTCCGGTTCTCCTCCACGCTCCGTTAAATAAGCATGTGCAGGAGAGAAAGACCACCGATACCCTGACAGCACAGAACGATCGCCATTTAACGTAAAAATCAAATCCCCCTTTCCAGTAGAGAGCACTCCACTAAAATCGAAATCAACAGTAACACCTGCACTTCTAAATGCCATAGACAGCTCTTGCCAACTGTTCACGCCTCGAAAAAGTTTTTTAAACACTTTCAGAACATTATGGGCCCCACCTTCAGCACTAAGTCCATACATTTTTTCTGCTCGTAAGGAACTTAATGGCGCCCTGTAAACTATCATATCGTCCACGTCTTCCTCCCTTTTGTTTAACCCCGAAAGCAATTGCGCGAAGGCCCGTCTAGCTTCTGCTCCTTCCTGTTTCTCCACCGAATTATATTTTCGATAAAAATCAATCAATTGCGGTAAAACTACTACTACCGTCGACATCCGTTCCAATATTTCTACACGAAAAACCTTCTCATCCGCCACAAAAAGGAGATGGTTTAAAAAATTACGTATTGAGGTTTCAACACAATCGGTAATACTGCATTGAACACCTTGAGGTAAAAAAAACTTGATCGGAGAATATCCAAAGAAGGGTACTCCGCGGACCTGACTTAAATAATAGAGCACACCCTCATAATCATCAAAATTTGCTGCAGAAAAATTTGCTGAAAAACTCTCCCACTGATACCGTTGGTGCCACTGACTATCCTCAGGCATGACAATCGACGAAGAGGGAATTCCTCCTTCCCGCAAACCATGAAAATACTGCAGTATTTCGCTTTTTGACGACACTTTTCTCCATAACAAATTGGTCATCACTCTAAATACATTCTCTGCCGCACCCGCTGCCGCACCCGCTGGCGCACCCGCCTCTGCTTCGACAAATATCGACGGCATAAACGTGCTATCCACAATACTATCCACAATAGTATCCACAAAAACTGCCAATTCTTTATGAGCAAAATTGGGATTCAACCTGCTCTTTTCGCGCTGTAAATCCGGGCCCCCCACTCCGAAAATGTTAGTACTTGCTCGCTTTTGAAATTTTTCAAACTCCCGATTCCCCTGGCGCAAATTTTGCTTATACTCCTCATCATTACTGATGAGCTCCATCAGTCGCTTTTTTAATACGGGGGCAGGCGTGTTCGCGGGCGTGCCGACCATGGTTGCTAACATCTTCCCTATAGTTCGGGCCCCAAGGTTATGTGCCACGTTGCTATGTTGTACACTAGGATGAATGGTGAACGGGTCATCTTGATAAAACAATAAATGAACTAACTTTACTATGGGTATTTGCAGATCGCCATAACGATAGAGGTTGTCCACTACAGATGAAAAAGTAATTCCTCTAACTGGGGACAAGTAGCGTCGATACTGAGGGCAGATTACTTGATCAATCCCCTTTATTTCCTCCATGGGAATTTGGCCTTCGACCTCCACGCAAAAGAGAGTACAAAAATTTACTACAATAACAAAAAGTAATGGTTGCACACAGCATTTCATTCAATCGCCTCCTGTCGCTATTCTCTATTCTTTATTTCCAAATAAAAAGAAGGAGCGTATTATAGTATATAGTTCTATCTGGAACTAAATATATGAAGGAGATATTCTTATGAAACTTAACAAAATCATTATCTTTCTCTTTATTTCATTTATTTCCATGCTAATGTCACCGCTAATTTTGTCGCATATTGTGACTAACCAGGTTTTCAATCAGGCAAAAGCGGCAGACACTCTGGGACCAGAGCTCCCGCCTTTCAACACGGTAGTAGTATACGGTTTTGCTTACAAAGATATTATCCCTAATCAATTTGACATCTACTTAAGCGTCCACCTGCAAAAAACCACCAAGGAAGAAATATTAATTTTGCAAGATAAAAGGATGCAAAGCATCAAAGAAGAACTCAAAAAAGCAACGATTACCCCAGAAAAGCTGGTTACCGAGTCATATCATTTAGGTAAATGGCAAGTCTGGGAGAATAACAAAAATATAACCAAGGGATATGAACTCTCCCACCGGCTAAAGCTTACTATCGATAATTTTGAGTCCTTAAAAAAACTCCTGGCAGAATTAAGCGCCATTGAAGATGTAGAAATCAACTCGCTTTCGCAACGGATCACTACTGCACTACAAACACAGATGGAAAACCAGCTTTATACTGAAGCAATCAACAACGCCGAAGCTAAGGCCAACAATATGATTAATGCCTTGAAGAAAAAAAATATAGGGGTGAGTTATGTGGAGGAACTACCTAGACAAACTGATCCAATGCCAAAATATAATGGTCAATTCATGCTCGCAAAGGGAAATAATTCACAACTCCCAGAGAGTACTGAAATCCAAATTCAACAAATAAAATTGGAAGTTCGCGTGAAACTACTGGCCAGCTACCAATAACTACTTAGCTATCTTGTACTTATCTTTAAGACGGGCGATCTCCCCACTGGCAACTAATTTTTTGAAACCTTGATCAAATTTGTCTGCATATTCCTTAGATTTGGCCTTCTTCTTATCCTGGGGAGAAAAGGCAATATACATAGGAGTATTTTTTCCTAAGCTCCCTGCAGATTTCACCTTCTCCTTAATCCCGCTCATACTATGCACTTTCCACCAAAAAACTGCAGCATCTTCAATTAAGACATCGATCCTGCCAGCTATCAATTTTTTTATATTTTGTTCCAATGGATCATCGCCACTAACACACTCCACCATGGTCGGATTTTCTTTAATATATTTGTCAATATCTTCACCATAGGAATAATCCTTGATGCATCCCATTTTCTGCTGCTTTAGCGAACTATGGTCCTTAAATTCCCAGGTTTTAGAACTCAATACAAAAAAGGCCTCTCCACCAATAGTAAAGTGCTCTTGAGGAAAGACAAAATCGGGAACATCCATCTTATACGCTCCAATCACTGCGTCGAAATTTCCATCCCGAACCTCTTTTATCGCTCGTGCCCAAGGCATCGTTTGATAATCGATAACCACGTTAAACTCTGAGTAGACCTTTTTCAACACTTCAACCATATACCCTACGTCACCAGCAGGTTCACCGTTGTAGGGCATCCAAACATCGGCACGAATGCTCAGGGTTTCCGCAGTAAAGGCGCAGGGATTCAAAGCAAGCATTCCAACGCACAAGCACAAAAATATCGCCGTTCTCTTCAAGCTTAAGCTTAGTCCTTTCATAAGAACCTCCTAGTCCTAATAAATAAATACTCAAACACTCTAACTAAATCCTCGTAAAAAGTTAAAACAATGTATGACCATACAGTCTTATTCTAGATTCTAATGTTCTCTCTTGCAATTAAATTACAATAAATTATTCTCGCCAAAATTGATGGCCTTATGGTAAAAATGGCCAGCGATATGTTATTATTAAATTCGAAGATTTTAGTACTTAGTACGTACTTCATCGCGTACTTCATCACTTACTTCATCACGTACTTCGTTCTTGGTTTGTACATAGATTGAGATACTGGTGATTCTTGAGGAGATTTTTGGTATGCTAAAATTCCTAAAAAAGTTACTTCCCCCTGAGGAGAAACTCTTCTATGCTTTTTTTGGTGAGAGTATTGCACTCACTCACGACGCAGCAATTTTGCTGGCAGATATATACGAATCAGGAATGACTGAGGAAAAACTTGATAAGGCACGTGAGCTGAAAGATAAATCTGCCGAGGTCACTCACCGAACATTGGAACGCTTAAATCTGACCTTTGTTACTCCATTTGATCGCGAAGATATCCAAACGGTGGCCGTCTTTATCAACAAGATCACCAAAAAAATTACCAAAGCGATCAAAAATTCCAAATATTATCAACTTAAAGAGTTCAACGACTACTTGAGAAAAGAGGCAAAACTGCTAGTGCAGATTACCAATGAATTAAAACATTCGGTAGAAACTTTGAAAAAGGATGCTAACCCACGACTGGCCACTGCTAGCGGAAAAAAAATTCATGATCTTGAGAGCGTGATGGATGGCGAGCTTAAAGACGCTATTGAAAACCTTTTTTCTAATCAGCAGGATGATGCCCTGACTATGGTAAAACTAGGCCGACTCTACCGAGATATTGAGAGCGTGGTAGAGAGCTGTTCTACACTTGCTGATATTATTTTAAATATTGTGTTGAAAAACTCGTAACTATAATAATTACCATAACTATCATAATTAACAAAAATGCCAGAATTACCAGAAGTTGAAACCATACGTAGAGAGCTTCATGCCCTTCTTCCATTGAAAATCAAAGAAGTAATTGCTGGTAAATATCTAGATACTTTTTTGGACCCAAAGGGCCTCATAAAATCGCTGGCCAATTCTGTTTTATTTGATCTGGAGCGCAAAGGAAAATACCTTTTTTGGCATGTGCATCTTTCTTCAAAAAATAAAAATACTAAATATCTTCTCTCTCATTTAGGTATGAGCGGACGTTGGTTACTACATTCGGACATTGCCCATCTCGCTGCACATACTCACTTGACCTTATCGCTGATACCAGTATCTCCAGCAGATCCAACACAACTCCCGCTACCAATTTATTTGAGTTACATCGATCCCAGACGCTTTGGAAAAATCGCGCTCCTCTCCGCCCAAGAATTTTTGATCATAAAAAATAATTTGGGAATAGATGCCCTTTCTACAGAATTAACCACCGAATATTTGTCCACAATCATTGAAAAATACCCCCGACGTTCTATTAAAAAAATACTCCTCGATCAACATCTCATCGCCGGCATCGGTAATTACCTTGCAAGTGAAACTTTGGCACGTGCGGGGATTCATCCGTTGCGGAATGGGAAGGATATCAAAGCAGTGGAGATACCTAAATTAAAGACCGCACTTTTTCGCGCACTAACCGTCTCACTAAGAAGACAAGGAGTATCCTTTGATGGGGCATATAAAAACACTCATGGAGAGGAAGGATCCGCGCTCAATAAACTAGTTGTCTTTCGACAAGAGTATTGTGGAATTTGTAAAGTTAACAAAGTAGTAAAAATATTCCAAGACGGCCGAGGAAGTTACTTTTGTCCCCATTGTCAAAAATAAGGAACGGGAAATTATTAAGTTCTCGTTCCTAAGCACACGACTTCATGTCGCGAGCGGACGAAGTCCGCACTATGGTTCATTGTGTAATCTTATACTTTTTCTTTAATGCTGCCAAGTCTCCGCTTTTTGACAATTTTCTCATCCCTCTATCAAAGAACGTTGCAAATATATTGGATCGCATAGCTTTGGGAGAGAAGGCAATGTAAAGGGGCATTTTCTTTTGACCAGTACCTGCCAAAACAATTTTTCCTGTCATGTCTTTCTCATCTAGTATCCAATTAAAGACAGCAATATCTTCTACTAGAATATCAATCCTTCCTGCACTCAGTTTACTTATATTTTGCAACAAAGGATCAATCCCACCTATGCAATCTACTTGTTTCGGATAAGATTTTATATATTCATTTACCTCTTCCCCATAAGAGTAATCGAGAATACACCCCAGCTTCATACCTTTCAATGAGTCGATCCCTTGATACTGCCAGTCAGATTTTTTACTTAGTACAAAAAAACCATCTGTCCCTAAAGAAAAATACTCCTGCGGAAAAATAAAATCGGGCGCATCGCCCTTGTAGGCACCAATCAAAGCAATGCAACTTCCCGTACGAACCTCTTTTATTGCTCTGGCCCAAGGCATTAATCTATAATCGATCTTAACATCAAATTCAGCATAAATTTTCTTTATAACCTCCACCATAAATCCGGGTGTACTAGATTTAGGATCGCCATTAAATGGCATCCAAATATCCGCACAGACGCTCAACGTATCCTCGCCCTTAACGTTCATAGGAATAGTAACACTGAGAAAAAATAATAAAATAAACATACGGCCCATAGTAATATTAAATGACATAATTACCTCTAATCTGAATATCGATAATTCCCTATTGTATATTAACATTAGGCCATGACTTTTGTCATAACATATGTAGTAAAAGTGGTGTATCCTCGATGCAGTTATTTCTGCAGTTAGTTCTATACATTCACCATAGATATTTCGAATAAAACTTAAAAAAACTTAAAGGAGATTAGCTTGTGAGTGGCCAACAAAATAGTAACTGGTTACAATTAAAACCCAATAATCACCCGACTAAAATCATCATCCTTACCACCGGCGGTACTATTGAAAAAACCTATGATGAAAACGATGGTTTGCTTATTAACCGCTATTCTGTAGTGGAATCCAAAGTACTATCAAGACTCCGCCTTCCCTACACCGAGGTAGAAGTACGACCTGTCTTGGCCAAAGACTCTCTTTATATGGATGACAAAGACAGAGAACAGTTAGTAAGGGTACTTGAACAATTTATCCCAGAACTTCTTCCCATAGTAATTTTACACGGAACTGATACGGTCGACCAAAGTGCTCGCTACTGTCAACAATCTTTAAGCAAGATTGAAGTCCCAATAATTTTTACCGGAGCGATGCGTCCACTAGAACTAGAAGACAGTGACGCCTTTCAAAATATAGTGGAAGCAATCTTTGCTGCACAATTACTTCCCGCAGGAGTATATCTATCTTTCCATGGCCGAATATTTGCTGCCTCCCATTTTAAAAAAAATCGAAAGTTAGGAACGTTCGAATGGGATGATGCGTCATGATGACGCGTCACAAAGTAACTGAGGAACGGGAACTTATTAGGTTCCTGTTCCTTATCTAATTATCTTATACTTTTTATATAACCGCTCCAGTTTTCCATTTTGCTCTAGTTTCTTTACTCCCCTATCATAAATATCCGTATACACAATTGAGGATTTTTTCGCTGGTGAAAATGCGACATAAACTGTCTCTTTGGTTGGACTTTGCCCTGCGAAAATTATTGAGTTCTTCCATTTTTTATTTTTTGATATTCTCCAATTGACTACATTCACATCATCAACCAGTGCCATAGCTTGCTTTTTTAATACACGATTAATATTAGTAACCAATGGCAACTTCCCTTCAATACAAGGATTGTTCTCATGGTTATTCGCTAAATATTCCTCAATTTCCTCAGAGTATCCATATTCCTCAACGCAAGCAAGAGAGGTTAAGGAGGCCAGGGAGGCCACTCCAGAAAAACGCCAGTTCGTAGATTTTTCTACAAAAAAACTAAACGTTGCCTGATAAAATGGGGTCTTAGGAAAAATAAAATCGGGCACCTCTTTGTAAGTACACCCAATGGTGGCATCAAAATCACCATTTCGCACCCCATCAATGGCAGTCATCCACTGCACAACTTTATAATCTATTTTGTATCCTTGATTTTCAAAAATATCTTTTAATATTTCTACAACTAAACCAGGTTTTGAAGATTTAGGATTTCCACTAAATGGCATCCAATCATCTGAACGAATAATTATTCGCTGTTCTGCGACTACTGTTGTGGTCACAGTAGCAGCAGCTGCTGTTGCTGCTGCTGCCATTGAGGCCGTAGCAAACACTAATAAAAAGCACATACTCTTAGTTTTTGAATCTAATCCATAAACATGCATACTATTCCTCCCCAAAAAACGAAAATATCTGAAATATTAATATTAATGGACGACCTTACGGTAGGCGGCGCGAAGATTATCTACGTGACTATCAAATTTTTTCGGACCTACGCTTCTCCTATAATATTTACTATGAACTCTATCCAAATTCTTTTTCATTCTCTCATCAATGTACTTGCTCGATCTCGCTGCCTTATATGCATGCCTCATTTTGGCCGCATTGCCTGACGCCCCTAAAGATTTTACATTTCCCAAATAATTCGCCACATCGTTCCGCGCGCGTGTATAATTTCCCGCTCGATTCTTTGGTATCACCCTCTTCCGTGATTCTTGATATGAGCTTTCAACTTTTTTGCTAGTCTCCTCGCTTGCCTTTTTCACCATACTTTCGGCCGATGCCACACTTGACTTTTTTTCACTATTTTTTGCATCCGCATCTTTTGTCGCTTTTTTCATATTCTGTGCTTGCTTATCGGATTGCTTGCTCGATTCTGGTACAATTGCTTTCTTTATTTGCTCAATCCCTCCCAAATATTCATAGAGAGCTTTGCGAAATTTTTCATCAGTTATGGGTAAATCCCTCTGTGCGTAACTTATGGCCCGCTCCGCACCATTAGATAGAAAACTGTCTAGACCTTTTGCTTTCACCAGCTGACCATAGTCACTTTTACCAATCAGACGTTCAAACGTACTATATAGTTGATCGCTATTGGCCAACACCGCTGACCACACGCTCCCTTCTCCGGCGCTGCTACCTCCTGAGAGCATTTGACCAAGCTTTTTAATTGCTCCTCCTTCATAGGATCTTGCCACCTCTGCCACACTATCACCTGTAACATCTGGAGAGTATTCTTCACCAAAAGAACCAGGTTCTTCTTCTTTTACTTTTGCCAATTTCTCTTTAACCTCCGCAAGGCAGATTTTCCAATCTACATAACATTGACATATGTTCTCTGCAACTTTAGTAGTACTAACTGCTACAGAAACTGGGCCTTTGTCGCTCATCCCAATTTCGCCCAAACCATATTTTTCTAGCAATTCGCGATTACCACTTTGATCTTTGTTTAATTCACTCTCAGGGACACTACCGACTTGACAAAAAACATCATACCAGGAGCACTCTTTTCCATTATTTTTCACCCAATTTTTTGCTGTCTCAGCGATACAATTTTTTCTATCCTGAGGTTTTGTAAAAGCAAAATGCTTGCCACCACTAGTGACAGATGTCTCGTATTTGACACTTAACTGTTCGTAATAATCGCTTTGTGAATTTTTATCGCTCAACATGCCATTTAATTCCAATATTGCTGCTGAATGAACCATATTGTCTGCACGAGAACTTAATTTTCCACTAAAACCGCCTTCCTTTTGTATCGCCCTCGCGGCCAAACAACTGCTCGTACCTCGTGGTCTCAAACATGACTTGGAAGCCGCAAGCATGCCATCAACACGCATAATAGGTTCTGGCATTGGTACTGGAACTGGAACTGACGCTGGAACTTCACATAAATCGGTAGAACTGGCAGGACCTGTTGTTGAGCGCAAGTTATGTAGGGAATTGAATGTCCCGCTCAAATGCTCTAATGGACCACCGCCATCGACTGATGACTGTTGTAAACGTTTATGTATATCTAACTCCGTATTACACTCTTTTTTCAAAACACAATAGGTCAAGGTCCCTGTATTCCTTGCCTTCTCCATCTTGGCGGCAGCGGATACTTCTTGATAAGCATGAACACCGCTCATTACGACCCCAACCACCGCGGCCACTCCCCCTACCGCCTCTTCGCTGCGCTGGCCAGAAGGATCCTCCGTCCGCGCCATTCCCCGACTGGCCATGGTTTCTTCAGAATATTTTTTAACTAGTGATATCCCACTCTCTACGACAGGTTTCACCAATGGGCCGCTCAGAAACGCTGCTAACTCTCCAGAGAAGCTCACACCCATCTCTTCGGCATTACTTCTATAGTCGTGTCCGGCAGCTGCTGCTAGTCCCAATGCTACTCCCGCAATAGTCTTAAAATGTTTCATACTTGTAATATTGCTACACATGGCCTGCAACCGACCTTTGATCGATGCATAATTTACTGAGTCGGGAATTTTATTTATTTGATTACAAATACTGGCCTTTTCATCCCCTTGGGCGGATTCCGTTGATAACAGACCATTTTCTTCCAAACACGCAGTTAAATTTATTGCCATATGCTCTCTGAATGCAACATCTTCAGCGTTTGTTTTGGGAAGCGATTCGATGTACTTCAACACAATTTGGGATGAGATTTCGTCGTTCGCAGGATCCATCAATCCTCCTGCTGTTTTGTCGCCTTGTGCAAACGCTTCATTATTAGGATCAATAAATTCATAAAGTGATGAAAGAAATTTCATAAAATAGCGATCATTAAAAAGTGAAAATTGATCCTTCAAACGAAGGAAAAAAAATCTACCATCCTTCATTGCCAATTTAGGATCATCTATCTTCGTAAATCTAAACGATGCGTGCTGAAAATCTATCTGATCAATAGTATATAAAATTATGCTGTCTTTTTTTTCACCACCATTCTTCATCATTTTTCCGACAATCTTCCCCCTATCCATCTCTAAATAGACAATTATCGCCGACTTTTCTAACAATTTTTTTGTAGGTATTTCTGGAACTAAGACTTTTATGGTATCAATGTACTTATTTGGATTTTGTGTCACGTCGTTATAAACAGAAATCATCGTTTTCATTTTTTCAATGATTTTTATTCGAACTTCTTGAGGGTAAATTTGATAGTTGACTATTAATTGTTCATCGTCGCTATTAGCAAAAGCAGAGAAAGTTCCTCGTCCCCATGGCCCCAAAATTGAAAATATTGCCAAAATAACAACCAAAACAGAAATTGAAACAAAAATCGAAATATGAACTTCGACCATCTTCTTAAAAATAGACATCGTTCCCCCCCACAAAAATAAAAAAACACGACATAAAAAACATTACTATATCCAATAACTTTAATCAATGCTAAATTAAATGCTAGATTAAATACTAAATAAAATACTAAATTCCATGCTAAATTCAATGTAACATAAAAATAACATTTCGTAATAACAGATGACAATGGGGCACTATATTGAAAATTGCTATGCCGATTTTGGTACGTCTATTTTATACCTTACATATCCTATTTGTTTCAGCTCTACCATTTACACCCTTATCTTCTTTTGCCTTTTTAGCAAAAAATGACAAAGACTACTTTAAATATGATAACGATACCAGTAATGCTCTGTATATCTTTTCCCAAGATCACGCTACTCATTTAGAGGAACTGGTTAATTTTCACCGACAAATTATGTTGGAATATGACAAAAGTTTCGGATATAAACTCTACGGAAAAACCAACGTGGTCTTCACATCCTATCGCAATCAAGTTGCCAACGCATTTGCTACCCTATATCCCTTCAACACTAACGTCTACTATAGCGGTGGCACCAGTCTCGTTGATGATATGGCAGAAACCTCCTGGAGCAAAGGACTTATCATTCACGAGATGGGACACCTCTATCAGCTTAACCCCAGTGAAGGATTTGGTGATTTCACCAGACGCATCTTTGGTACCTACTTATTTTTTGTCTATCCCATAATTCCTATCCCGCTATTTCCTCAACCAAATATAATTTTGCCAACACTACTACTGGAAGGCAACTCTGTACTCAATGAATCCCGATTTCAAAATGGCGGACGACTTTATAGTGGGGCAGCACGGGCAGTTTTTTATCGCTTGCTCAAAGAAAATCTGTTGGATGAAACCAGACTGCTGAATGCCCATCTCTCATTTCCATACAGCGCTGAAAAATATCTCATCGGTGGTTATTACAATCTTTATCTTGCAAACAAATTCGGCATTGATAAAACAAATCAGTTTTTTAAAGTGCATGGCCAACATTATTTTTTACCAATTATTTTAAATAGTACATTCAAGGAGCATTTCGGAAAAAGCTTCTCCCAGACCATATCAGATTTTCTTGATAGCTACAGAGAAGAGGCATCACTGCAAGTTGCTAGTAATTTCACCAACAATCCCAATATAAAAATATTAGCAAAATCCCAGATCAAATCACTAATGAATAGCGATCAAGAGAATATATTTTTTATGATCAATAGTGACGGCAGAAGAGAAAATCAAATTGCTAGCATCAACAAAAAAACATTACAAGTATCTCTAGTCAACAGCGACCTCCCCAATGGAAAACTTTTTATACTGAATAATGAATATTATTCGGCCACTTCATCTACGTCTCGTTCACAAGATGAGACATTTTATTCCCTTTGGGGAAAAAACCGTTCATTTTTAGAGGAGTATAAATATAAAGACGTAAACGATATCCGTGCTGCAACACAATTGTATTTTGACGTAAACAAATCATTTACCTCTCCTCGTTTATTTTTAAAAAAATATTCAGATAATGCAGATAATTCGGATAATTCAGACTTGGGGGATGTTAATTCTCGTGCAATCTTAGATGACACGGGCAACGCCTATTTCTTCAAGCAAAAAGAAAATAAACGAGTATTGTATCGTTTTAATCAAAATGGCACTGGCAACGACAAAACTGAGGAGCTTTGCGAGTACGATGGCCATTACGGACGTCTGATTGACGTAAATAAACCAAAGAATCTCATCTATTTTATTGCTGCCACCAAGTATGGTGAATCCCTTTTCGCCTGTAACGGCAAAAATCACTCCTTCTCGCGCCTCTCCCCACTAGATACCATTGCTAATGCTAGTTTAATCGACGATAATAGATTTCTTATCGCAGAATTTTCGCCAGATGGATACATTTACCACATAATAACAGTAACCGAAACCCCCACCTCCCCCGCAGCTTATGAATATGCATGGGACAAGGATAATCATTCACCACCAGCAGTAACACCTTCGGCGACGATCCCTCTCCCTCAAGAAGAGATTTCGTCGTATCATATGCTACCGGCCATGCGTCTATCTAATTGGAATATGCACTATTCTAAAAAAAATAGAACTACCGGATCGACCACCGAAACAAAATTAGTTGCACAATTTTCTGATCCCTTGCAACAAAACCATTTATTTGCGGAAGGAGTTTTCAATAACCAAAACATCGATGCTGCTTACCAACGATACTTTCACTCTAATAGCATCAACCACTTTTCCCTAACTTACCTCAACGAAAAATATATTCTAAATTGGTTTTCTACCCTTCACCTTTATCAAAATTATTACAATAGAGAAAACAGTATCCTTCCTGCATCGCCGTTGTCATCCGATCGAAACAAACTTGCAATCGAGGCAGGAGTAATCCTTCCTTATGAAATACTGCCACACTTCATCTTAACTATTAAACCGACGATTTCCTATATTCATGAATATGAAACAGGATATTACGAGAAGTATCTTTCCCTGCTATTGAAAAAGAGTCGCAGTGGTCCACTCTCACTTTTTCCTTATGAACTATTGCAATTTCACCTAGAAGGAAGACAAAACTACCAAGGCAAAGAAGCGGCGACAGAAATCGGCAGCATGATCGCACTTCCCTGGGAATCATTTCTTGCGCTAGAAGGGGAATACCATTACGCAAATCAAATATCCACCACCTTTGGCGTTCCCATAGAAGACAGCAGCAATCCTGCCTTAATCGCATCTGTAGGAAAAACGGTACCAGGAGACAGAAGTAACAAAGCATTCCATGGGCTGAGAGGAGGGATTGCGCTCAGTACTGTGATTAATTATGGGGCCTACTATCGTAAATTCTTTTTATCAGTTAGACGTTTTGGCCCCCGTATTTTGAGTAACTATCTTTACCACAATTACCACTACCATTACGATTACCAAACAGATAAAGAGTTTGGAGGTGGAATAACCCTTGATCTGCTATTGGCGCATACGTTTCCACTTAAACTAAATATGGATTACGTTCGTCGAGTTTCTGATAAAAACGAAACCGTCCGATTCACTATCGGCGGAAATATATAAATCAACTTAATTTCTATCAACACACCAATCTATTTCAAAGAGAAAGACATTTTTCCCCAGACTGCTCGGGGATTTTCAGTAAACATAGCTTTGCCTAAAAAAACTTCTTTATGAAGCGGTAATATGACAGTAGCGACCGAGGTGGTAAATTGACCGGTGGAATTGTTATATATAGAAAAATTGTCGCCTTTTCTCACCAATACCAGCGAAACTCCAGTATTTTCCCAACTGCTATATCCTGAGCCGTTCAATTGCTTAATTACTCCGCCAGTAACTTCACGAACAAGAATATCGTATCTTTGCTCGTAACGAATTCGGGTAGGATTATAAAGGTCAGGAAAAGTAAGAGTATATGTTCTTGCTGCAATAAATCTACTTTCAGGATCCAATGATTCACGAACCATTGTATATCCTTTGTAATTATCATCATTAGTAAAAGCGGAAAGACGATCTAAAAAATCACCACTCTGCACGCGCTGAGGAAAAGTAAAATTGTCTTTGCTTATATTAACTAAATCATAATGACCTATTGCACCCTCTAGCGAATAATAGTCAGTAATACCAGAAGAAGTTACCAGCGAAGTTCCACAGTCAGCACCAACTGTTACAACACTCCATGGAGTTGGCAAGGAGACTTCATTATTCTCTGGTAAAGAAGGAACCTCACCGTCGTTTTTAATTACCCAAGTATGAGCATAACCAACATTGTTGGCCTCAGAATGATTCTTGCGTACAGTAAATGTCCAAGTAACACTTTGTCCCTCAACGAAACCAGCAAACTCTCTGCTCCACACGCTTGCGGATTTGACTCTCATTCGATTGTGATCAGGTGCAAATAACCATACCCACTCAAAATCTGCACCTCCATCGAAAGTGATGGTCAATACTCCATTACGATAACTAGCAGTCGTAGTGTAGAAAACTTTTTGCCCATTCACTAATCCGTTCGGCAGCTCTCCAGTAAACGTGTAACCAGCACTCACAGAAGAACTCACCGCAAGCGCTGTGGACAAATAAAACACAGTTCCAAAAAAGATGCAAAGGAACAAAGACTTTTTCATAAGTTTTCTCCAATGAAAAATGTTATTATGCGGTAAACTTAATTATGAAGATTTTTAATCTTTATATAACGAAAATACAAGGAAAATTTTTTAAGAAAAATTTTTGTACATTTTGGCATTAACAACTACTAACGAACAGACAAAGGGATTTTCGATGTCAAAAAAAAAGATCATACTTACTGGTATAAAACCTACAGGAACTCTTCATCTAGGAAATTATCTTGGTGCTATTAAACCCGGATTAGAACTATCCTCTCAAGAGGACACCTTCTCTTTTTTCTTTATCGCTGACTATCACGGTCTAACACAAATCCAAGATAAAAAAATTCTCAATGAACGTATTTACGATGTGGCAGCCGCCTGGTTGGCCTTTGGTCTCAACACAGATAAAATTATTTTCTATCGCCAAAGTGACATTCCTGAAATTATTGAATTAAGTTGGATTCTTGCGTGCCTTACATCCAAGGGTTTGATGAATCGGGCGCACGCCTATAAGGCGATCGTGGCCGATAACGAAAAAAATGGACGAGACACGGATGATGGTATCAATATTGGGACTTACACCTATCCAGTACTGATGGCAGCAGATATTTTGGCGTTTGATACTGATTTGGTTCCTGTTGGTAAGGATCAAATTCAGCACGTTGAAATTGCTCGAGATATTGCAGAGTCCTTTAACAACCGCTACAAGAAGACATTCAATTTACCACAGTCGTTTATACGCGACAATGCAGCAATCATCCCCGGGTTAGATGGCCGCAAGATGAGCAAGAGTTATGATAATATCATTCCACTTTTTGCTCCTGCTGATAACATAAAAAAACTAGTCGCCCGTATTAAGACTGATTCCTCCGGCCCCAATGAACCCAAGGACCCTAATACCTCCAGCATTTTTCAGATCTTTAGCGTTTTTGCAGATGAAGAACGTACTCAAAATTTTAGATCTGCATTTCTGCAAGGAATAAGCTGGGGGGATGCGAAGGAAGCTCTATCTAATTTACTGAAAGAATTTCTACATGACCCACGTGAGAAATATTTGTACTACACGAATCACCGGGATGAGATCGATAGCATATTAAGAGAAGGAGCAGAGAAAGCCCGGCCGCTGGCGTACCGAACTTTAAAGCGGGCGAGACAGACAATAGGTATTCAATCGTAGGTGTTCAATCGTAGGTATCCAAATTATTTTCTACAACCGCGATTGCACCAACCTCAGTGCTCGTTCCAATATTTCTCTTACGTGCTCTGAAGTCAACCCACTTCCTATGGCAACTTTATTGTAACGAACCTCATCGTACAAATCAAAACCTCTGTGTGCATCGCTATTGATTAGTATCGGGGCCGCATATTGAATGGCCAATTTTGCAACCCTTCCGTTGGTAAGTGAGTGCCCTTTACGCGAAGTTATTTCTAAAAATATCCCTTTTTCTGCAGCTAAACGTGCATCCTCCTCCGATAAAATTCCTGGATGGGCCAAAAAATCAGCACCACCTACAATGGCGTAATGGTTGGTGCCAACAATTATTTCATCAATAATCGTTTCCCCATGTACACCCACTATTTTGGCCCCTAACTTTCTGGCCAACGTGACGGCCGCAGGAATCTCTTCTGCCGGCAGATGAGTCAATTCAACCCCTGGCAGTGCCCGCAATTTGTGGTGGGTATTTTGGTTAAACCGCCGACAGCCATCAATAATCAAAGGTAAAATCTGCGGAATCAATTCCGCTGTCACATGATCGGTAACCGCGATGTAATCATAACCTCTGGCACCGGCCAATTCCAAGTGTTGCTCTATTGATAAAGCACCATCGCTAAAATTTGTGTGGGTGTGTAAATCAATAATCATAAATAATCATAAATAATCGTGATAATTAACTCTTTGAACTTTACCCAAGGTGCGCAACTTGCGTTCTAATGCCGGTGAAATAGATCCTAAAACCACCACCGTTTGCTCTTCCCATTTGAACACCTTTTTAATCTGCTCGGCAATCTCTTTCTCTTTATAAGTTAAAATTTTCTTTGGAAAATCATACAACTCTTTGTACTTTCGTTCTGTGTGATCAAAATATAGCGCTTGAGTTAAAAACTGTCCTGGATCTTCAAAAGAGAAGAGATAACTTCCGGCCAAATAGTTAGTAGAGTCAGTAAGTGCAGATTTTTCCCATTTGCCTTGAGCACTATCTGCCAATACTTTTTTTATTACCCGCAATGCATCCTCAACGCTCTCTAATTTTGTGGAAGTACCAATTACTGCTCGTCCATAATCTCTTTGGGAACTTATGTTTGCCATCGCACCATAGGTTAGACCTCGCTTGTAACGTAACTCCTGCATCAAACGAGAAATGGTCCCTCCACCTCCAAGAAAATTGGCGGCCACTTTGAGTAAATCAGGTTCTTTAATTTGTGTACGCTCTAAGTAGCGACCAATCTTAATCTGTGCTTGATTCGAGTGAGGAATATCCACTAGGTAAATCTGCCCCGACTTCTGTCGGGCTCCCGACTTCTGTCGGGCTCCCGACTTTGGTCGTTGCATTGGTGCCGCATCGACCCGCCGCACAAACTTTGCATTTTGATTTAATTTAGCATTGAAACCACATTCGTTGATTAGAATGTCTTTTGCTGCCAAAACCCCTTGCGGGCCAGAAAGGTAGATACGCTTGTTTACCTGTTGATGAAAAAATCGTTGCCGCGCTCTCAAGCGCTCACTACTCAATCCCAAAAGACCGGATAAAGTAACTCCTGCAGGGCGTTGATAGGGGGTATCTCGCAAAGACAACGCTCTAAAAACTCTATCTGCCAATCCGGCGGGACTGGCCAATAAATTTTCCAGTTCACTACTTTTTCGCTGTTGATATTTTTGTAATTCCGCAACAGGAAAATTACTTTTGCTCCAAAGATGGCAGATCAGCTTCAGGTGCTGAGGCAGGTCCTTGAGCAACCCACTGACGGCCAAAACAGAATACTCGTGGGTAACCTCACTGCCAATCCTGGTGGCATAATAGTCAACTTGTTCAGCGATCTCACTTTGACTATAACGGTCTGTACCACTTTCCAATAGATCGAAAAGCGCTTCACTTTCACCAGTAGCATCTGATGCATCACCCAATGCCCCATCGGCAAAATAAATAATCATTTGATAAAGTGGCAATTTTTCGTCTTTTACCCAAGTAACCTCTAACCCATTCCAATCGAACTTGCTAACCGCCGCCGCTAGCTCTTCGGCCATAGCACTTTGTTGCATCGCAAACGCCAACAACAACATAATAAAACTACTTCTTCTCATTGCGTTCCTCCCATTTTTCCCAAATGGAAAAATAACTATGCGGATGCTTTTCCACAATTTCATGACAAAGATCTTTCACCTCCGATAAAGTTATAGCTGCATATTCGGCGATCTCTTTTTCATAATGGGCGTAGTCACCAAAATAGAACTCAAAATTTCCTAAAAATTGCGACAACCCGAGATTGACCTTTAAATTATCAAAATAACTTATGAAGTACTGATTCTTGGCCTTTTCCAGTGCGCGCTCACTTAATGAACGACTGCAAATATTTTTAAGCTCTGTGTCGAGTTCCTGCCGAAAAAAGTCAAAGGACACATTGTCTAGTAATTCACCCATAATAAAAAATACTCCTGCATTCTCCAGTGAATTATGCACCACACTAACTGAACTGAGCAACGGTTTGGGGGCAAAGACATACTTTTGCATCAAATAGGAGCTATTTCCAAGGCCGATGATTGCGCTCAAAAGATCTAATACATATCCACGATGCTCACCAATTTTGTAACCGGGGAATGCCACAAAAAAAAGAGGACTTTTTGCATTACCATGCAATTGCAAATTCAAGTTCCACTCTACATTGCTAGGCGGCGTGGCCACGGTCACCGCGGCCGCAGTAGGAGCTGCGGGCGGAATCACTCCATAATACTTTTTCACCAGCGCTAGTGCTTGTTCTGATTTAAAATCCCCTACCAGCACCAGAATGGCGTTATCTGGAGAATAGTGTTGTTGAAAATACTTTTTAATTTCTGCCCTACTGACAGTTTTCAAATCCTCTATGCTTCCGATCACCGACCCCTGGTAAGGCGTGCCTTTGAAAACATTTTCATATATAGTTAAATAAAGTTTTCCCTGAGGAGAATTTTCGTAACGTAACTTGCGCTCCTCTAAAATCACCTGTCGCTCTTTTTCAAAAGCGTTGTTCTCTAACAAAAGATTCTGCATGCGATCGGATTCAATATCCATCACCTTTTCTAAAAGGTGAGCAGGTATAGTCTGATGATAAACCGTGTTATCGTGAGAAGTATATGCATTTGCCACCCCACCGTTACCTTGAATCACCTTATCAAACTCTGCAGGGCCATACTTCTTTGCACCTTTAAACATCATGTGTTCTAAAAAATGGGTCGCACCCGTTATGCCTTTGCTCTCATATTTAGATCCTGCTTTAAACAAAGTGGTGTAAGCAATTATCGGCAAAGAATGATTCTCGACTAACAAAACAGTCAAACCGTTCTTTTTATCCACATATTTTTCTACCTTGAGTTTGATTTCGCTCAAAGGTGAAGAAGGCAAAGTGGGGGCCGAAAACGCAACATGGGTGATAATCCCCGTCATCAACAATATCAATGTATTCATCGCTACATTCATCGCTATATTCATCGTATTCATACCAATTTTTCCACATCTCCTGAATAAGTCTCACCATCTATATCCAACAACGCCCCTGGATAAATAACCAAATCTTTAGCAATAATTTTTCCCTTGACCACTGCTGACGGACGAAGAATCACTCTCCCTCGAGCAAGAATTTCTCCATCCATTCGTCCTAAAATATCTACATCATATCCGTTTATTGACCCTTTAAAACAACCATCACGCTCAATAAAAAGCTTGCCTTCCTCGCGCATGGAAAGAGTTCCTTCCATTGTAGCGGCCAACCTCACCGTTCCTGAAAAAGAAAAATCACCCTTAAGCTCTCCATCGGCGGCCATAAAGGTAAAAGCAGAGCGCCTTAAATCTAAAAAATTTTCAGTTTGATCCATGAATAATCCACAGCTAATTGGCAACTACTAATTGGCAACTACAGCAAAGAAGCACCGTTGATAGTTTTTTTCAGTAGAAGGTCGCCCTCTCTACCAAAAATCAAAATCTCCACCCACAGATTGTTAAGTTTCTCTCCCTTCTCTATAGCGGGAGATAGATTGAAGCTAGCGTTCACCGGTCTTAAATGAGAGACGCTAAACGGCTCCCCACTATCAAAAGTAGTAACGAAATTATGACGACTGGCGATTCCCTGAGGAGGATACATCGAGACAGAAGCACCGGATTTCAAAAGAATAAAAATGTGACCACTAACCTTACTCTCCTTATTGCTAATCAAATTGAAGGCAAACGATAACCTCCCTGCAGTTCCTGGCCGCTCTTTCAATTTAAAGGAATCAATGGATAATAATTGCTTATCAGTAAGATCCTTACTCCCAAGCGGCGGATGAATTAACGGAAAAACTATCTCTACACCTTTTGCCGCCTTTAACTTGTTGAGCAATAATATGTTCTGCGCTTCCAGCTCGCGCTTACTTTTTTCCAACTCTTGTAAATTCCCAATAACCTCTTGCTTCTCTTTCTGAAATTCCTTCACCATCAAAGGTCGCTGTTCTTCTAACGCAAAGGTTACGTTTCTAATATAGGAAAAGATAAACATACCAGAAACTAGCAATAACAAAAACAATAAAGAAACAAAGATTAAAAGCAATCTGGCACGATTTTTTTTGAACTCAAAACACCTGGTCGGATGCTGATCCTCATACAACACTAATGTCAAATTTTTGGTTGGCGAATACATCATAATGAAATCCCCCCTCCTGAGGCACTACTGGCGTTAGTGGCATTACTCGCATTAACTCCTTCACCGGAGCTACTATTGCTGTCTAGAAAAAAGCGCATGCTGGGACTAAATGGTCGATGAGTGGACGCACTAGCGAGACCAAGGTCACTGCCATCAACAACTTTTCTCCCCCCTACCCCTGGCGGACCATCTAATTTGCTCCAGAGTTCTGAGACAATTCTCCACTGATACCTCTCATCTTTTTTCAAGTAGAGAATTTTTTTTCCAACATCATCAATAGTATGCGACTTGTAACGTTGTTTAAACAGTAAGGTCGCATAATTTTCAAAGGCCAATATTGATATTTCGCTCGCTTCGATCAAGGGAGTTCCTTGCATCTGAAAAATGGATGCCTTATAACGTTTGAAATGTTTCAAGTCTCCTTTTTGAGAATCTTGAAAATCTGGATGATAAAAATTCAGATAACGATCTATGTCCTTATTCTTCCAGGCGGTCAACCAACTTTGAAACGCTTGATTAATTAACGAACGATTACTTTCCCAAGTCTCTTTTCTTAAAAAGTAAAGATCCTGCACAATCACTACTGAGGTCTTCCCTAGCTCAATATATCGAGAAAGATCCTTCAAGTTGTTATTCGACAAGACCACACAACCTTTAGAATCAAGCCCCTTCGTCAGTCTGGACTCATCATTAGTAG